>NZ_CADCWD010000026.1:0-5161 GCF_902806315.1 uncultured Sphingosinicella sp.
GGCGCGGGCCCGGCGCGGATCTACCGAGCTCAACCTGATGCGACTCGAGTTCCTTGGCGACAGGTTCGCACTGGTGGATTGCCCCGGGTCGGTCGGCTTCTCGGCCGATGGCGCTCTGGCGACCTGCGCGGCCGACATCGCGATCGTGGTCGTCGACCCCGACCCTGCCCGCGCGCTGCTCGCCGAGCCTATGCTGCGCCAGCTGGAGGACATGGGCGTTCCCCACGCCATCTTCGTCAACAAGATCGACCAGGCGCGCGGAAGCATTCATGCCTTGCTGGAGGCGCTGCAGCCGATGAGCGCTTCGCCGCTGATCGCCCGCCAGATCCCGATTCGCGAAGGCGAGAAGATCACCGGCTTCGTCGACCTCGCCCTGGAGCGCGCGTTTCATTACCGCGCCGCAAAGCCGTCGGAGCGCACGGAGATCCCGCCGGAGCTGGCCGACCGGGAGCGATCCGCCCGTTTCCACATGCTGGAGCAGCTCGCGGATCACGATGATCATTTGCTCGAGCAGTTGCTGATGGACGAGACGCCGGACCTCCCGATCGTGCTCGCCGATTTGGCCCGCGAAACGCGCGAAAATCTGGGTGTGCCCGTCCTGTTCGGATCGGCGCTGAATGGGTTTGGCGTGCGCCGGCTTCTGAAAGCGCTCCGGCACGAGGCGCCCGCGCCGGAGGCGACCGCGGAGCGGCTCGGCGCAAACGAGGGCTGCGCCTTCGTATTCAAGATTTCGCACGGCGGATCGATGGGTCGGCTGGCGCTTGCCCGCGTGTTCGGGGGCACGCTGAAGGAAGGCGCGGAGTTGCACGGGCCCGAGGGCAGCAATGTCCGCATCGGCACCCTGTTCTCGGTTCAAGGGGAGAAAACGGCCAAGCTCCCGCAGGCGGGGCGCGGCGACGTGGTCGCAATCGCCAAGGCCGAGGGCGTGCGCGCGGGCGAGTGGCTGACGGTCGGTGCCGGCGCCGTGCCCGACATCCAGGTCGACCTGCCTTCGACCAACTTCGCGCTCGCCATCACCACGCGCGATCGCAAGGACGATGTGCGGCTTTCGACGGCCTTGCACAAGCTCGTCGAGGAAGACCCGACGCTCGGCTGGGAGCAGGATGAATTGCTGCACGAGACCCGGATACGCGGGGTCAGCAATGAACATCTGAATGTGACGATCGCGCGGTTGAAGCGCCGCTATGGGGTGGCGGTGGATTCGAGGCAGCCGACGATCGGCTACAAGGAGTCGATCCGAAGGCCCTTAACCCAGCGCGGCCGGCACAAAAAGCAGTCGGGCGGCCACGGCCAGTTCGGCGACGTCGTGATCGAGATCCGCCCGCGCAGTCGCGGCGAGGGTTTCTCGTTCGACGAGAAGATCACGGGCGGAGCCGTCCCCCGGCAGTACATCCCGGCGGTCGAGGCGGGCGTCCGCGATGCTCTAGCCAAGGGTCCGCTCGGCTTTCCGGTCGTCGACATGGCGGTGACCCTGACCGACGGCAGCTATCACACAGTGGACAGCTCGGAGCTCGCCTTCCGCACCGCCGGGCGGATCGCGATGAGCGAGGCGCTCGCGGCGGCGGCGCCGCACCTTCTCGAGCCGGTCCACCGGGTCACCATCTTCTCGCCATGCAATGCGACCTCTCGAATCACCTCCGCCGTATCCAGCCGGCGCGGGCAGGTGCTGGGCATGACCCCGCGCGAGGGCTGGTCGCGCTGGGACAGGGTCGAGGCACTGCTGCCCGAGGCGGAACTGCAGGGCCTGGAAGCGGAGCTGCGCTCATTGAGCCAGGGGCTGGCCAGCTACAGCGCCGAGTTCGACCATATGGCCGAACTCAACGGGACGCTGGCCGAGAAGGTGGTGCACCGCGAGCTGGAGCCGGCTTGAACAACCGGCCGCGCCCTAGGGCTGGATCGTCACGGGCGTCCCTTCCCGCGTGAAGCGCATGACATACTCGATTTGCGCGGCTGACAGCGCCGCGCACCCATCCGTCCAGTCCCCTCGCCACGCCAGCACGCGCTCGGGTACATCCGGATGCGGGCCATGGATCATGATCGCATCGCCCGGGTCGACGCCAAGCTCGGCCGAAGCCTCGACGTCGCGTTTGTTCGGGTAATCGAGGTAAAGCGCCGGCAGGTACGTCACGTCGGGATACCCCGCCCTGCTCGTGCGATGCTCTAGCACGCGATATTCGCCTTCCGGTGTTTTCCTGTCGCCGCGCTGCCGCTTCGGACCGCGGTTCCAGTTCGGGCCGAAGCGCACGCCGCGCAGAGTTACGGCATTGCCGCCCTCGAACAGGATCGTGAGCGTTCGATCCGACTTGTCGATCATTATACGTTCGGCTTCGCGATGCGGCGCCGCGTCGACTGCACCGGCCATCAACAAGACCGAAAGCAGGACGGCTGCACGCATCTCGATCCCCCCCGAGCAGGCGGGAATGGTGACAGGATCGGTTCCCTCGCGCAACGCGGCTTGACCCGGCGCGCGCAATCGCCTTCCTAGGCGCTCTCAACGAGAGCCGCCCCAATCGCAGGCGGCCAGTGCAAGAGGATGGCCCCGCGTGGCAAAAAAGCTGACCTATTTCATCATCGCGGGGCTCGTGCTCGGCATCCTCGTCGGCTGGATCCTGAACGTCTCGCTCGGCGGCGGTACGCCGGAGGGCGACGCGCAGCTCAAGACGGTCGCGGGCTACATCTCGATCCTGACGACCATCTTCCTGCACCTTATCAAGATGATCATCGCGCCGCTGGTTTTCTCGACCCTGGTGGTCGGGATCGCGCATATGGGTGACTCCGCCGCGCTCGGGCGGGTCGGCGCGAAGGCGGTGGGCTGGTTCCTCGCCGCCAGCATCATCTCGCTCAGCCTGGGCCTGCTGCTTGTCACCATTTTTCAGCCGGGCGTCGGCCTCGGTCTGCCGCTGCCTCCCGTTGACGCGACGGTAGGCGTGGACCGCTCCGCATTCGATTTCGCCAAGTTCATCGCGCACATCTTCCCGGAATCGATGATCGGCGCGATGGCGGAGAACAACATTCTCCAGATCGTCGTCTTCTCGCTGTTCGTCGGCGTCGCGATCCTGGCGGTGGGCGAGCCGGCGCAGCCGCTGGTCCGCGCGACCGAGGCGCTGGTCAAGGTGATGCTGCAGATCACCGACTATGTGATGCGGTTCGCACCCATCGCGGTGTTCGCGGCGGTCACCGCCACTGTCGCCCAGCGCGGCCTCGGCATCCTCGCCACCTTCGGCTATTTCATGGGCAGCTTCTACATCGGCCTCATCATCCTGTGGGCGCTGCTGATCGGGGTGTGCTTCCTGATCGTCGGCGCCCGCACCGGCATGCTCGTCCGCTACATTCGCGACCCGATCGTGCTGGCCTTCTCGACCGCTTCGTCCGAAGCCGCTTACCCGCGCACGCTCGAAGCGCTCGATCGGTTCGGCGTGCCGCCGCGGATCGCCAGCTTCGTGCTTCCGCTCGGCTATTCGTTCAACCTTGACGGCTCGATGATGTACATGACCTTCGCGACGATCTTCGTCGCGCAGGCCTATGGCATCGATCTCAGCCTCGGCACGCAGATCCTGATGCTGCTGACGCTGATGATCACGTCGAAGGGCGTCGCCGGCGTGCCCCGGGCAAGCCTGGTGGTGATCACCGCGACGCTCGCCCAGTTCAACATCCCGGAGGCGGGGCTGTTGCTGATCCTGGCGGTCGACCACTTCCTCGACATGGGCCGCTCGGCCACCAACGTCGTCGGCAACGCGGTGGCGAGCGTGGTCGTCGCCAAGTGGGAAGGCCAGCTCGACCCGCCGGAGCCGGTCGATATCGAGCCGCCGCATGCGCCGGCCCATGTCGCCCCGCCCGTGCCTGGCAACGAGCCCTTCTAGGCGTAAGCGTAAGGTCCACCCTTCGCGAGCCCCTGGCCGTAAGCCGGGCGGGCGTGGATGCGTTCCAGCCAGTCGGTGAGGTTGGGCCGGCGAGCATCGAGGCCGGCCCGGGCGCGTGCGGCCTCGAGGGGGAAGCTCATCATCACATCGGCGGCGGTGAAATCTTCGCCGGCGAACCACGGCCGGGTGCCGAGCTCGGCTTCCAGCCAGTCCAGGTGGACATCGAACATGCGCTGGAGCGGTGCGCGGGCCGGACGGCCGAGCAGCCCGAGTCGCCCGACGACCAGCATCGCGAGCAGCGGCGGCATCAACGATCCTTCCGCATAATGCAGGAACTGACGATAGCGCAGCACAGCGTCCCGATTCGCCGCCGGGCCGAGCCGACCGCCCGCTTTCTCCACCAGATACTCCACGATCGCCCCGGTCTCGGCGATCACGACGCCATCGTCGTCGATCACCGGCGCCTTGCCCAGCGGATGGATCTCCCGAAGCGATCGCGGGGCCAGCATGGTCTTGGGATCGCGCTCGTAGCGATGCACCCGATAAGGCAGCTCAAGCTCCTCCAGCAGCCACAGCACGCGTTGCGAGCGGGAATTCTCAAGGTGGTGGACGGTAATCATGGCGCCTGCGCTCCTCTGCTGGCCGGTCCATAGCCGCTCTGGCGGCCGGACCAACGGAACTTGTGCTGCCGGCCCGCGTCGCGCAGGGACCGCTCTCCTTCCATCAGGGCTCCCGCACATGGCCGATCGAAATACGCCGGTACAGGCGCGCGCCTGGACTGGCCCGGGCTTCCGCGAATTCGTCATCATGATGGCGGGCCTGCAGGCGCTGAACGCGCTCGCGATCGACGCCATGATCCCGGCGCTTCCCGCAATCGGCGAGTCGCTTGGCGTCGCGTCGGAGAACCAGCGGCAGCTCGTCGTTTCGCTCTATGTGCTGGGCTTCGGGCTCACCCAGATCATCTACGGGCCGCTGTCGGATCGGTTCGGACGCAAGCGGCTGCTGATGGGTGGGCTGGCCATCTACGGCGTTTTCGGGCTGCTGGCAGGTCTCGCTTCCAGCTTCGAATTGCTGCTCGGCGCGCGCTTCGTGCAAGGGGCGGCCGCGGCGGCAACGCGCGTGCTGGTCGTCTCGATTGTGCGGGACCGCTACCAGGGCTCGGCCATGGCGCAGATCATGTCGACGGTGATGATCGTCTTCATGATCGTCCCTGTCCTCGCACCCTTCTTCGGGCAGGCAGTGCTGGCGGTGGCGAGCTGGCGCCATATCTTCATCGCGCTCGGCGTTTATGGCGCGGTGCT
>NZ_CADCWD010000026.1:5222-25021 GCF_902806315.1 uncultured Sphingosinicella sp.
GTTGCGGCTGCCCGAGACGCTGCACCCGGAGCATAAACGGGCGCTGTCGCTCGGCAAGATCGGCGAGGCGGTGTGGACGACGCTGAAGATCCGCCAGTCGATCGGCAACACGATCGCGCAGACGCTGCTGATGGGAGCGCTGTTCGCGTTCATCAACTCGATCCAGCAGATCGTGTTCGACGTGTTCAACCGGCCGGAACTGATCGGTATCGTCTTCGCCTGCATTGCGGGGCCGATGGCGATCAGTTCCTATGCGAACTCGAAGCTGGTGATGCGGCTGGGCTCCAAGCGTATCCTGCTCTGGGCGCTCGCGGCGTTCACGGCCGCCTCCGCGATCCACCTGGTCGTTGCCGAGCTGGCCGGGGAGACGGTCTGGAGCTTCGTCGCCCTGCAGGCAGCGACGATGATCTTCTTCGGCCTCATCGGCGCCAATGCGGGCGCACTGGCGATGGAGCCGCTCGGCCACATCGCTGGCACCGCCTCGTCGATGCAGGGCGTGATCACCACGGTGGGCGGGGCGTTGATCGGCTTCGTCATCGGGCAGAATTTCGACGGCTCGACTTTGCCGTTCCTGATCGGCTTCACGATCTGCGGAGCGGCGTCGTTCGGAGCGGCGCTCTGGGCGAACCACCAGCCGAGCCAGGACAGCCGCGACGAAATCCAGGCCGAGGTCCAGGAGACCTACAGCCGGCCCGCCTGAAAGGACGGACCGGCTGCGAAGTTCATGAAGTTCACGATGTGACGCGAAAAACCTCGGCCTAGATGTCGTCGTCCGCACCCGGCCCGGTCATCAGCGCGTCGGCGACTTCGGCGGTGCGGCCGCGGATCGCGTTCTCGAGGCGCTGCGCCATCTCCGCATTCTCGCGCAGATAGGTCTTCGCATTCTCGCGGCCCTGCCCGATGCGGACCGAATCGTAGCTGAACCAGGAGCCGGACTTCTCGACGATGCCCGCCTTGACGCCCAGATCGAGGATCTCACCGATCTTGGAAATGCCTTCGCCATACATGATGTCGAACTCGACCTGCTTGAACGGCGGCGCGACCTTGTTCTTGACGACCTTCACGCGCGTGGTGTTGCCGACGATATCGTCCCGGTCCTTGATCTGTCCCGTGCGGCGGATGTCGAGGCGGACCGAGGCGTAGAATTTCAGCGCATTGCCGCCCGTCGTCGTCTCCGGATTTCCGTACATGACGCCGATCTTCATCCGGAGCTGATTGATGAAGATGACGATGCACTTGGATTTGGAAATCGAGCCGGTCAGCTTGCGCAGCGACTGCGACATGAGACGCGCCTGGAGGCCGACATGGCTGTCGCCCATTTCACCCTCGATCTCGGCGCGCGGAACCAGAGCGGCGACCGAGTCCACTACCAGCACGTCGATCGCGTTGGAGCGCACCAGCGTATCCGTAATCTCGAGCGCCTGCTCGCCCGTGTCGGGCTGCGAGACGATGAGATTGTCGACGTCTACGCCGAGCTTCTTCGCATAAACAGGATCGAGCGCATGCTCCGCGTCGACGAAGGCGGCCGTGCCGCCGTTACGCTGCGCCTCGGCAATTACATGGAGCGCGAGCGTGGTCTTGCCCGAGCTTTCCGGCCCATAGACCTCGATCACGCGGCCGCGCGGCAGGCCACCGATGCCGAGGGCAATGTCGAGCCCGAGCGAGCCGGTGGAAATCGCCTCGATCGCGATCGCCTCGCGGGAGCCCAGCTTCATGGCGCTCCCCTTGCCGAAGGCGCGGTCGATCTGCGCCAAAGCGGCGTCGAGGGCTTTTTGCTTGTCCATATCGTTGGAGTTCCTGTCGGAAACGACTTTCAGAGATGCCACCATGGCCAAGCCCCTCATAATATGTTGCGCCGACCGTTCAACGCATGAGTGGCCATGTATCGCAAACGTTCTCTAGGAACAAGAGTGGAACATAACCTTGGCGCATGTTTTGCCAGAAGCCGTGCCAGAGCCTCGCGCATCGCGGGGCGGAACTGCGGATGATAGGCAATGTCGTTGTGCTGAGCCCCGGGGATGGTTGCGTCGAACACGATCGTGCCGAGTCCCTGACGGAGCGCCTCGGTTCGCTGCGGCGGCACCACTCCGTCACGTTCGGCGGCAACGATCGCGACGGGCGCCTTGCTCTCGGCAAGATGGCGGTCCGACGGCAGCCGGTGGCGGATCAGCAGCGAGATGGGCAGCCAGGGAAAACGCTGGCGCGCCACAGCTTCCAGGGAATCGAACGGTGTCACGAGGACGACGCCGTCCAGCGGCCGCCGGGCGCTGAGCCCCGCGGCGACGCCGCTGCCGATGCTGATGCCGACCGCCACGATCCGCTCCGGCCGGAGCCGTTCGCGGGTGAGGTCGTAGAGAAGCGGCGCATCGTCGAGCAGCGCCTCCGCGCTGGCCGCGCCTGCGCTTGGTGCGTAGCCGCGATAGTGGAACGCGACCACCGGATGCTCGGGATAGAGCGATGCCAGGAATTCGGCGATCCCGGCAGCGTTCGAGGCGTTGCCGGCGAAGCCGAGGATCGCAGTCCTCTCGCCGCCCGATCGGGAGGGCGGGATGAGCACGCCCTCCAGGCGGACTCCGTCGGGCGCGGTAAGCTCGATCCGCTCAGCGCCTGGCGGGAGCGGGCCGGCTGGGGGAACCAGACGAGCCGGAAAGAAGATCGATGTCTGAGCGAAGAACATCGCCGCTGCGATAGCGATGTAGCCAAGGACGGCGAGGATGAGGAGCGTCTTGAGGAAGGTCATGTCTGGGAGTTACCCCTCCACCATGCTTCCCATGGTCCCCCTCCCGCTCGCTTCGCTCCGGGGAGGAACTTAGGCCCTGCCGTTCAGCGCCTGCTTCAGCGCCGGCTCGATCGCATCAATCGTATAAGGCTTTGAGAGCACCGGTGCCGACGCGTGCCGCTCGGGCGGGGGTTCGATGTGGCCGCCGGTGGCGAGGATGAAGGGAATGCCCTTGTCCGTCAGGCAATCGGCGACGGGCCAGACGGTCTGCCCGCCCTTCAAATGCACATCGACGATTGCGACGTCGAAGCCGCCTTCTTCCGCGCGGGCCAGGGCCTCGGCCACGGTTTCGGCAGTTCCGGCGACTTTGTGACCCAATGAGTCGAGGAAGTCCTCGAGCATCATCGCAATCAGCGGTTCGTCTTCGACGATGAGAATAGAATGTGCGGTCACCGCCCGGCGATTAAAGGCAAACTGCTTCAATCAAAAGAACTTATTTCGGGTGCAGTGCATCGCGCGCGGCTTCGGCCAATTTCTGGACGGAAAAGGGCTTCGCCAGGAACGCAACGCGCTCCAAATCGATCGATTTCCTGAGCTGTTCTTCGGCATAGCCTGAGATGAACAGGATCGGCAGATCCGGGTGAGTCTTGCGCGCCTCACGCACCGTAGTGGGCCCGTCCATGGTCGGCATCACAACGTCCGAGATCATCAGGTCGACCTTCTCCGCGCCCGCCAATATCTCCAGCGCCGCCTCGCCATTCTCCGCTGAAAGTACGGTGTAGCCGTGGCGGGTGAGCGCGCGCTCGGCGACGGCGCGGACCATCGCTTCGTCCTCGACGAGGAGGATGGTGCCCGTTCCCCAAAGCTCGCCGACGCCCTCCTTGGCCTTGTCCTTGGCGCTCGGCTTGGTCGCTTCGGCGCGGTGGACGGGAAGGTAGATTGTGAAGTGGGTGCCTTCGCCTTCCTCCGAATCCGCGAAGATGAAGCCGCCCGATTGCTTGACGATCCCGTAGACGGTGGAAAGGCCGAGGCCGGTGCCCTTCCCTACTTCCTTGGTGGTGAAGAAGGGCTCGAAGATCTTGGTGAGAATGGCGGGCGGCATGCCGGTGCCGGTGTCCGAGACCTTGAGCGCGGTATATTCGCCGACGGGCAGGATGTCGCTGCCCATGCGGCGCGTTTCCTCCACGCCGACGGAGAAGGTCTGGATTGTTAGAGTGCCGCTGCCCTTCACCTCCATGGCGTCGCGGCCGTTCACGGCGAGGTTGACGATCACCTGCTCTAGCTGACCGGGGTCTGCACGGACGGCGCCCAGGTTGCGGCCGTGCTTGACCTGAAGGGTGACCGTCTCGCCGAGCAGGCGCTTCAGCAGCGTCGAAACTTCCGAGATGACGTCGGGTAGCTGGAGCACCTGCGGGCGCAGCGTCTGCTGGCGCGAGAAAGCGAGGAGCTGGCGCGTGAGGCCAGCGGCACGGTTCGAGTTCGAGCGGATCTGCTGGATGTCGTCATAGTCGCTGTCGCCCGGCGTGTGGCGCATCAGCATGAGGTCGCAATAGCCCAGGATCGCGGTGAGGATATTGTTGAAGTCGTGCGCGACGCCGCCGGCGAGCTGGCCCACCGCCTGCATCTTGGTCGCCTGCGCAACCTGACGTTTGAGGCGATCGGCCTCGCTATTGTCCTTCAGCGCGAGGATCACGGCCGCATCGCCGACGCCGCGTGCACCCGCGATGGTGAGCGCCACCGGCTCCTCGGGGTTGGCCTTGAGCCGCACGGCCATGTCGCTTGCGATGGCCGGTCCCCGGGCGAAGCGGCGGACCGAGTCCGAAACGGCGGCCTTGTCCTCGTCGACCACAAGATCGCCGGGATAGACGGGCCGCGCGTCCTTTGGGAGGTTTGCCGCCTTGCGAAAAGCCTTGTTCAGATAAACGAAGCGGCCATCGACGTTGGCGAGCGCGAGGCCGAGCGGCAGGAAGTCGAGCAAGGCGTTGAGGCTGGCGCTGTCCTCACGCCCCAGCCGCCCGGAGGCGGCGGGGTCGTCGAGCAGCAGGAACAGCGTCAGCGGATCGGGATTGTCCGCAATCGGCACCTGCACGATGCGAAGGCGCGTCGCGTTGCGGGTCTCCGTTGTGAAATGGAAGCCGCCATCCTCGCCGGTGGCGATAAGGTCGACGAGCGGAGTGCCGGCGATCGGCGTCCCCGCTTTCCCCGTGGCGCGCGCGCTGAAAGCGGGATTGGCGGCGGTGATGATGCCTTGTGCGTCGGCGATCGCCACCATGAGGCCGGCCTCGCCGATCCGCTGGCCGGCTTCGCCATCGATCAGGCGGCGAGCCTCGCGGGCGAGATCGACGTCGTCGGCGCGGGCGAACTTCCAAAGGACATGCGAGTCGCCGAAGCCGGCGCGGATGAGATCGGCACGGATGGACCGGCCCCCGAGGCTGAGCGTGTCGAGCGCGGCATGACCGTCACGGCGCACGGCGGCGGCGGCCGACCGGAGGCGCTCGCCTTGCTCGTCTTCGGGCGCGAGGTCGGCTGGAGCGGCGGCGCCGAACCAGTCCGAGTAAAGGTGGTTTGCGCAGATCAGCCTTCCCTCGCCGTTGGTGACTGCGACCGCGGACGACGCGCTGTCGAGCGCGGCGCGGAGAAGCGCCACATCGGGGCGGGGCGCCTCAGCAGCGGCAACCGGGCGGCGGAGACGGCTGGCAAGGAGGACGATCGAGCCGAGGCCGAGCAGGCCGGCGAGGAAAGCGCCGGCGAAGAGACGGTCGCCAACGGCCCAGAGCAGCAAGCCGGCGGAAGCCGCTGCTGCGGCGACGGCGGCAATGATCTGCCAGCCGGTGCCGGCATTGCGTTCAGGAGCTACGATCGGGAGCGCGGAAGAAGCCATGACGACTTGTGCCGCGAGGGCGCGGGAGCGGCAAGCCTCTCCTCCCGGATTTGCGGGAGAAGGCCTTTACCAGATGCGAACGCGCTCCTGCGGAGCGAGGTAGAGCGTGTCGTCCGGCTTGACGCTGAACGCCTGATACCAGGGGTCGAAGTTACGCACGACCGCAACGCGCTGCTCGGACGGCGAGTGCGGGTCGGTGATCAGGCGCTGGAGCAAGTTGGGCTCGCGGTAATTACGGCGCCAGACCTGGGCCCAGCCGAGATAGAAGCGCTGATCACCCGTCATGCCTTCGAGCACCGGCGCGTCCCGCCCGCTGAGCGACGCGCGATAAGCGTCGTAGGCCACGGCCACGCCGGCCAGATCGCCGATATTCTCGCCGAGCGTGAAATCGCCCTTCACATTCTTTCCGGGCAGGACCTCGTAGCGATCATATTGCTGCACGAGCTGCTTAGTGAGCGCGTTGAAGCGCTGCACGTCGCCCGGGGTCCACCATTCGCGAAGCGCGCCGGTCTCGTCATATTTCGAACCCTGATCGTCGAAATGGTGGCTGATCTCATGACCGATCACCGCGCCGATGCCGCCATAGTTCAAAGCCGGATCGGCATTGGGGTCGAAGAAGGGCGGCTGCAGGATAGCCGCGGGGAAAACGATCTCGTTCCATGCGAAATTGGCATACGCGTTGATCGTCATCGGGTACATGCCCCATTCGCGGCGATCGACGGGCTTGCCCAGCTTGTTGAGCTGGCGCCGGTGCTCGAACTCATTGGCACGGATCACATTACCCACCAGGTCGTTGCGGCTGACCTGGAGCGCGGAATAATCGCGCCACTCCTCGGGATAGCCGATCTTGGGCGTGAAGGCGGCAAGCTTGGCGCGGGCGCGGGTCTTAGTCTCCGGTGCCATCCAGGCGAGGCCCTGGATGCGGCGGTCCATCGCGGCGATGACGTTCCTCACCAGCACGTCCATCTCCGCCTTGGCCTCGGGCGGGAAATAGCGCTGCACGTAGACCTTGCCGATCTCCTCGCCCATCGCGTTGGTGACGAGGTTGACGCCCCGCTTCCACTCCTCCTGGATCTGCGGAGTGCCGCCGAGCGCGGTGCCATGAAAGGCGAAGTGCGACTGGACGAAGGGCTGTGAAAGATAAGGCGCGAAAGTGTCGAGCGTCTGGAGGCGTAAATAGTCCTTCACAGCTGCGGCCGGCGCGGCGGCGAGCACCTTGGCGGTACCAGCGATCGCGCTTGGCTGCCGGACGAGCAGGTTGGGGCGGCCGGCGATCCCGACCTCGTCGAGATAGCGGGTCCAGGCGAAGGCGGGTGCGCTGGCGGTGAGCTGCGCGGCCGTGAGCTTGTTGTAGGTCTTCTCGGCGTCGCGGCTTTCGACCGGGGTCCAGTGCGCCTGCGCGATCTGCGTCTCGAGCGCGAGCACGGCGGCAGCGCGGCTCACGGCATTGGGAGCGCCCACGAGCTTCATCAGCTGAACCAGATAGCTGCGATAAGCATCGCGCTTGGCAACGAGCGCCGGATCGGTGCTCAGGTAATAATCGCGGTCGGGAAGGCCGAGGCCGCCCTGACTGAGCTGGAAGATCGCGGTGTTCGGATCCTTGTCGTCCGAGTCGACATAATTGCCGAACGGAGCATTCACGCCCATGCGGGAGAGGTCGCCCATCAGGGCGGCGAGTTCGGCCTGATTGCGGGCTGCATCGATGCGATTGAGGACAGGCGCGATTGGCGCGAAGCCCGCGGCGTTGACCCGCTCCCGGTCCATGAAGCTCATGTAGAAATCGCCGATCTTCGACCCGGGCCGGCGCGCGGCTTCGTCCAGGATCTCGCGGGTGCGCTGGTTGGAAAGCTCTTCCAGCATCGTGAACATGCCGAAATTCGAGCGGTCGGCGGGGATCGGCGTGGTCCGCGCCCAGGTGCCGTTGGCGAAGCTGTAGAAATTGTCGCCAGGCTCCACGCTCCGGTCCATCCCAGCCGTGTCGAAGCCGAAGCTGCCGAGCTGCACCTTGCGCGCAGAGGCCGGATCGACGGGGCCGGCGGCGGCCTGAGCGACAGTCGGGGTCTGGTCGGCGACTTCGGCGCTCGTGGTGCCACCGGTTGCGCAAGCGGCGAGAGAAGTTGAGGCGGCAAGCAGGATCAGGAAGTGACGCATGATGTTCCTCGTGTGCCCGGGTGCTTGAGAGAAGGTCTTGCGATGAAGTGTGGCATCAGACGGCTGTATGCTGCCTGAAGGCCCGGCGCTTCCATTTGCGGCCGATCCACCAGCGCCAGCCGAAGGAGGCAATCAGATAGCCGATCGCCGCTCCGACGGCGGAGATGACGACCAGGCCGAGTGCGGTGGCTGGAGCGGCATTGGAGAGCAGCCATTGCAGCCAGCCCATCGCTTCGGATTCGACGCGGTCGCTGACCGGATCGACCTTCAGCATCCAGGAGCCGATCCAATAGGCCGCCACCCAGATGGGCGGGGTGGTCAGCGGGTTGGTGATGAAGGTGGTGAGCGCGGCGACCGGCACGTTGGCCCGGCTCGGAAGCGCGAGGAGCGCGGCCACGACGGTCTGGGCGACCGGGATCATCACGCCGACGATCACACCCAACGCAACCCCGCGCGGCACGGAACGGCGGTGGAAGCGCCAGAGCTCGGGAAGGAGGATGCGGTGGGCGATGGGGCGGAGGAAGCGAATGCGCTCGAACGTTTCGCGCGTGGGCATGTTGCGCTGCGTCCAGGCGCCGAAGCGCTCTACGAGGCCGGCTCGCTCAGCCACGTTCGCGCATCAGCCTCCCCTGCTCCCTCTTCCAGTCCTTTTCCTTTTGATATTCGCGCTTGTCGGGAGCCTTGCGGCCGCGGGCCAGCGCAAGCTCCACCTTCGCGCGGCCGCGGGCGTTGAAGTAGATGGAGAGCGGAACGAGCGTCATTCCCTGACGCGCCACCGCGCCGTGCAGCTTGGCGACTTCGCGGGCGTGAAGCAGCAGCTTGCGGGCGCGCTTGGGCTCGTGATTGTGACGGTTGCCGTGGCTGAACTCGGGGATGTTCGCATTGATCAGCCAGACTTCCTCGTCCTTCACCTCGGCATAGCTTTCGGCGATCGAGCCCTCGCCGAAGCGAAGTGACTTCACTTCGGTGCCGGTGAGCGCGATGCCCGCTTCATACTTGTCCTCGATCGCATAATCAAAGCGCGCGCGCCGGTTCTCGGCGACGACCTTCTGCTTGTCGAACGTTTCGGGGCGGGGACGGACCATCAGACGAGCCCGGCATGCTCCAGGGCGGCGTCAACGGCGCGGCGACTGGTCTCGGAGGGTGGAGTCATGGGGAGGCGAAGCGCAGACGGGAAATCCGGGCGGACGCGCGAAAGCACGTATTTGACCGGCCCCGGCGAGGCGTCGGTGAAAAGAGCGGCGTGGAGCGGATAGAGGCGATCCTGGAGTGTTAGCGCAGTTTGCCAGTCGGCCGACATGCACGCGTTCTGGAAGTCGGCGCAGAGGCGCGGGGCGACGTTGGCGGTAACGGAAACGCAGCCGCTGCCGCCCATCGCCATGAAGCCAAGCGCCATGTCGTCATTGCCGGAGAGCTGAATGAAACCCTCCCCGCAAGCCAGGCGCTGGGCGGTGACTCGGGCGACATTGCCGGTCGCGTCCTTGACTGCCTTGATCGACGGCAGCTTGGCGAGCTTGCCCATGGTCTCGACAGCGATGTCCGTCACTGTGCGCGACGGGACGTTGTAGAGGACGATGGGAAGATCGGTGGTGGCGGCGACGGCTTCGAAATGGGCGTAGATCCCCTCCTGGTTCGGGCGGTTGTAATAAGGCGGCACGAGCAGGGCCGCGTCCGCGCCTGCATCGGCCGCCGCCTTGACGAGCTGGATCGCGACGGCCGTGTTGTTGGACCCGCAGCCGGCGATGACCGGCACTCGGCCGGCCGCGGCTTCGACGCAGGTGCGGACGACGCGGGCATGCTCTTCCGCGCTCAGGGTGGCGGATTCCCCAGTGGTGCCGACGGGCACCAGCCCATGGCTGCCTTCCGCCACCTGCCACTCCACGAACGCGCGGAAAACCGCCTCGTCGAACAGGTCGTCGCGAAATGGCGTCACAAGAGCCGGGATAGAGCCCCGAAACATGGTTATCTCCTTCACCTTGGGGGAATTTCCCACCATAGGGAGCACAGGGCGCACCTGTTCGTTCAGCGCCTGATAAGGAGGGGGCCGGCATAATGTCCAGCATGCATAAAAACGCGCTGACACTGGCCCTTCTCGCCGGCTCCGCCGTGGCGATCGGCGCCACCCTCGCTCCGCAAGCGACGCTGCCGGTCAAGCCATTGGCGATGCAGACCACCGACGCTCCGGCCGCGCCGCGCATCGTGCCGACGATGCAGCCCGCGCCCTATGCGCCCTCGGCCCAGGTAAGTTCGGCGCTCGCACGGTGGAACAGCCTGAGGCAAAGCGACAACCTGCCCTTCTCCTCCTACGCTTCGTTTCTGACCAGCTATCGGGGCTGGCCCGGCGAGACGGCGATGCGCAAAACCGCCGAGCGCGCGATCAACCCGGACAGCATGTCGCCCGGCGAAGTGACCGCCTATTTCCGCGCACGGCCCGCGCTGACTCCAGTCGGCCATGCCCGCCACGCTTTTGCGCTGCTGGCGAGCGGCAATGTCGACCAGGCCCGCACCGCGGCCCGTGAAGCCTGGATCGGCGGCGTGCTCCCGCGCACCGACGAAGACAGGCTGTTCAGCCAGTTCGGCGCGTCGCTGACGCCGCAGGACCATGACCAGCGCATGGACAGCTTGCTCGCCAATCGCGACCTGCAGAGCGCGGGGCGGACACTTGCCTTCACCTCGCCGGCACGTCGCGCCATTTTCGACACGCGCCTGGCGCTGCTCACCAATGCCGCCGACGCTTCGAGCAAGGTCGCGATGATGGGCTCGGCGGCCAACACGGACGCCGGCTTGCTGATGGACCGCGTGCGCTGGCTGCGCAGTGCGAACCAGAGCGTTGCCGCCCGGTCGCTGATGGCCCAGCGCCGCAGCCTCACGTCGCGCCCGCACGATGCCGAGAAGTGGTTCGAGAACATGCTCGAGCTGGCGCGCGCCGCGGCGGCGGACCGCAACTGGCCGACGGCCTACATGATCGCCAGCCAGGTCGACGACGCTTACGCGCCCGGCACCCGGATCATGGATCGCTCGACGGGCGAGCGCGACGACTATACCAGCCTCACCTGGCTGGCCGGCACGACGGCACTGTATCAGCTCGGGCGGCCGCAGGACGCGGCTTTGATGTTCGCCAAATACGCCCGCGGTGGACGCTCTGCCCAGGTCACGACCAAGGGTCTCTACTGGGCGGGCCGCGCCGCGTTGGTCGCAGGCCAGACCGGGCAAGCGACCAGCTATTTCGAGGAAGCGGCCAAGTTTCCGGAGCTCTTCTACGGCCAGCTCGCTCTGGAGCGGCTCGGCCGGTCCGTCACGGCTCCGACCTTGGCGACGGTGACGGCATCGCCCGCCGAGCGCGCGGAGTATGAAAGGCGCGAAGTCGTCCAGGCGACGCGGCTGCTAGGCCAGCTCGGCAGCTGGGAGGAGCAGTCGCTCTTCATCCGGACGCTTGCGGAAAACGCAGATACTCCGGTCGAGCGCGTGCTCGCTTCGGACCTTTCGCGCCAGATCGGCCGGCCGGACCTCGGCGTCTGGGTCGCCCGTAGCGCGCGCAACGACGGCGCCCCCTTCTACACCCGCGCCGCCTATCCCGAGGCACGCATTCCGCCGGCTTATGGTCAACATTGGTCGCTCGCGAACGGCATCATTCGTCAGGAAAGCTCCTTCGATCGCGCGGCGATGAGCCCAGTCGGCGCCCGCGGGATGATGCAGCTGATGCCGGGCACGGCTCGCGAAGTCGCCGGAAAGCTAGGCCTCGGCTACGATCTCGGCCGCCTGACTCGCGATCCCGACTACAATATCCAGATGGGCAGTTTCTATGTCGCGCAGCTGATGAACAGCTGGGGCGGCAATGCGGCACTTGCGGCGGCGAGCTACAATGCCGGCGCGGGCAACGTCCGCAAGTGGATCCGCAGCAACGGCGACCCGCGCATGCCCGGCGTCGACATCATCCGCTGGATCGAGGACATCCCCTTCTCCGAGACCCGCGGATATGTGCAGCGCGTGCTCGAAAATGCCGTGGTCTACGACACGCTCAACCCGCGCGCGAACACCCCGCAGCGGACGCGGCTCTCTTACTATCTCGGCAAGAGCGGCCGGCCCGGCTAATCCCGCCTGATGGCGGAGAAGACCAACTACATCACTCAAGCGGGCTATCGACGACTGCGCGAGGAATATGAGGCCTTGTTCGGCGTCGAGCGGCCGCGGGTGGTGGAGACGATCAGCTGGGCAGCGGGCAATGGCGACCGCTCGGAGAATGGCGACTATATCTATGGTCGCAAGCGGCTCCGCGAGATTGATCGTCGGATCAACTGGCTGTCCAAGCGAATGGCGGCCGCCAACGTCCTCGATCCCGGCGCGCAGCCCGACCGGAGCCGGGTCTTCTTCGGCGCCAAAGTGACCCTGGTCGATGAGGAGGATCAGGAGCGCGTGATCACGCTCGTCGGGGAAGACGAGGCGGATGCTGGAGCCGGCGCCGTCAGCTGGAACTCACCGATCGCGCGGGCGGTGCGCGGAGCCGCGGTCGGCGACCTCCGCCGCGTCAGGCTGCCGTCGGGCGAAAAGGAATATGAGATCGCCGCGATCGACTATCCCGCAGCTTAGGCCGCCGCCCGGCCAGCCTCATGCAGCCGCACATGCATCGGCAGCCCGTCTTGCGGCGTGAGCGCCAGCCCCGCCAGCGGCCACACCGGATGGCCAGGCATGAGGCTGAAATTGGCGTGGCGGACCAGGGTTGCGAGTAGAACGACCAGTTCGGTCATCGCGAACGCCGCGCCGATGCAGATGCGTGGCCCTGCCCCGAACGGCATATACAGATGGCGATCGGGCTGCGGCTCGGACGGAGCGAAGCGGTCCGGGTCGAAGACGTCGGGGTCGCGCCACCAGAGCCGGTGCCGGTGCAGAGCGTAAACGGGGATGACGATGCGGCCGCCCGGGCGGATCGTGTACTCTCCCACCTTGGTCTTCTTCGTGCAGACGCGGATCAGGCTGTGGGCAGGCGGATACAGCCGCATTGCCTCCTGCACGACTTGCCGGGTGAAGCCGAGCCGTAGGACATGCTCGGCCTCGATCGGCTGTCCGCCCGTCACCTCGGCAACTTCGGCCCGGACGCGGTCCAGGGAGCGCCCATCCTCGGACACCAGATAGAGCGCCCAGGCGAGCGCGACGGCGCTGGTCTCGTGGCCGGCGACGATGAAGCCGAGCAGATTGTCGCGCAGCGTCTCGTCGTCCATCGCGCGGCCGCTTTCCGGGTCAGCGGCACTCATCAGGAGATCGACGAGGTCGCCCCGGGAAGGCGCGTGGCGGCGGCGCTGGATCATGCGCTGCACGTCCTCCTTCAGCGCGCGAGTCTCTGCCGTTTCGGCATTCTGGCGGCCGCGATGAAACTTGTCCGGCGCGAAATAGTAGCTCGCCCATATCGGCCGGAGCTGATCGACCAAGGCTTCGATGCGGCCACGGGCGGTGGTTCGATCGAGGTCTTCACCGCCGGAAAGCATGGCGTCGAGGATGATGTCGAACGTGATCTGCGCGGTCTCCTGCGCGATGTCGTGTACGGCGCTCTCTCCCGCTCGGCTCCAGCGGTCCAGTGCGGCTTCGGCGACGCCCCGCATTCGCGGCGCAAGCGATGCTACGCCCGCCGGACGAAAAGCGGGAGCCGCGGCCCGCCGCTGCCACCGCCAGTCGGCGCCCTCGGCCGTGGCGAGGCCTCTGCCCCAGATCGGACCAAGCATGCGGCGAAAGAGGTCGCCTTGGGTGAAGCAGTCGGATTGCTCCACGAAGATCGCGCGAATGAGTGCCGGGTCCATCACCAGCAATGGCAGGCCGGGCATGGGCGGCTTGTAGACGCGTTGCTCGTAGACGGCGCGGGGCCATGCCTCGATCGAATTCCGGAATGACAGCCGGAGCGTCGAAAGGAGGGACGGATCTCGGGGGAGCGGCCTTGGGCCGGGAGGAACGAAAGCCTTGGCCGATGCCACGCTCAAGCTTGCGGCTGCCGTCATGCTCAGCTCCCCGTTTGGGGAGGCTTGAGCCTCTAGCTTTCGCCAGTCAAGCCGCGATCAGGAACGGCGAGAGCGCGCCTGGACCAGGGCCATCCTGATCTCTTCGTCGCTGAGGCTCAGGTTGTGATCCCGGTCCGCATAGCGGCGGAACCAAGCGTTGGCGCGGTGAGCGGTGTCGGCGCTGATATGGCCGGGGCGGCCCTCGTCGAAGGTGACGCGAACGACGGCGCGGCCTTCGCTGGTCTGAACGAGCCAGGGATCGAGAAGAGTTGCGCCGGCACCGGTGAAGCTGTCCGTGCTGCGGCTCCAGCCGGAAAACCGGCTGCCGTCATAGCGGTAATCGCCGTAGCGATGGCCGTGATAGCCATAGGCGCGGCCGTAAGCGAAATCGTCATAGACGGCGCAGCTGGACACGCCGACAGCCGCTGTGAACAACGCCGCGATGATCGGCCCCCGCATTCCCGCTACTCCAACTCGTTTCAGCCACAACAGCGGAGAGGCGGCAAAGGTTGCTGGTTAACCCCGCGTTAACCTTCTTTTCTGAAAATTGCGGCCGCGAGCGCCTGCACGTCACGCGAAACGGGCGGCGGCGTCATAGGCACTGCGCGTTCGAGCGCATCGGCGACCGCATCGAGCGCGGCGATCCGCGCGGCCTTCTTGTTGTTGCCGTCGATGACCGTCCAGGGCGCCCAGCGGGTGTTGGTCTGCGCGAACATGTCTTTGACGGCGGCGAGGTAATCGTCGCGGCGGGCGCGGTTGCGGAAATCCTCCTCGGTGACCTTCCAGCGCTTCCAGGGATGGTCGAGGCGCGCCTTGAGGCGCTCGTCCTGCGTGTCCTGGGTGACGTGGAAGAAGAGCTTCACGATGGCGGTGCCGTCGTCGCATTGCTGCGCTTCGAATTCGTTGATCTCGTCATAGCCGCGGCGCCACTGGGCCTCGGTCGCAAAGCCTTCCACCCGCTCCACCAGCACGCGGCCGTACCAGCTGCGGTCGAAAACGCCGATCTGGCCCCTGGCCGGAAGCTTGTTCCAGAAGCGCCAGAGGAAGTGGCGTGCCCTTTCCTCTTCGCTCGGCGCCTTGATCGGCCAGACCGAAAAAGCGCGCGGGTCCCAATTGGCGGTCATGCGCTGGATCGCCCCGCCCTTCCCCGCCGCGTCCCAGCCCTCGCAGACGATGACGCTGCGGCGTTGGTGGACGATATGGGCGACGAGGATCCGGGCGAGCCGCTCCTGGAGGTCGGCCAGAAGCTCATCATAGTGGCCTCTGAGCTTGGCGCCGGATTCGTAATCACGAAGGTCGATCAAAACACCACCGCTCGCCCTGAGCCTGTCGAAGGGCTGCCCTTCACCTGGGAAAGGGTAGAAGGAAAGACAGGGCTTCGACAAGCTCAGCCCGAACGGGAAATGGGACAGTTCTTCAGTCCGTAGCGACGACCTTAGCGGTGTCCTTCTTCGCCGCGCCGGCAGGTTCGACGATGCGGATGTTGAGCTCGCGAAGCTGCTTCATCGAAACTCCTGACGGCGCACCCATCATCAGGTCCTCGGCGCGCTGGTTCATCGGGAAGAGCACGACCTCGCGGATGTTGGGCTCGCCCGCGAGCAGCATGACAATGCGGTCGATGCCGGGGGCCGAGCCGCCGTGGGGCGGCGCGCCGAACTTGAAGGCGTTGATCATGCCGGAAAAGTTGGTGTCGACATCCTCGCGGCTGTAGCCGGCGATCTCGAATGCCTTGTACATGATGTCGGGGCGGTGGTTCCGGATCGCACCGGAGGACAGCTCCACGCCGTTGCAGACGATGTCGTACTGGTAGGCGAGAATGTCGAGCGGGTCCTTGGTCTCGAGCGCTTCCAGCTCGCCCTGCGGCATCGAGAAGGGATTGTGGCTGAAGTCGACCTTCTTCGCCTCCTCGTCATATTCGAACATCGGGAAATCGACGATCCAGCAGAAATCGAAGCGGGTCTCGTCGATGAGACCGAGCTGCTCGGCGACCCGGGTGCGGGCGAGGCCGGCGAGCTTGGCCGCCTGCGCTTCCTTGCCGGCCGCGAAGAAGATGCCGTCGTCGGGGCCGAGGCCGAGTTCGGCGACGAGCTTGCGGGTCGCCTCTTCGCCGTGGTTCTTGGCGATAGGACCACCGAGCTCGCCGCCTTTCTGGGTGATGTATCCGAGGCCGGCATGACCCTCCGAGCGCGCCCAGTCGTTCATCTCGTCGAAGAACTTCCGGCTCTTCTCCGCCGTGCCCGGAGCGGGAATTGCGCGCACGACGCTGCCGCTCTCCACCATGCGGGCGAACAGGCCGAAGCCCGACCCCTGGAAGTGGCTCGAGACGTCGGAGATGAGGATCGGGTTGCGCAGGTCCGGCTTGTCCGAACCGTATTTCAGCATCGCCTCGCGATAGGGGATGCGCGGGAAAGCGCCTTGCGTGACGCTCCTGCCGTTGGCGAACTCCTCGAAGACGCCGCCGAGGACCGGCTCCAGCGCGGCGAAGACATCGTCCTGCGTGACGAAGCTCATTTCCAGGTCGAGCTGGTAGAATTCGCCGGGCGAGCGGTCCGCGCGAGCGTCCTCGTCTCGGAAGCAGGGGGCGATCTGGAAATAGCGGTCGAAGCCGGCGACCATGATCAGCTGCTTGAACATCTGCGGCGCCTGCGGGAGCGCATAGAATTTGCCGGGATGGACGCGGCTAGGGACCAGATAGTCGCGCGCGCCTTCGGGGCTCGAGGCGGTGAGGATCGGCGTCTGGAATTCGGTGAAGCCCTGCTCAATCATGCGGCGGCGGATCGAGCTGATCACTTGGCTTCTGAGGACGATATTGTTGTGCAGCCGCTCGCGCCGAAGGTCGAGATAGCGGTAGCGGAGGCGGATCTCCTCCGGATAGTCGGCCTCGCCCGCTACCGGAAGCGGCAGCTCCTGCGCGGAAGACTGGACCGTCACTTCGTCCGCGGAGAGCTCGATCTCTCCGGTCGCAAGGTTCGGGTTCGTCGCCCCGGCGCCGCGGGACACGACCTCGCCCACCACCGTCACAACCGATTCCGAACGAAGCCCATCGAGCACGCGCAACGCTTCCGAGTTCGCCTTGGCGACGATCTGGGTCAGACCGTAATGGTCGCGAAGATCGACGAAGAGCACACCGCCATGGTCGCGCTTCCTGTGCACCCAGCCGGAGAGCTTCACCCGCTGGCCGACATGCTCGGCGCGCAGATCTGCACAGGTATGGGTACGGTAAGCGTGCATGGGCTGCTTTCTGCTCGAATTTCGGGTGAAATGGGTGCGTGCGCTTCGCCTTCGCAGCGTTGCTTTGTCAAGCGCGGAGCCCCGGTCCTTCGTGGCCGCATGGCCTGATCGGAAAACCGGTTCCCACTTTTCCGGGCCATGCTCTATGAGATGCGCGCAATGCACATTCATCCGCTTATCACCGACAGCGAATCGCTGCTGAAGCTCTGCGAGCGCCTCGCCAAATCCGACTTCGTGACGGTCGACACCGAGTTCATGCGCGAGAACACCTATTGGCCGGACCTCTGCCTGGTGCAGATCGCCAATACGGAGGAAGCCGCCGCGATCGACCCAAAGGCCGACGGGATCGATCTCACGCCGCTCCTCAACCTGCTCGTCAACAATGAGGACGTGCTGAAGGTCTTCCATGCCGGAGGACAGGACCTCGAGATCGTCTACAACCTCACCGGCGGCACGCCGCACCCGATGTTCGACACCCAGGTCGCAGCCATGGCGTTGGGGCTTGGCGAGCAGGTCGGCTATTCCAACCTCGTCGAGAATTTGCTCGGCAAGAGCCTCGACAAGGGCGCGCGGTTCACCGACTGGGCGCGGCGGCCGCTCGACAAGCGCCAGATCGACTATGCGATCGGCGACGTCACCTATCTGGCGACGCTTTTCCCGAAAATGCTCCAGCGGCTGAGGAAAACGGGGCGTGGCGGCTGGCTCGACCAAGAGATGGAGCGGCTCGGCGATCCGGCCAATTACGCGAACGACCCCGCCCAGGCCTGGAAGCGCGTGCGGATCAACAGCCGCAAGCCCGAAGTGCTCGGGCGCCTGAAGGCGCTCGCCGCCTGGCGCGAGATCGAGGCCCGGCAGAAGAACTTGCCGCGCGGCCGCATCATGAAGGACGAGACGCTCGCCGACGTCGCGGCGCACCCGCCCGCCGATCAGGATGCGCTGGCGCGGGTCCGCGGGCTTTCGCCGGGCTGGAAGGGGAATGACATAGGTGCGCGACTGATGGATGCGCTCGCAAGCGCGCATCCCCTGCCCGCTTCCGAAATGCCGCCGCGCGAGGACCGGCAGCCGGGGCTGGGGAAAGAAGGCGCGCTCGTCGCGGACTTGCTGAAGTTGCTGCTGAAGATCCGGGCGCGCGAGAGCAATGTCGCGGCGCGTCTCGTGGCGCGCTCGGAGGAACTGGAGCTGCTCGCGGCCGGACGCCGCGAGGGCTTGGCGATCCTGGAAGGCTGGCGGTTCGAAGAATTCGGGCGCGACGCGCTCGACCTGGTCGAGGGACGGCTCGCATTCGCAATCAAGAACGGCAAGCTGGCAATGACGAGAACGGAGCTGGAGGCATGAGGATCTTGGCAGCGGCGCTGCTGATGACGAGCGCGTGCATGACGCCCGCGCCGGCCGACGTCGGCGTCGAACAGCCGGTGCCGGTCCATGGCAGCACCCCGGGCTATCGCTGCGATGTAAGTCGCGCCCAAGGCCTGGTCGGCCAAGCTTCGTCGAGCACTCTCGGCGGCCGAGCGCTTGAGCTTACCGGCGCCCGCACGATCCGCTGGATCCGCCCGGGCGACGCAGTCACGATGGATTATCGCGAGGACCGGCTGAACATCCACCTTACTGGCCGAGGCCGGGTCGAGCGACTGGCCTGCGGGTGACACTGACCCCTTCCCTGGAAGGGAAGGAGCTAGACTGCGACCGCTTTGGGCTCGGTGCGCATCGCTTCCGCGAGCGTCTGGAGGCGGCGTTCGACGGCTTCGCCGAACAGCGGCTCGTCGCCCTTGCTGAGTTCAAGGCGAAGGAGGCCGTCCTTGCGGGTGAGGCGGCTGCGCTCCAGGCTCGCGGCGACACCGCCGCTGAGGCGCTGGGCGAGGCGCATGGCCAGGCCCCATTGCGCGGCGCGGCTCAACTGATCGGGGCGGCAGAGTTTCGCCACGGGCGTCTGGGAGAAGCCGCGGCCGCCGCCGAAATTGGAGAATAAAGCCTGGGCGATCATCACTCGGCCCGGCAGATCGACGCCCACCCAATTGCCATGCAGCGCCATGTCGACGCCGCGCTCCGCCCGAAAATCCGGATGCGCGGCCCAGGCGACATCGCTGAGCAGGCAAGCCGTGAGCCGCAGCCGCGCCATGTCGGGCGCGTCATCGAACGCCGGCGCGATCCATCGGTCGAGCAAGGCGCCATGCTCGGCGAAGCGCCCGATGCCGCGCGCCGCCTGCCGCGCCGCTTCAATCAAGGGATCGCGCGCGCGCTTTTTGGGATCGAGATCCTCGAACAGCAGTCCTTCACGAATTCCGAAGCTCGAGACGACAAGCTCGCTCGGCTTCAGCTCTTCCGCCACCGCCTTCAGCAGCATGGCGGCGTAAGGAAGCGTCGGGATGCGCGCGTCCGAAAGCGCGGGCAGCGCCTTCAGCTCGGGCTTCATACCGGGGATAGCCTTCAGGAGCTCGGCAGGACGACCGACCGGCATCCGATATTGATGCACGATCGGCAGCGGATGATCCTGGAGGATCATGTCGAGCCGGGCGAGCGAGCGCCACGAGCCGCCGACCAGGTAGAAAGGGCGCTTGCGCGCCCGCTTGCGGATGCCGTGCCCGTCGAGCGCCTTGGCAAGCTTCTTGGCGAGACCGCCCTCCCCCTTCGCCAATGCCGCGATGCGGAGCACGCCAAAGGGGACGGAGACGCTTTCGATCACCTCCCCATCCGCGACGTCGACCAACTCGAGGCTGCCGCCGCCGAGGTCGCCGACGATGCCGTCGGCTTCCGGCATGCCCGAGAGCACCCCCTGCCCGGCCATGATGCCCTCGTCCTCGCCTGAGAGCATTTCGGGTTGAAAGCCGATCTCACG
>NZ_CADCWD010000027.1 GCF_902806315.1 uncultured Sphingosinicella sp.
TCGCTGGATCCGCCGGACGATGATCGGCGCCGCCTTTCTCGAGAATGTGTCGGAAGAGGCGATGCAAGGGCTCCTGCGCGGCCACAAGGCGCGAAAGAACTAGGCCGCGAAGAGCTGGCCCATGTCGGCGAAGGATTTGAATTCGAGCGCGTTGCCGGCGGGGTCGAGGAAGAACATCGTCGACTGCTCGCCCGTCTGCCCTTCGAAGCGGGTATAGGGCTCGATCACGAAGGCGACGCCCGCCGCCTTCACCCGCTCCGCGAGCGCCTTCCACTCGGCTGGCGGGAGGACGACTCCGAAATGAGGGACCGGCACGTCATGGCCGTCGACGGGATTGTCGCCGCCCGGCTTGGGGGCTCTTTCGGAGGCATCCACGCGGTGGGCGACGATCTGGTGGCCGTAGAGATCGAAGTCGATCCACCTCTCGCTGCTCCGGCCCTCCGGGCAACCGAGCACCTCGCCGTAGAAGCGGCGCGCGGCTTCGAGATCGTCGACCGGGAAGGCGATGTGGAAAGGGGTGAGCTGGCTCATACGGTTCAGCCCCGCATCTCGGGCATGTAGCCCTCATCGACGAGGTCCGAGAAGCGAGTGATCTTGCTCTCGAACTTCAGCGTCACCGTGCCGGTCGCGCCGTGGCGCTGCTTGGCGATGATGACTTCGGCCCGGCCGTGCACGTCGCCCATTGCGCGCTGCCATTCCTCGAACGCTGCGACCGCGCTCGCATCGTCACCGGCGGCGGCGGAGGCCTCCTTGGGCTTGGTGAAGTTGACGTAATATTCCTCGCGATAAACGAACATCACGATGTCGGCGTCCTGCTCGATCGAGCCGGATTCGCGAAGGTCGGAGAGCTGGGGGCGTTTGTTCTCGCGCGATTCCACGGCACGGCTGAGCTGCGAGAGCGCCATCACCGGCACGTTCAGTTCCTTGGCGAGCGTCTTGAGGCCGCGCGAGATTTCCGAAATCTCCTGCACACGGTTGTCCTGGCCGCCCTTGCCCGAGCCCTGGAGCAGCTGGAGATAATCGACGACGATGAAGCCGATGCCCTTCTGACGCTTGAGGCGTCGGGCGCGGGTGCGAAGCGCCGCGATGGTGAGGCCGGGCGTGTCGTCGATATAAAGCGGCAGACCTTCGAGCTCGGCCGCGGCGCGGGCGAGGTTGCGGAAATCCTGCTGGCTGATCTTGCCCATGCGCAGGTTTTCCGAGCTGATGCCCGACTGCTCGGAAAGAATACGCGTCGCGAGCTGGTCGGCGCTCATCTCGAGGCTGAAGAAGGCGACCGCCGCGCCTGCGGATTTCTCAGCCGGGATACCGTCTTCCAGGTCCCGCACCAGCCGCTGGCACGCGTTGAAAGCGATGTTGGTGGCGAGCGAGGTCTTGCCCATGCCCGGGCGGCCGGCGAGGATCAGAAGGTCCGAATGGTGGAGGCCGCCGGTTTTGCCGTTGACGCTGTCGAGGCCGGTGGTGACGCCGGAGAGGCCGCCGCCGGTGTTAAGCGCCTTTTCGGCCATCTGCACGGCCATGCGGGTGGCCTGGGCGAAGCTCTTGACCGAGCCCTCCCCGCCGCCTTCCTCAGCCACCCGGTAAAGCGCGCTTTCCGCGGCCTCGATCTGGCCCTTGGGATCGACCTGCTCACTGGTGTCGAGCGCGTTTTCGACCATCTCGCGGCCGACGCCGATCAGCGCGCGAAGCAGCGCCAGCTCGTAAATCTGCTCGGCGAAATCGCGCGCGCCGATGATCGCGGCCCCGCTGCCGGTGAGCTGGGCAAGGTAGGAGGGGCCGCCCAGCTCCTTCATCTCGACATCGGCTTCGAACAGCGGGCGAAGCGTGACCGGCGAGGCGATCATGTTCCGATCGATGAGCTTCAGAATGTTTTCGTAAATGCGGGCGTGGAGCGGCTCGTGGAAATGCTCGGGCCGAAGCTTGATCTGGATGTCCTCGGCGAGCCGGTTGTCGATCATCAGGGCGCCGAGCAACGCCGCCTCCGCCTCGATATTCTGAGGAAGAGCGGGCGCCGGTTGCGCGTTCGGTTCTACAAGAGCGAGGGCCATGACCTCAGCTTATGACCTGGAGCCGCCGCCCGCCAGCCGGGTCGGGCCGAAATGCGTGAGCGCCTTTGTGGACGAATCTGTATGGGGCAGCGGCATGCCGACGCGGGCCGCCGGGGCGGAAAGTCCATCGGAAAGTTCATAAAGTTCAGCTCCCAAGAGGCGAAAAACTTTCGATTGCCCGCGGCGCTTCGGTCGATCGTTTTCCGCTATCCCAAGACTGCACATCCGCCGAACATGACACGAACATCGAGTATAGGAAAGCCGAGGCTTGTTGCCCAAGCCGGGCTGGAACAGCGATGCCGCGCCCGCTAACAGCTCCGATCATGGCTGATCCGCGCATCATCGACGTCCAGCTCGACACGCGCACGATCATCTGGCGCAACCCGGATGTCGAGCAGGAGCGGCGGATCGCCATCTTCGACTTGCTCGAGAAGAACCATTTTGCGCCGGCGGGACATGAGGGCCCGTTCAAGATCATGCTGCGGGTGGAAGACAATCGGCTCGCGATCGACCTTCGCGACGCCGAGGAACAGCCGCTGGACACCATCCGCCTTGGCCTTGCCCGCTTTCGCCGCCCGATCCGCGACTATTTCGCCATCTGCGACAGCTATTTCAAAGCGGTTCGGTCGGACGCGCCGCACGGGCTCGAGACCGTGGATATGGCCAGGCGAGCCATCCACAACGAGGCCGCCGAGCTGCTCAAGGAGTGCCTCGACGGCAAGATCGAGCTGGATTTCGACACTGCGCGCCGGCTCTTCACGCTGATTTGCGTGCTTCACATCAAGTGAGCCCGCTTGCCACCCGCGCTCAAGCCGTCAACAAAGCCGCCTCATGAGCATCATGTCGGACAAATGGATTCGCGAGCGGGCGCTGCGCGACGGGATGATCGAGCCGTTCGAGGACGGGCAGCGGCGCGAGGGCACGATCAGCTACGGCCTGTCGAGCTACGGCTACGACGCGCGGGTGGCCGAGGATTTCAAGATCTTCACCAACGTCGACAATGCGATCGTCGACCCCAAGGATTTCGCGGCCAACAGCTTCGTCGACCGCAAGACCCCTGTCTGCATCATCCCGCCCAACAGCTTCGCGCTGGCGCACACCGTGGAATATTTCCGGGTTCCGCGCGACGTGCTGGTCATCTGCCTCGGCAAATCCACCTATGCCCGGTGCGGGATCATCGTGAACGTCACCCCGCTCGAGCCGGGCTGGGAAGGTCACGTCACGCTCGAATTCTCGAACACGACGCCCCTCCCCGCCAAGGTCTATGCCAATGAAGGCGCCTGCCAGTTCCTGTTCCTGCAAGGCAACGAGCCGTGCGAGACCAGCTATGCCGACCGCGCCGGCAAATATATGGGCCAGCGCGGCGTGACTCTGCCGAAGCTGTAACGCGGCAGCTATTCGGAGCCGCTTATTGATCGTCCTCGACTTTGCGCCACTCGGCGCTGGTCATGCAGACGCGCTTGTTCTTGGTGCGCTGCCCGGTCATCTCGAGGACTTTGCAGACCTTCCGCTCCTGAACGGCGGCACTGGTGTTGGCCGAGGCTCCCCCTTGATCCGTAGCGGCAGCGGCTTCGGTTTTGGCCTCGGCCCGGACATCCGCCAAGGCGGCGGCCGGTGCAGCAAGTGATAAAGCGAGTGCGGCGGTGAGGCCGGAAGCGATGAAAGTGCGCATGTGAACCTCCTGAATTGCGAGGTCTTCTGATTAGCCGTCGCCGGACAGGCGGTGCAGACCCCGCCTGTCGGCTTGCAGACCGGCGAAGCGCTTTCGTGGAAAAAACCGGCTGCACGACGGCCAAGCCACCCGAATCACTTTGTTGAAGGTGCTGCAGATGAGCCACTCGCGTGCGACAATCGTCTCACCCGATATTTTCGACTTTCCAGATGCTTAGCGGCGGTTCATAAAGGGTTCATTCTGCAAGGCGTTTTTCGTCTGCAGAAAGGGGGATGATCGATGTTGAAGCACCTGGCGACGGCAGCCTTGCTTGCCGCAGCTCTCACCGGCGGAGCCCATGCGGCAACCGTCATCCTGCTTCCGGAAGCAGGCAGCATGGGCCCGGCCACGGTCATCATGGACCCCAAGGCATCAATCAAGGATCCGGTGCTGATCTGCTCCTCGATCAGCCAGCTCTCCTCGGGCGGCTGCTCGCTGACAACCTGGGCGCGCCTTCGCCGCTGAGGATCCGCTCCGCCGAAACGGCAGGAGTTCACCCGCTAGCTGCAAGCCCGTCCTCGCTACGGCGCGGTTGCGACCGCGCCTCCCTTCATCACCAGCCGGACTGCGCGTAGCGCGGAGACGTTCGCCGTCGGATCGCCCTCGACCGCGACCAAATCGGCGAGCAGGCCCGGCTTCACGCTGCCGAGTCTCCCGTGCAAACGGAAGAAGCGTGCATTGGCGGATGTGGCCGCGATCAGCACGTCGGCGGGACGCATGCCATAGTCCACCATCAGCTCCATCTCGCGGACATTGTCGCCATGCGCATAGACGCCGACATCGCCGCCCATGCACATCGGCACGCGCTCGCGAAGCGCGGCGGCGAAGCTTGCCCGCTTCTCCTGCACGGCCGCGGGCGCAGGCTCGCCGGGCTTCCAGCCGCGATAGCGTGAGATGGCGTCGGTGGCGGCCAGCGTGGGGCAAAGCGCGACTCGCTTTTGGCGCATGAGCCGGAAGATCTCGGGCGTGCCGCCATTGCCGTGCTCGATCGTGTCGGCACCTGCGAGGATCGCGTTGCGCATCCCCTCGGGCGTGCTCGCATGGACCGCGACGGTGCGGCCGGCGGCGTGGGCGGCCTCCACGACGGCGCGCAGCTCGCCGAGCGTATAGGTCGGGCGGCTCTCCTCGCCGGGGCGCCAGCGATAGTCGCCGTAGAGCTTCACGACGTCGGCGCCCTTCCCCATCTGGCGGCGCGCGGCGACGATCAGGCCCGGCCCGTCCGCCTCCTCGGCGCCTTGCGGCACCGTCACTCCGGGCTCGAAACCCTTGGGGCCATAGCTTCCCGTCGCGACCAGGGCGCGCGTGGCGATCAGCATGTGCGGGCCGGGAATGATCCCCTGCTCGATCGCCTGCTTGAGGCCGACATCGGCATAGCCCGCGCCTTCGGTGCCGAGGTCGCGGACGGTGGTGAAGCCGGCCAGCAGCGTCGCCCGCGCATGTGCAACGGCGCGGGCGGTGCGCAGCGACTCCGGCTCGCGCAGCACCTGATCGTCCCAGCTCGTCTCGTTATAGGGGTGGAGGAAGAGGTGCGAATGGCCCTCGATCAGACCCGGCAGCAAGGTGGTGCCTGGCAGGTCGACGATCCGAGCCCCCGCCGGCGCCGCAAGAGCCGGGCCCACCGCCTCGATCCTCTCGCCGCGCACGAGCACCTGCCAATTCTCGTGCGGCCGCGGGTTCACGCCGTCGAAGACGCGGGCCGGGCGGAGCAGGATCGCCGGCTCCGCCCGAGCGGGCGGAGCGGGCTGGACGAGCATCAGGAGCAGCAGGAGGAGGTGCATCGCAGGGGGATAGCATGATCCGAGGCACGGCCGGCAAGTGCCTGATCGGGATCGTTACGTGCCCATTAACCTACGTTCGGTACATTGACGGAACGACTGCGGCTTCGCGGAGTTTTTTGAAGCCCGGCGCCTGATGGAGGAATGAAGGAGCGACGAGCGATGACGATCGGTTCGGGAGACGGCAGGATGGCGAGTTCCGACTTTCTGATGCAGGTCAAAGGCTATGGGCTCACCACGGCCGAGATCAGCTACTGGATGCCGGACCATCCCAAGCTCATTCAGCTCTTCGTCTGGCAGACCTACGACGTCGCCCCGGGCTTTCCGGTTCTCCACCGTTTCCTCGATCATTGGCGCCAGGAGATCGAAGCGACGCTCCACTCGATCCGCGTCGCGCACCAGCATCTCATCCAGCCGGCCGAATGGCGGGCGGTGGACGGGGTGATCACGATCAACTGAGCCTTACTTCCGTCCCTGGTGGCGGATGTTGGCGGGGCGGCCACGCTTGCCTTGCGTGCGCTTGTCGGTGCCCTTGGTCCTGCCCCCGTCGCGGCGAATGGTGCGGCGGGCGCTTGCGCCGGGCGAGGCGTCCGGAAGTTCGAAGCGGAGGCCGCCGCTCACCGGATTGGCCTCGGCCAGGCGCAGCTTGAGGCGCTGGCCGGGGGCGAATTCGACGCCGCTGTCGTCGCCGACCAGCGTCTGGCTGGCTTCGTTGTAGCGGAAATAATCGGTGCCGAGCGTGCTGACGGGCACGAGGCCATCGCCGCCCAGCCCCACCACGGTGGCGAAAAAGCCGAACGGCTGGACGCCGGTGATGCGGCAATCGACGAGATCGCCGACGCGTTCCGACAAGTAGGCGGCGACATAGCGGTCGATCGTGTCGCGCTCCGCTTCCATGGCGCGGCGCTCGAGCTGGGAGATGAGCTCGCCGGTGACTTCCATCGCTTCGGACTCATTGTCGGTGAGGCCGCCCTCCCCTAGGCCGTAAGCGCGCACGAGCGAGCGGTGGACGACGAGGTCGGCGTAGCGGCGGATCGGGCTGGTGAAATGGGCGTAGGAGCCGAGCGCCAGGCCGAAATGGCCATGATTTTCGGGACCGTAATAGGCCTGGGTCTGCGTGCGCAGGATCTGCTCCATCACCTGCGGCTTGAAGTCCGCTTCGCCGACCCGTTCGACGATGTGGTTGAAGGTGGAGGGACGCACGACCTGCCCGAGCGCAAACTCGATGTCGAAAGTCTTGAGATACTCCTTCAGCGCGACCAGCTTCTCGCGGCCGGGCGGCTCGTGGTCGCGATACATGACAGGCGCCTTTTTCGCCTCAAGCGCCTTGGCGGCGGCGACGTTGGCCGCGATCATGTAATCCTCGATGAGCTTGTGCGCATCGAGGCGCTCACGGGGCGCCACCGAGAGGATACGGCCCTTCTCGTCCAGCACGACACGGCGCTCGGGAAGGTCGAGTTCCAGCGGACCGCGCTTCTCGCGGGCCGCATACATGGCGTCCCAGCAGGCCCAGAGCGGCTTCAACGTGCCTTCGACGATCTCGGGAGCGACCGGAGGCTCGCCAGCCTCGATGTCGGGCATCGCGCAGGTCGGCGACGACACTTCGATCCGCTCCTGCCCGCGCATGGCGTCGATCGCGGCCTGCGCTTCCTCATAGGCGATGTTGGCGGCGATGCGGACGCGGGCGCGAGTGAAGCGCCAGCTCTTGAGCTGTCCGTCCTTCGTGACTTGAAGGTGGCAGACGAGCGCGGCGCGGTCTTCGTCCTCGACCAGCGAGCAGACATGGGCCGACAGCGTCTCAGGCAGCATGGGCACGACGCGGTCCGGGAAATAGACGCTGTTGCCGCGCTTCCGGGCTTCCTTGTCGAGGGCGGAGCCGGAGCGGACGTAGAAGCTGACGTCGGCGATGGCGACGATCGCCTTCCAGCCTCCCGAATTGGCCGGGTCCTCGTCGGGTGCGGCCCAGACGGCATCGTCATGGTCGCGAGCGTCCGCCGGGTCGATGGCGACGATGGGGATGTGGGTCAGGTCCTCGCGCGGCCCGAGATCCTGCTTGGCGACCCGTTCGGCCTCTTCCAGCACGGTGTCCGAGAATTGGTGGGGAATGCCGTGCTTGTGGATGGCGATCAGGCTGAAGCTGCGCGGCGCGAAGGGATCGCCGAGTACCGCATCGACGCGGGCGCTGAGACGTGGCGGCCGCCCCGTCTTTTCCGCAAGAACGAGATCGCCGACTTCGGCTTGGCCCTTGTCGGAGATGGGCAACTCGCGCCGCTCGCGCTTGTCGACGGGGCGGAGCCAGAGCTTGTCGCCCTCCTGGTGCACGACGCCCATCACGAGCTCGCTGCCCTTCAAGAGCTTCTTCATCGGATGAGCGATGAAGCCGTTGCCCTTCGCCTCGGTGCGGGCCAGCACCCGGTCACCGATGCCGACGGCCGACTTGCGCCCCTTCTCCTGCAGCCGCAGGCGCGGCTCGGGCGTGTCGCTTTCCCAGCGCTCGGGCACGGCCCAGGCGGTGCCGCTGTCGTCCACGTCGACGACGCGCAGCACCGTCACCTTGGGCACGCCGCCCATCTTGTGAAAGGCACGGCCCGGTGCTGCGTCGATCAGCCCCTCGTCGCCCATGTCGCGCAGGAGCTGCTTCAGCGCGATCTTGTCATTGCCCGAAAGACCAAACGCCTTGGCGATCTCGCGCTTGCCCGCCGGAGTGTCGGAGCTCTCGATGAAGTCGAGGATCTGCTGGCGGCTCGGGAGCCCGGTGCGTTGTTTGGCCATATTCCTCACGTTGGCGTGCCCTGCCGCCGACGCAAGGGCTTACTGCGCGGGCGGCGGAGGGGGTGTGTAGGGTGCGAACGCGCCACCGGGCACGGCGGATGCAACCGGAGATTCGAAGCCGCTTGCCGAGACAGACGAGACGCCGAAGATATAATCGTCGACGCGGATCCCGGGCAAGGTGACCTCCCGCTCGGTCTTCACCTGGTTGCGGCGCGGATCACGGAAGGTGGCAGACGTGACGGTGAGCGGATCGGACGGCACTCGCAGCGAGTCCTCCCAGTTTGGCGCATCCGTACGGCGCCAGCGTACGACATAAGCCTCAGCGCCGCGAACCGGCTGCCACGTGAGCTTGGTGTCGGTGGACACGGCTCCCACAACGGTTGGCGCAGGCGGCGGCGGAGCGCTAGCGAGCGCCGCGAGCGCAGCGACGTTCAGCTTCACGACCTTGGTCAGATAAGGGAAATCGACCTTGTCGATCGTGTCGCCATATTCGACGCCATTCTCGACCCTCAGATCCTGATGCTGCCAATTGTAATTCTCGACCGCGACGCTGAAGCGGATCGCCGGGTAGCCGGCATTGAGCAATTCGGTGTGATCCCCGCCGCGGCCGAAACGGTCGTTGCGCCAGATCTGGCGGACATCGAGCCCGAGGCCGACCTCGTCGGCAAGCTCGTCCAGATAGCGCGACAAGTTGCGCGAAGGCGCGTCATTCTCGCCGCCGAGGCTGCGCTGCCGGGCGGCGAGGTCCTCCCTCCCCTGCCAGCGCGGTCCTTCGGAGAACACCCGCACATGGCCCGCGTCGCACAGGCCGTCCGAGCCGCAGCTATTGCCGATGATGTCGTTGTTGAGGTTGGCCAGCACCTCCCAGCCCTGCGCCTTGGCGTAATCGGCGAGGATCTTGCCGCCGAGCAGGCCCTGCTCCTCGCCCGAAAGCGCGGCATAGACGATCGTGTAGGGGAAGCGATGCTTTGAAAGCACGCGCGCTGCTTCCATTGCGGCGGCGGTGCCGGACGCGTCGTCATTGGCGCCGGGCGCGTCCTTGGTGAAGTCCATCACGTCGCTGACGCGGCTGTCGATATGGCCGGAGATGATGACGACGCGGTTGGGGTCCACCGTCCCGCGCTGGATGGCGAGCACGTTCGTGACCTTGGTCGGCGTCGGCACCCGCCTGCCCGTCACCACGTCCGACGGAGTGGCGATGGCGAGGCAGCCGCCGCAGGTCCGGGAGTAGCGGCGGAACTCCTCCTCGGTCCAGCGCAGCGAGGCACCGATCCCGCGGCGCGGATCGGTTTGCGAGGAGAGAGTGTGGCGCGTGCCGAAGCTCACCAGTCGCTGAATGATCGCGCGTAAATTCTGCTCCGACACGTCCGCCGCGACTTGCGGCAGATTGGGCGGAGTCACGGCGGAGCGGCCCGTGGAGCGCTGCGCGGAGGCCGGGGAAGCGGCAAGAAAAGCCGCGCTTGTGAGGAGGATGAGCTTCTTCATGGCCATCCGCCCTGAACCTCCAGGCGCCGTTTCGCAAGGCTCCCCGCCCACTGCAAACCGCCGCCAGCCTTCTGCGAACGGCGCTTTACAGCCGCAGGGGCCGGTGCGACACCTTGAGCTCAACCGGGGGGATGAGATGCTGCAACTGAACGACGTCAGCCATGTCTATGGCAACGGAACGCGCGCGCTCGATCATGTGACGTTGTCGATCCCGCGCGGCATGTATGGGCTGCTGGGGCCGAACGGGGCCGGCAAATCGACGCTGATGCGGACGGTGGCGACGCTCCAGACCCCCACCGAAGGCACGATCCGCTTCGGCGACATCGACGTGATCCGGGAGCCCGAGCGGCTGCGGCGGACGCTTGGCTACCTTCCCCAGGATTTCGGCGTCTATCCCCGCGTCTCCGCCTACGACATGCTCGACCATATGGCGGTGCTGAAAGGCGTCGCCTCCGCCGGCGACCGCAAGGCGACGGTCGAGGGTCTGCTCCACCAGGTCAATCTCTGGTCGGTGCGCAAGAAGGCGCTGGCCGGCTTCTCCGGCGGCATGCGGCAGCGCTTCGGCATCGCCCAGGCGCTGATCGGCAACCCCGAGCTGATCATCGTCGACGAGCCGACCGCCGGTCTCGATCCGGAAGAGCGCAACCGCTTCCTCAACCTCCTCGCCGAGATCGGCGAGAATGTCGTCGTCATTCTTTCGACCCACATCGTGGAGGACGTGTCCGATCTTTGCCCGCGGATGGCGGTGCTGGCGGGCGGGCGCATCCAGCTCGAGGGCGCTCCGCTGGACCTGATCCAGTCGACCAAGGGCCGGATCTGGATGAAGGTGATCGAGCGGAGCGAGCTGGAGCAATATCGCGAGCGCTTTGAGCTCATCTCCACCCGGCTCTTCGCCGGCCGGACGGTGGTGCATATTCTCTCGGACCAGGAGCCCGGGGAGGGCTTCACGGCCGTCGAGGGCGGTCTCGAGGACGTTTATTTCTCGACGCTCGCGCAATCGCGCCGCGCGGCCTGAGGAGCGCCCCGATGAACGTAAGCACGCCCGTCGCTCCGGCTCAGGCCGGCAGCAGCCCCGCGGGCCAGCGAACCAAGAGCGGCAGCATGCTCGCCCAGGTCGCGTCATTCGAATTCAACTACCAGCTCAGGAATCCGGTCTTCTGGGTCGCTGCCGGGCTCTTCTTCCTCTTCTCCTTCGGCTTCGTCGCGAGCGACACGATCCAGATCGGGGGCGGCGGCAACGTCCACGAGAACAGCCCGACCTCGCTGGCCCAGACCCAGATGATCTTCTCGCTCTTCTACATGTTCGTGACGACCGCATTCGTCGCCAACGTGGTGGTGCGCGACGACGATACGGGCTTCGGGCCGATCGTCAGGTCCACCCGCATCAGCAAGTTCGATTATCTGATCGGGCGCTTCGTCGGGGCATGGCTGATCGCTTCACTCGCCTTCGCGTCGATCCCGCTGGGCATGTGGTTCGGCTCGCTGATGCCGTGGCTGGACCCCGAGACGCTCGGGCCCAATCGACTGCGCGATTACGCTTATACCTATTTCCTGCTGGCGGTGCCGAACGTCCTCGTCACGTCGGCGCTCTTCTTCGCGCTGGCGACAGCGACCCGGTCCATGATGACGACCTATATCGGCGTCATCGTCTTCCTGGTCCTCTACTTCGTGGCCATAGCCATGGTCCGCGAGCGCCTGGACATCGAGGCGATCGTGGGGGTGGTGGAGCCGTTCGGCGGGCGAGCGTTCAACTCGCTGACGCGCTACTGGACCGCCGCCGAGCGCAACACCATGCTTCCGGACTTCGCCGGGACGCTGCTCTACAACCGCCTGCTCTGGATTGCGCTGTCGATCGGCTTCCTTGCGATTGCCTATTCGACATACCGCTTCGCGGAGCCCGGCATCTCCAAGCGCAAGGCGCGCAAGCAGAAGAAGGCGGACAAGGCGCTCGCCGCCGCGGCTGCCGAGCAGCATTCCGGGCCCGTGCAGACCCTTCCTGCCGCGCGGTTCGGCCAGGGCGCGGCGCGGGCGCAGCTTTGGGAACGCACCCGATTCGAGATGCGGCAGGTGTTCAGAAGCCCTGCCTTCATCGTGCTGATGGCGCTCGGCCTGATGAACAGCGTCGCCAATCTGGTCTTCGCCGGCGAGCTGTTCGGAACGCCCACCCTACCCGTTACGCGCGCGATCATCCCGATGCTCGAGGGCAGCTTCACGATCATCCCGATCATCATCGCAATCTATTATGCGGGAGAGCTCGTCTGGCGCGAGCGCGACCGCAAGATGCACGAGATCATCGACGCGACGCCCCTGCCCAATTGGGCCTATGTGATCCCCAAGACGGCGGCGGTGACCCTGGTGCTGCTCTCCGCGGTGCTGATCAGCGCTCTGGCGGCCATGCTGGTGCAGCTCGGCAAGGGCTATACCAACCTCGAGCTTGGCAGGTATCTGCTCTGGTACGTGCTGCCGATGAGCTTTGCGGTCACCCTGATCGCAATCCTTGCGGTGTTCGTGCAGGCGCTCAGCCCCAACAAATATGTCGGCTGGGGCATCATGGTGCTCTACATCGTGCTGCAGATCGTCGCCGGCAGCGTCGGGCTCGAGCACAATCTCTATGTCTACGGCCAAGGCCCGCGGGTGCCGCTGTCCGACATCAACAATGCCGGCAGCTTCTGGAAGGGCGCCTGGTGGTTCCGTCTCTATTGGGCGGCATTCGCGGCGCTTCTGCTGGTCGGCGCGCATCTTCTCTGGAGGCGCGGCACCGAGACGCGGCTGAAGCCGAGGCTCCGTCGCGCCCCTGCCCGGCTGAAGGGAATGCCGGGCGCGATTGCGGCCGTGGCGACCCTGGTGCTCGTCTCGACCGGGGCCTGGATCTTCTACAACACCGTTGTGCTCAACGAATATCGCACGTCCGAGGAAAACGAGGAGTTCTTCGCCAATTACGAGAAGAAGTTCCTCGCTTATGAGAACCTCCCGCAGCCGACCATCTCGGACGTGAAGCTCGCCATCGATCTCTTCCCGGCGGAGCGGCGGGCGGAAGTGAGCGGACGCTACGAACTTCGCAACCTGACCCAGACGTCGATCCGGGACGTGCACGTCCGCGACACGGACCGCGAGACGAAGATCCAAGGCATCGCCTTTCCGGGTGCGAAGCTCGCCAGCCACGACAAGGAGTATGGCTATCGCATCTATCGCCTGGACCAGCCGATGGCGCCGGGCGAGGCGCGCGCGCTGACATTCAAGGCGCAGCGCTGGAACCGCGGTTTCCGCAATTCGGTCGAGGACACGCGGCTCGTCGAGAACGGCACCTTCCTCGACAATAGCGAGCTCGCGCCGGCGATCGGGATGAGCCGTATGGGGCTGCTGCGCGACCGCGTCCGCCGCCGCGAGCACGGCCTGCCGCCCGAGTTGCGCCCGGCCAAGCTCGAGGATCTTTCGGCCACGGACAAATCCTATTTTGGCGCGGGCTGGAGCACCGCCGACATCACCCTCTCCACTTCCGCCGACCAGATGCCGATCGCGCCGGGCAAGAAGGTGTCCGATGTGACCCGCGACGGGCGCCGCATCGCCCGCTTCGTTTCCGACGCGCCGATCCTGACCTTCTTCTCGATCCAGTCGGCGCGCTACGCCGAGAAGAAGCGCAACCACAAGGGCGTCGAACTCGCCGTCTACTACCATCCCGCACACGGGTGGAACGTGGACCGGATGCTGACCGCGATGCAGACGTCGCTCGATTATTACGGGCCGGCATTCGGCGCCTACCAGTTCGATCAGGCGCGGATCATCGAGTTCCCGGCCTATGCGACTTTTGCCCAGGCGTTTGCGAACACGATGCCTTATTCGGAAGCGATCGGCTTCGTGGCGGACACGTCCGACCCCGAAAAGATCGACTATGTGACCTACATCACCGCCCATGAAATGGGCCATCAATGGTGGGCGCACCAGGTGATCGGCGCGAACATGCAGGGCGGCACGATGCTGTCGGAAACGCTTGCCCAATATTCGGCGCTGATGGTGATGAAGCGGCTCTATGGCGAGGACAAGATTCGCCGCTTTCTGAGATACGAACTGGACGGTTACCTCCGCAGCCGCGGCGGCGAAGTCATCGAGGAGCTGCCGCTCGCCCGCGTCGAAGACCAGCAATATATCCACTATCAGAAGGGATCGCTGGCCATGTACCTGCTGCAGGACCGGCTCGGAGAAGCGGCGGTCAACCAGGCGCTGCGCAACCTCGTCTCCCGCTTCAAGTTCAAGGGCGCGCCTTATCCGCGCTCGGTCGATCTCATCCGGGAACTGCGTGCCGTTGCCAAGTCACCCGAGGACCAGGCGCTGATCACCGATCTGCTCGAGCGCATCACCGTCTACGACATGAAGGTCGCCGCCCCCACGGCAGTCCAGCGCAAGGACGGCAAGTGGGACGTGACGGTCCCTGTCGAGGCGAAGAAGTTCTACGCCGCCGGCAAGGGCGAAGAAAAGGAAGCGCGGCTTCAGGACCAGTTCCCCATCGGCCTGTTCACGGCTGAGCCGGGACGCGGCGCGTTCAACAAGACCAACGTCATCCTGATGCAGCGCCAGCCGGTGAAGAGCGGCAAGCAGGTCTACCGCTTCGTCACCGACAAGAAGCCGACCCATGCCGGCGTCGACCCCTACAATTTCTACATCGACCGGAATTCCAACGACAATGTCATGCCGGTCGCCTGACACGACGCGCCGGTCGCAGGAAGGTCCTCCTGCCCGACCGATCGGTCGAGTCCGTCGCAGAACCGTCCCGTGCGTCGGCTGAACATGTAGGTGCCCCTCTCGCAGCGACCAATTCGACGCGGTCGCTGAGGAATTACACGGGGGAAACATGAAGTTCAGTCAGCATTTGTTCGCCGGCGTCTGCGCGATCGCGCTCGCCGGCGTCATGACGGTCGCAGCGGCGGACGCCCAGCAACGCAACCCGGCGGGCACCACCGAATATTGGCTGTCGGCCGAGACGAGCTCCGGCTTCGGAGCGGGAATGACGGGCGGCCGCGGCGGATCGGCGGCGATGATGGGCGCGCTGATGGGCGGCCGCGGCAAGCAAGAGGCTTATGCGCGCAACCTGATGCTGCAGCTGGGCTCGCCTCAGCGCGCAGTCGGCGAGCCGACCGCCGAGCATCTTCCGCCCACTGGCCTTCAGGCAGGCCCGGCGCTGCCGCTCGTCAGCCCCAAGGCCGTGCGGCCGACGGGCGACGCCAACCAGCCCTGGGCATCCAACATGGAGCGCCCGAAGGGCCGGATCCTCATCTACTGGGGTTGCGGCGAACGCGCCCGTGCCGGCCAGCCGGCGGTGATCGACATGTCCAGCCTTGCGTCCGGCAAGGCGCAGCAGTTGATGAAGACAGCCAACGTCAAATTCATGACGCCGCCCTCGTCGGATCGCGCCGGCACCTATGGCGAGTGGCCGAACGAGCGGAACGGCACCCGCGTACCGGCCGCCGGTTCGCTGGTCGGCGCCCATGTGGTTCGCGGCAACTACACGCCGGAAATCCGCTTCTCGCTGGCGCAGAACCAAGATTTCCTGGCGCCGGTGCAGCTCCTTTCGAACCGCTCGGCTCCATCGGGCGCGATGCCTCTGGTGTGGAAGCCGGTGGCCGGCGCCCAGGCGTGGTTCGCCAGCACGATGGGCTCGAATGAGAATGGAGATCTGGTCGTCTGGACTTCGAGCGAGAGCCAGATCTTCGACATGATGTCGGATTATCTGCCGCAGACGGAGATCAACCGGCTGCTGCAGCAAAGGATACTACTTCCCGCGTCCGCCGACCGCTGCACCGTCCCGGTCGAAGCGGTGAAGGCGGCGCCGCAGGCGATGCTCAGCGTGGTGGCGTTCGGCGGCGAGGCCAACTTCAGCCACCCGGCGCGTCCGGCCAAGGCCGCGGCCTCGTGGAAGCCGGAATGGGCGGTGAAGCTCCGGACCAAGTCGACCCATCGCGCGATGCTCGGCATGAACATGCCCGAATTCGCCGACGACGATGACGGTGCGGATGAGGCGCCTGCTGCGGAACAGCAGACGCAAACGAGGACGAAGGTGCGCTTGCCGATACCGGGTTTGGGGCGGCTGCTCGGCAACTAGAGCTCCGGCACAGGGGCGCCGAGTGGGCTTCCGAACGAGCCCGCCGCTTTCCCGAGGCTCTCGCGTCTCCGACATCCTCGCCGAGTGGACTGCATACGGCATCCACCTCTCTGCGCTGGACGGAGAAGAAGATGGGCCCGGGTCAACGTCCGGGGTGACAGCCCAGCGGAGCGGGCGAACGCTACGTCCGCGTCACTCGCTCCAGCAACTCCACTGCTCTTGCAATTGCGCGGCGCTCGCTGTCGGCGAGGCAGTGGAGACGGGCGGCAAGACCGCCCTCCCCTTGCGGCCGCGCCTGCTCGATCAGCCGCCTCCCCTCCTCGGTTACAGCGATGCGGATTATGCGGCGGTCCTTCGGATCGACTTCGCGAGTCACGAGGTTCTCTTCGAGCATTCGATCGACGAGCCTCGTCATCGTCGGCGGCCGCACTTGCTCGGCGGCCGCGAGTTCGCCCAGCGACACCGGCCCCGCCAGCGCGACGAAGCTCAGGGCCGAAAGCTTCGGCCCGCTCAGGTCCCCGGCCTGACCGTCGCGGCGCGCGAGGCGCAGCAGCCGGATCGAGCTTGCCTGCAGCCGCACCGCCATCTCGCCGCTTCGTGCATCGTACATGCGCTTCCTCCCGTGTTGTCCACGGAAGCTAATAATCAGCGTAAGCTAATGTTTAGCTAATCCAGAGGCGCAGCAGGAAGGCGACGACGGAGAGCGTCGCAACGCTCGCCGCCCACAGCCCCACGAACCAGGCAAGCCGGCGCCAGAGCGGCGCTTCGGTACTCATGTTATCAGGAGCTGGCGCGTCCCCGGGCCGAGCCTCAATGCTCATGATAACCGTCCTCACCGACCTTGCCGCGAAAGACGTAGTAGCTCCAGGCGGTGTAGACGAGGATCAGCGGGATCAGCACCGCCGAGCCGACCAGCATGAAGAGCTGGCTATCGTAGGGCGAGGCGGCATCCCAGATGGAGATGCGGCCCGGGATCACGTCGGGCCAGATCGAGATGCCGAGGCCGATCAGCGTCAGGCCGAACAGGCCGAGCACCCAGAGGAACGGCGCATGGTCCTGTCCCTTGGCGATGCTGCGCCAGGCGGCCCACGCGGTCGCGAGGACGAGCAGCGGCATCGGCACGGTTACGAACAGGCCCGGCGTGTCGAACCAGCGTTCATAATATTTGTTCTCCAGAAACGGCGTGGCGAGGCTGACCGCGCCGAAGGCGACGAGCAAGGCCGGTAGCAGCAGCTTCGCATAGCGGCGCGCCTGGTCGTGCAGCGGCCCTTCCGTCTTCCAGACCAGCCAGCAGGCACCGAGCAGCGAGTAGCCGACCACCAGGCTTGCGCCGACGAGCAGGCTGAACGGCGTCAGCCAGTCCCACCAGCCGCCGCCATAAGCGCGGCCTTCGATCGTGATCCCCTGCAGCAGCGCGCCGAGCGTGATGCCCTGAGCGAGCGTCGCCACCAGGGAGCCGAGGAAGAAGCCGGCATCCCACCAGCGGCGGTGACCGGGGTCGCGCCAGCGGAACTCGAAGGCGACGCCCCGGAAGATGAGCCCCAGCAGCATCGCGATCAGCGGGGCGTAGAGCGCTGGGAGGATGATCGCATAAGCGATCGGGAAGGCGGCGATGAGGCCGTTGCCGCCGAGGATCAGCCAGGTCTCGTTGCCGTCCCAGACGGGCGCGACCGAGTTCATCGCCATGTCGCGCTGCTTGCCGACCGGAAAGCGCGGAAAGAGCATGCCGATGCCGAGATCGAACCCGTCCATGACCACATACATCGCGACGATAAAGGCGAGCAGCAGCGCCCAGACGATTGTGAGATCCATCAGCGCGCCTCTTCGTTCTGGTCGGGCCGCGCGTTGGCGCCGCCGTGGCGGTGCATCGATGGCGAAGGCGTGATCCCCGCCGTACGGATGGGCGCGTGGGCAGGCGCGCTCTCACCGGGATGCGGCGGCTTCTTCATCAGGCGGAGGATGTAGATCGTGCCCGTGCCGAAGACGAGGAAGTAGGTGATGACGAAGACCAGCAGCGAGGTGGCCACCGCTGGCGCGTCGATCGGCGCACGTGCATCGGCGGTGCGCAGGAGGTTGTAGATGACGAATGGCTGGCGACCCACTTCGGTCGTGATCCAGCCGGCGATGACTGCGACGAAGCCGGCCGGACTCATCACCAGCGCGAAGCGGTGGAGCAGCTTCCAATCGTAAAGCTTCCTCCTCACGCGGGCGAACAGGCTGAAAAGCCCCAGCAGCAGCATGAGCATCCCGAGGCCGACCATCACTCGGAACGACCAAAAGACGATGCTGGCGGGCGGGCGGTTCTCCTTGGGGATGGTCTTGAGGCCAGCGAGCGGCGCATTGGGATCGTGCTTGAGGATCAGCGACGAAAGCTTCGGGATCTCAATGGCGTATTTAAGCCGCTCCTCCTCATCGTCGGGGATACCAAAGAGGGCGAGCGGCGCTCCGTTGGGGTGGCTCTCATAATGGCCCTCCATCGCCATCACCTTGGCGGGCTGATGTTCCAGCGTGTTCAACCCGTGAAGATCGCCAACTACGATCTGAACGGGCGCGACGAGCGCGGCCATCCACATTGCCATCGAGAACATGGTTTTGACTTCAGCGGTGGCGTGGCGCCGGAGCAGGTGCCAGGCCCCGACCCCGCCGACGACTAAGGCCGTCGTGAGATAAGCCGCGATGACGGTGTGGACGAGCCGGTAGGGGAAGCTGGGATTGAAGATGATCTCGATCCAGGGCGCGGCGGGCACGAACTGGCCCTTGTCGTTCATTGCCCAGCCGACCGGCGTGTGCATCCAGCTGTTGACGCTCAGGATCCAAAAGGCCGAGATGGCCGTGCCGATCGCGACCATGCAGGTGGCGAGGAAGTGGAGCTTCTTGCCCACCCGCTCCAGCCCGAACAGCATGACGCCCAGGAACCCTGCCTCCAGGAAAAAGGCGGTCAGCACCTCATAGGCCATGAGCGGCCCGATGATCGGCCCCGCTTTATCCGAGAAGACCGACCAGTTGGTGCCGAACTGGTATGTCATGACGATGCCGGAGACGACGCCCATCGCAAAGGCGATGGCGAAGATCTTCAGCCAATATTTGAAGAGGTTGAGATAGTGGTCCTTGCCCGTCTTCAGCCACAGGGCTTCCAGCACGGCGAGATAGCTCGCCAGTCCGATCGAAAATGCCGGGAAAATGAAGTGAAAGCTGATCGTGAAGGCGAACTGGATGCGCGCCAGCAGCAATGCGGTATCAGCGTCGGTCACGAAGCGCCTCCCAGCCTTGGCGCCCGATATAGGTATTCAGCCGACGAGGCGAGCTTGCCTTGCGCGGCAGCGCGGTTGCATGCGGTGCAATCGGGCAGGGTTCAGACGAACACCGACCAGCCGGTCCGCTCGACCAGCTTTTCGAGCATCACGGCTCCCGCGAGCGACGTGCCGGCGGCGTTGAGGCCCGGTGACCAGACGCAGATCGCGCCGACGCCTGGCGCGACGGTTAGGATGCCGCCGCCGACCCCGCTCTTGCCCGGGAGGCCGATCCGGTAGGCGAACTCGCCGCTATTGTCGTAATGGCCGCAGGTCAGCATGAGCGCGTTGATGCGGCGGGCGCGCGAGGAGATCGTCACTTCCTCGCCCGTCGCCGGATCCTTGCCGTCGAAAGCGAGGTAGAGCCCGGCGCGCGCAAGCTGGCGGCAGCTCATCGCGATCGCGCATTGGCGGAAATAGACGGACAGCACCTCCTCCACCGGATTGGTGAGGTTCCCGAAGGCCGACACGAAATAGGCCAGGCTGCGGTTGAGGAAGCCGCCTTGCGATTCCGATTCCGCGACATTCTGGGCGATCGAAACGGTGGAGTCCTGGCTGAGCTCGCGTAGGAAGCTCAGGATTTCTTCGACCGCCTCGTCCGCGGTGCCGTCGCCCATGATGCTGTCGCAGACCACCATCGCGCCCGCATTGATGAGCGGATTGCGCGGCTTCCCCTTCTCCGCCTCCAGCTGCACGATCGAATTGAACGGTGAGCCGGACGGCTCCTTGCCCACATAATTCCAGAGCGCCGCCCCGACATGATCAAGCGCGAGGTTGAGCGCGAACACCTTGGACAGGCTCTGGATCGAGAAAGGCTCGTCCGCGTCGCCCGCGCAATAAACGGTGCCGTCTTTCGCGGCGACTGCGATCCCCATCTTCTTGGGATCGACCTTCGCCAAGACCGGGATATAGCTCGCCGGGTCGCCGTGGCCGCGATAGACCTCGGCATCGCTCAGCACATCCTCGACCAATTTCTGAAGGTCCATCGGCCGCTTTCCTCTGCTGCGGTGGCGCGCCCTTTTTTCAGAGCCGGTCCGATTTTTGAAAGCCGGGACCTTATTGGGCGTGGAAAGGTTGTCAGGCCGAACAAAGTTCCTTTCGTTCGGGCGCATGTCAGTAGTTTTGCAAAGAGAGGCCTGCCAGCCATGTGCGGCATAGCGGGCGAAATCCGTTTCGACGGAACCATCGCGGACGCCGATGCGGTCGCTCGCATGATGCGCAGCCAGGCACGGCGCGGGCCCGACAGCTGCGGGCAGCTGATGCGCGGCCGCGTCGGAATGGGTCACCAGCGGCTCAAGATCATCGACCTCTCGCATCGTTCCGCCCAGCCAATGGTGGATACCGAGTTGGGGCTCGACCTCGTCTTCAACGGCTGCATCTACAATTACCAGGAGCTCCGGGAGGAGTTGCAGGAGCTCGGCTACCGCTTCTTCTCGGGCGGCGACACCGAAGTGATCATCAAGGCCTTCCATGCCTGGGGCACGGCCTGCGTGGAACGCTTCAAGGGCATGTTCGCCTTCGCGTTGCACGAGCGCGAGAGCGGCCGCGTGGTGCTCGCCCGCGACCGGTTCGGGATCAAGCCGCTTTACGTGTCCGAGAGGCCGGGGCGACTACGCTTCTCCTCGACGCTGCCCGGCATCGTCGCCGCAGGCGATGTCGACACGTCGGTCGATCCGGAAGCGCTGCAATTCTACATGAGCTGGCACGCGGTGGTGCCGCCGCCCTGGACCATCCTGAAAGGCATCCGGAAGCTGCCGCCCGCGACAGTGCGGGTGGTCGAGGAGGACGGGTCCTCCAAGGACCATGTCTATTGGGACCCGCCCTTCGCCCAGTCCGGTGAGGATGCGGGACGAGGCAACGAACAGTGGCAGGAGATGGTGCTCGCCTCGCTTCGCACCGCCGTCGAGCGGCGGATGGTGGCGGATGTGCCGGTCGGAGTGCTGCTTTCGGGCGGTGTCGATTCCAGCCTCATCGTCGGATTGCTCGCCGAAATGGGCCAGCACGGCCTCTCGACCTTCTCGATCGGCTTCGAGGAAGCGCATGGAGAGAAAGGCGACGAGTTCGTTTATTCCGACCTGATCGCGAAGCATTATGCGACCAACCACCACAAGCTGTTCGTGCCGTCCGAGGACCTGCTGAGGGAGCTGCCCGGCGCGATCGAGGCGATGGCCGAGCCGATGATCAGCTACGACAATATCGGCTTTTACCTGCTCAGCCGCGAGGTCGCGAAGCACATCAAGGTGGTGCAGTCGGGCCAGGGCGCCGACGAGGTGTTCGCGGGCTATCACTGGTATCCGCCCATGGCCGGCGCCAACGATCCGGTGGCGACCTATGCCCGCGCCTTTTTCGACCGCGACGCCGGGAAGCTGCACGAGCATCTCGGGCCCGACTGGCGCGACGGCGGCACGCTGCCGCTCGATTATGTGCGCGATCATTTCGCCCGAGCGGGCGCCACCAATCCGGTCGCCAAGGCGCTGCGGATCGACTCCACGGTGATGCTCGTCGACGATCCGGTGAAGCGGGTCGACAACATGACGATGGCCTGGGCGCTGGAGGCCCGAGTGCCGTTCCTCGACCACGACCTGGCCGAACTCGCGGCGCGTGTGCCATCCGAACTCAAGCTGGCCGGCGGCGGCAAGGGCATCCTCAAGGATGTCGCGCGCAAGGTGATCCCGGCAGAAGTGATCGACCGCCCCAAGGGGTATTTCCCCGTCCCGGCGCTTAAATATATCGATGGTCCCTACCTAGACCTGGTCCGCGATGCCTTGACGTCGCAGGCGGCGAAGGAGCGCGGCCTCTTCTTTTCCGGCTATCTGGAGCGGCTCTTCGCGGACCCGACCGGCCACATCACGCCCCTGCGCGGTTCCGAGCTGTGGCAGGTCGGCCTGCTCGAGCTCTGGCTGCAGCAACAGGGGGTCGGCTGATGCGCAAGCCTTGGCGGCATCATCCTGGCTCGCCGTTCGCGCGCCGCCACGCGCCCGGAGAGAACCCCTCCCCCAACGCGCTGGTGGATTGCGGCTGGGGCCGCATCCTCTTCGCCCACACCTTCGAGGACGTGGACCAGCTCGTCTCCGAAATCCGTGCCGAGAACCCCGAAACCCGCGACATCGCCATGTATGTCATGGACCCGCACGTCCTGATCGCATCCGCGCCGGCCGAGCTGTTTCTCGATCCGTCCCACACCTACAGGCTCGATTTTGCGAGCTATCGCCCCTGGAAGCGCAAGCCCTCGGGCTTCCTCCTGCGGCGCATGGTCGTCGACACGGACGCCGACGCCGTCAACCGCCTCTATGCGCTCCACCGAATGGTGCAGGTCCGCCCCGACTTCTTCGAGGAGCGGGCGGACGGGCGGGTGCTGACCTACTTCGTCGCCGAGGATGAGGAGAGCGGCGCCGTGATCGGCACCGTAACCGGCATCGACCATAGCGCCGCGTTCGAAGACCCGGAGAAGGGCTCGTCGCTTTGGGCCCTGTCGGTGGACCCGCAGACACCGCACCCGGGCGTCGGCGAGGCTTTGATCCGCTGGCTGGCCGAACATTATATCGCCCGCGGCGCGCACTGGATGGACCTCTCCGTCCTGCACGACAATCACGGCGCGATCGCGCTCTACGAGAAGCTCGGATTCCACCGCCTTCCCGTTTTCGCGGTGAAGCGTCGCAACGTCATCAACGAGCGCCTCTTCGTCGGCCATGATCCGGCGAAGGCGATGAACCCCTATGCCCGCATCATCATCAATGAGGCGCGGCGACGCGGCATCGGCGTGGACGTGATCGACGCGGAGGGCGGCGTCTTCCAATTGAGCTTCGGCGGGCGAAGCGTGCGTTGCCGGGAGAGCCTTTCTGAGCTGACCAGCGCCGTCGCCCTCTCCATCTGCGACGACAAGGCGATGACCCGCCGGATCGTCGAGGCGGCAGGCGTGAAGGTGCCGGAGGAAGTGGAAGCGTCTGATCGCGAGGCCGTGAAGGCGATGCTGCAGAAGCACGGCTCATTGGTGGTCAAGCCCGCGCGCGGTGAGCAGGGCCGCGGCGTCGCGGTGGATCTCGAGACGATGGAGAGCGTGGAGCAGGCGATCGAAGTCGCCTCGACCATGTCCGACAAGGTGCTGGTCGAAAGCTTCCACAAGGGCGACGACCTGCGCCTGATCGTGATCGGCTTCAAGGTCGTCGCTGCCGCAACCCGCCGCCCTGCCGAAGTGGTCGGCAACGGCCGCGACACGGTGCGCCAGCTGATCGAGCGCCAGAGCCGCCGCCGTGCCGCCGCGACGGGCGGGGAATCGAAGATACCGCTCGATGCGGAAACCGAACGCTGCGTCGCGAAGGCGGGCTATACGATGGACGACGTGCCTCCGGAGGGCGCCAGCTTCGCTGTGCGCAAGGCCGCCAATCTCCACACCGGCGGCACGATCCACGACGTGACCGAGCGGCTGCACCCGGAGCTTGCGGAGGCCGCAATCCGGGTTGCCCGCGCGATCGACATACCGGTGGTGGGCGTGGATTTCATCGTCCGCGATCCCGCCGAGCGGGATTATGTCTTCATCGAAGCGAACGAGCGCGCCGGCCTCGCCAACCACGAGCCCCAGCCGACCGCCGAGCGTTTCATCGACCTGCTCTTTCCGCTGAGCATGCCGGCAGCCGCACCGAGGAGGGCCGATGCCGCTGCCAGTCATTGATGCCGACTATCTGAAGGCGCAGCTCGAGAAGCTGCTCTCCATCCCCTCCCCCACCGGCTATACGGACACGGTCGTCCGCTATGTCTCGGAGGAGCTGGAGCGCCTGGGCGTTCCCTACAGCGTCACCCGCCGCGGGGCGATCCTGGCTCTCTATCGTGGCCGCGAAGTCGAGGGCGCCCGTGCCATCGTCAGCCACCTCGACACGCTCGGCGCTACCGTGAAGATGATCAAGGACAATGGCCGGCTGGAGCTGGTGCCGATCGGCACCTGGTCGGCCCGTGCGGCGGAATATGTCCGCTGCACCATCTTCAGCGATCAAGGCTCGTTTCGCGGCACGATCCTGCCGCTCAAAGCGTCGGGCCACACCTTCAACGAGGAAGTCGATACCCAGCCGGTCGGATGGCCCTACATCGAGGTGCGGATCGACGCCGATTGCTACGACCGCAAGAGCACCGAGGCGCTCGGCATCCATATCGGCGACTTCGTTGCGATCGACACCGGCACCGAGTTCCTCGACAACGGTTACATCGTCTCCCGGCACCTCGACGACAAAGCCGGCTGCGCGGTCAGTTTGGCAGCTTTGCGGGCGCTGATCGAAGGGCAAGTCGAAACGCCCGTCGACATCCACTTCATCTTCACGATCACCGAGGAAGTCGGCTCCGGCGCGTCCGCCGTGCTGCTCGATAATGTCGTCGCCATGGTTTCGATCGACAACGGCACC
>NZ_CADCWD010000028.1 GCF_902806315.1 uncultured Sphingosinicella sp.
CTGGCCGGAGACTTTGGTGACTGGCCGCGCGTCCACCAGATATTGGTCGCGCAGCACCGTCTTCAACTGGCCGTTGTTCATTTCCGGAATGATGATCCGCTCGTAACCCCTTAGCAGGTCACCAAGATTGCGAGGCATCGGCCAGATGTGGCGCAGGTGGATGTGAGACACGTCCGCGCCGCGCGCGCGGGCGCGACGGACTGCCTGGTGAATGGACCCGTAAGTCGATCCCCAGCCGACCACCGCCAGCTTCCCGCCTTGGTCGCCGAGCGTGACCTCCTGCTCGGGGATGCTGTCCTGCACGCCGCGCACCTTCTCGGCGCGGATGTCGGTCATCGCCTGATGGTTGGCCGGCGCATAGTCGATGTGTCCGGTGCCGACATTCTTCTCGATGCCGCCGATCCGGTGGGTGAGGTTCGGGGTGCCGGGCTTGATCCAGACGCGAGCAAGCTTTTCGTCGCGCGCATAGGGGTTTACGCCCTCCCCTTCAGCTGGCGCTTCATCGTGGAAGCGGACTGGGAACGGAGCGTAGCCCGTCATGTCCGGCACCTTCCAGGGCTCGGCCGCATTGGCGATATAGCCGTCGGTCAGCAGCATGACGGGGGTCATATATTGCGTGGCGATCCGCACCGCCTCGATTGCGCAGTCGAACGCGTCGGCGGGCGAGCGCGCGGCGATCACCGGCATCGGGGCGTCGCCGTTGCGGCCATAAACGGCTTGATACAGGTCCGACTGCTCGGTTTTGGTTGGAAGGCCCGTCGAAGGGCCGCCGCGCTGCGAATTGACGATGACGAGCGGAAGCTCGGTCATGATCGCGAGGCCCATCGCCTCCGCCTTGAGCGCAATGCCCGGCCCCGAGGAGGAAGTGACGCCGAGCGAGCCGGCGAAGCTCGCGCCGATGGCGCTGCCGATCGCAGCGATCTCGTCCTCCGCCTGGAACGTGGTGACGCCATATTCCTTGAGGCGCGAGAGATGGTGCAGAATTGCGGAGGCCGGAGTGATCGGATAGCCGCCGAAGAACATCGGCAGCCCGGCAAGCTGCGCGCCCGCGACGAGCCCGATCGAGATCGCCTCCGCGCCCGTCACGGTGCGGTAGAGCCCAGGCTCGGCGGGCGCGGGCTCGATATGATGCTGCGGGATCTGGCCACCAATCTCCGCCGTCTCGCCATAAGCATGTCCGGCATTCAGCGCGGCGATATTGGCTTCGGCGAGCTCCGGCGCCTTCGCGAACTTGGTCTTGAGCCACTGCTCGATCGGGGCGCGGTCGCGATCGAACATCCAGAGCGCCAGACCCAGCGTCCACATATTCTTGCAGCGCAGGGCTTCCTTGTTGCCGAGCCCGAACGGCTTCACAGCATCGAGCGTCAACTGGCTGATATTGAACGAGATCACTTGCCACTTGGCGAGCGAGCCGTCCTGCAACGGATTCGCCTCATAACCCGCCTTGGCGAGGTTGCGCGCCCCGAACTCGCCTTCGTCGGCAATGACGAGACCGCCCGGCTTCAGCGCATCGACATTCACGCGCAGCGCGGCCGGGTTCATCGCCACCAGCACGTCGGGGGCATCGCCGGCCGTCTCGATCGCCGAGGAGCCGAAATTGATCTGGAAGGCGGAGACGCCGAAAGTCGTGCCTTGGGGCGCGCGGATTTCGGCGGGGAAGTCCGGAAAGGTGGCGAGGTCATTGCCGGCGAGCGCGGTCGAAAGGGTGAACTGGCCGCCGGTCAGCTGCATGCCGTCGCCGCTGTCGCCTGCGAAGCGCACAACCACGGCCTCCAGCGGCGGGTGCGCGCGGGAGTCTTCCTCGGTTACCAAATGACTGGCGGTCGCCATCAACAATCGTCCTGCAAAGCTTTCGCGGCTCCCTTACGCGCTGGGGCCAAGTTCCCCAAGCTAGGACTTGCGCGCTCTTCGGGCAATGTCAGCCGAGCCCGAAGGCGGCGCCAAGCGTCAGGATCGAACGCACATGCCGCCGGGCAATCTCCATCCCGTCCGGACCGTAGCCGCCGCCCGGAGTGCTCGCGAGCCCGATGCCCCGCTCGCAGGCCAGTCCCGCGACGAAGCGGTCGCGCGCGTCGAGCCCCTCCTGACTGAGTGACAGACGCCCGAGGCGGTCGCCCTCGAACGGGTCCACCCCTGCCTGGTAGAGGATAAGCTCGGGCTGGAAGCTCTCCACCAGCGGCACCAAGGTGCGCTCGAGCGTCGCCAGATACTCTTCGTCTCCCGTTCCGTCACGCAGCGGCACGTCCAGCGTCGAGCGCGCCTTCCGCACCGGAAAATTCTTTTCGGCGTGGATCGAATAGGTGGCGATACCCGGCCGGCCGGCGGTGAGCGCCGCCGTGCCGTCGCCCTGGTGAACGTCGCAATCGACGATCAGCAACCGCGCGACGCTCCCCTCCTCCACCAGCCGCACCGCCGCGATCGCAAGGTCGTTGAACACGCAATAGCCCGCGCCCGTGTCGGCCAGCGCATGGTGACTCCCGCCCGCGCTGTTGGCCGCAAAGCCGTGCTCCATCGCCAGCAAGGCCGCCTTGTACGTCCCTCCCGGCACCCGCACCGCCCGGCGTGCCACGAAGTCGTCCACCGCGAAGCCGATCCGCCGCTCCTTCGCCGCTGGCACACTGGCGGCCGTCACCTCGGCTACGTAGCCAGGCTCGTGGATCGCCTCGAGCCAGGCGAGTGGCATGACCTCAGGCTCGACCCACTCGATTGCGCGGCCGCTCTCCAGCAGCACGTCACGGATCAGGCCGTTCTTGTTCCACTGATACCGGCTCCCCGCCCGCGCGGGCGCCACATAGTCGGGATGATGGACGACCGGGATCACCGCCCCTAGTTAGTGCGGCCTCGAAGACCCGCAAAGGCGGCAAGAGGTGACGTCATGACGGATAACAATGCCCTGCTTTATCGCCCCGCCGCCGGAGTGATGCTGCTCAACCGCGAGGGAAAGGTGTTCGTGGCCCAGCGGCTCGATAGCACGCTCGAAGCCTGGCAGATGCCGCAGGGCGGGCTCGACGAGGGCGAGGATGCCCAGGCCGGCGCTCTGCGCGAGCTGGAAGAGGAAACCGGCATCGGGGCGGAGCATGTCGAGATCCTCTCTCGCGCGCCGGCCGAGCTCTATTATGATCTCCCCGAGGACCTCGTCGGCAAGCTCTGGAAGGGGAAGTGGCGGGGCCAGCGGCAGAGCTGGTTCCTGTGCCGCTTCACCGGCACCGATGAGGACGTGAACATCCAGACCGCGCATCCCGAGTTCCGCGCGTGGAAATGGGCCGACCCGGCGGAGCTTCCGGCCATGATCGTGCCGTTCAAGCGCAAGCTTTACGAGGACGTTATGGAAGCGTTCCGGGATTGGCTTTGAGCCGCCGGCCGCGCTAGAGCGGTTCGGCATGCGGGGGCTTTCCAAGATTGAAGAAACGGCGGTCAAGCGAGCCGCGGCCGAGCCGATGCTCGACCAGGTGCAGCAATGGGCCGCGGTCAACAGCGGCTCGCGCAACCTTGCCGGGCTAGCCGAGATGGCGCGCCTCTACTCGGACGCGTTCGCCGCCTTGCCCGGACAAGTGCGGCTGCTCGATCCGAATCCCGTGGATGCAATGCAGCCTGACGGCTCGCTGAGTGAGCTCCGGCACGGCCAGAACATGCATGTGAAGGTGCGCCCCGACGCACCCGTGCAGCTGCTCTTCACCGGCCACATGGACACGGTCTACGCCGTCGATCATCCGTTCCAGAGCCTGAGCTGGCGCGAGGACGGCATTCTCAATGGTCCGGGCGTCGCCGACATGAAGGGCGGCATCGCCGTCATGCTCGCGGCGCTGAAGGCGGTCGAAGCTTCGGAAGCCGCTGCCCAAGTCGGCTACGAGGTGGTGATCAATAGCGACGAGGAGGTCGGCTCGGCCGGATCGGCCGCGCTGATCGCCGAGGCGGCGCGCGGGAAGCGGGCGGCGCTCACCTATGAGCCATCGGCGCTTCCGGACGGGACGCTTGCGGGAGCGCGGCCGGGAAGCGGCAATTTCTCCATCTTCATCGAGGGACGGAGCGCCCATGCCGGGCGCAACCCGGAAGACGGACGCAACGCAATCGTCGCTGCGGCCGACCTGACGCTGAGACTCGCCAAGGCAAAGGGGCCGCGCCTCTCAGTGAACCCGGCGCGGATCGAGGGCGGAAGTCCGAACAACGTCGTGCCCGATCGCGCCGTGCTCCGCGTCAACATGCGCCCGGCCACGATCGACGATCAGGGTCGCGGCCAATCGGCCCTCGAAGCCGCCGTCGCAATGGTTGCGGCGGAGCATGACGTCAGAGTCCATGTCCATGGCGGCTTTGGACGTCCGCCCAAGCCGATCGATGGCGAAGCTCAGAAATTGTTCGAACTCGTCCAGCGCTGCGGGGCCGAGCTTGGCCAGCAGATCGGCTGGCGCGCGAGCGGCGGGGTTTGCGACGGCAACAACATCGCCGCGTGCGGGGTGCCGGTCGTCGATACGGTGGGCGTGCGCGGCGGTGCCATCCACTCCACCGACGAATATCTGATAGTCGAAAGCCTCGCCGAGCGCGCGCAGCTCAGCGCCCTCACCATCCTGCGTCTCGCTTCTGGAGCGACTTTGTGAACTTCCGTGTCCGCCCTGCCAATAACGGCGACTTCGAAGCCATTTACGAGATGGCCAAGCTGACCGGCGGCGGCTTCACGAACCTGCCTCCCGATCGCGGCGCGCTGGTCGACAAGCTGATCCGATCCGAAAAGGCCTTCGAGACGGAGGCAGACGAGCCCACCGACGAGCTCTTCCTGATGGTGTTGGAGAATGTCGACACGGGTCAGATCCGCGGCACCTGCCAGATCTTCGGCATGGTCGGCCAGAACGCGCCTTTCTACAGCTACCGGGTCGGCACGCTCACCCAGACCTCCAAGGCTCTCGGCAAGACGTTTCGCAACGAAATGCTGAACTTGACGACCGATCTGGAGGGCGCGTCGGAAGTCGGCGGCCTGTTCCTCCACCCTGGGGAGCGGGCCGGCGGGCTCGGCCTGCTGCTTGCCCGCAGCCGCTATCTGTTCATCAAGCAACATCGGTCCCGGTTCGCGAGGCGGGTGATCGCCGAGTTGCGCGGCGTGATCGACGAAGCCGGCGGTTCGCCCTTCTGGGACTCGGTTGCGGGACGCTTCTTCGGAATGGATTTCCAGCAGGCTGACGAGTTCAACGCGATGCACGGCACTCAGTTCATCGCCGACCTGATGCCCAAGACGCCGATCTACACGGTGATGCTTACCGACAATGCACGGCACGTCATGGGCACCCCGCACCCGTCAGGGCGCGCCGCGATGAAGATGCTGGAGCGCGAGGGCTTCCAATATGATTGCTATGTCGACATCTTCGACGGCGGGCCCACCATGATCGCTCAGACCGACCAGATCCGCACCATCCGCGAGGCACGCGACTATGTGCTTGCGGAGGTAACGGACGAGACCGAATCGGCGCAGCATTCGATGCTCGCGGCGGGCAAGCTTCAGAGCTTCGCGACCACCTACGGCTATCTTCAGGTCGATCCGGACGGCACCGCCTTCCTGGACCGGCAGAGCGCGAGCGCGCTGGGGATCAAGCCCGGCGACACCTTCCTGGCGATGGGGCGGTAGATGCTCGGCGAGATCAACTTCGACGGCATCATCGGGCCCAGCCACAATTATGCCGGCCTGAGCCTCGGCAATCTCGCTTCGGCCACCAACGCCCTCAACATCTCGCACCCGCGCGATGCGGCGCTGCAGGGTATCGAGAAGATGCGCCACAATATTGGGCTGGGGCTGAGCCAAGGCTTCTTCGTCCCCCTCCCCCGCCCCAATCACGAATGGCTGGGCGACCTCGGATGCACCGTGCAGGACGCACCGGAAACCATTCGTCCGGCTGCCTTTTCCGCCTCCGCCATGTGGGCAGCGAATGCGGCGACGGTGTCACCGGCACCGGATTGCTCCGATGGCCGCTGTCACCTCACGGTCGCGAACCTGCGCACCATGCCGCATCGCAGCCACGAATGGCCGGATACCCACACCCAACTCCGCCTCGCCTTCGCGAATGGCGAGCATTTCCGGGTTCATCGCCCCGTCCCGCCAGCCTTCGGCGACGAGGGCGCGGCCAATCACATGCGGATCGCCGCCTCGCACGGGGCCAAGGGCGTCGAGATATTCGTCTTTGGCAAGCGCGGCGGCACCTTTCCGGCCCGCCAGCATATCGAGGCCTCGCGCGCCGTCGCCCGCTTCCACCAACTCGATCCCGACCGCATCCTCTTCGCCGCCCAGGCCGAGGAGGCGATCGCCGCCGGCGCCTTCCACAATGACGTCGTCGCCGTGGCGAACGAGAATGTTCTGTTCGCCCACGAAAAGGCGTTCGAGGATCGGGCGGAGCTTTACACCGCCCTGCGGCGGCTGGTGCCCGAGGTGGAGATCGTCGAGGTTCCTACAAACGCCGTCAGTCTGGACGATGCAATCAAGAGCTATCTCTTCAACGCCCAGCTGGTGACGCTGCCGGAGGGTGGCATGGGCCTGATCCTGCCCGAAGAGGCGCGCGAGACGCCCTCCGTCTGGCGGTATCTGGAAGATATGGTCGCCGGCAACGGACCCATTCGCGAGCTGTTCGTGGTCGACGTGCGCCAGTCCATGGCGAATGGCGGCGGTCCCGCCTGCCTCAGGCTCCGCGTCGTCGCCGATCCCGCGGGGGTGGATCCGCGCTTCATCGCCGACGAGGAGAAGCTCGATCTCATCTCCGAAGTCATCGCGGAGCAATGGCCCGAGCGGATCGCGCCCGAGGACCTCCTCAACCCGCAGCTCTGGGAGCAGGTCGAGGAAGCGCGCGAAAACCTGCTGGAGCGGCTGGACCTGGAAGAGCTGGTCTAGCCCTCAGCTCGCGCTCCAGTAGATATCGATCGGGATGTCCATGTCGGCCAGCACCCGTCCGATCGGCAGCTTGGACAGCGGGCCTTCCTTCAACGCCTGCTCCAGCACCTGCCGCTTTTCCGCGCCGCTGATCACGATCATCACCGTGCGCGCCGAGGCGATGGCGGCGGCCGTCAACGTGACGCGCTCCACGGCGGCTGCTTCCGGCATCGGATCGGGCCGGACGCCGATCGCACGCCGGCTCTTCGGCCCCGCGACGGCGCCTTCGAAATCCGGGCCGGGGAAGATCGAGGCCGTATGCCCGTCAGCGCCCATTCCGAGGCAGACGAGATCGAGCGGCCATTGCAGTTCGGCGAGCCGCGCATCCGCTTCGCGTCCGGCCTTGCGGTAGTCGCCCAGCGCGCTTTCCTCGACCAGCGGCACGACGGTGGCGCCCTTGGCGGCGAAATAGCCGGCGAGCTTGCCCTGGTTGCTGAGCGGATCACCGGCCGGCACCAGCCGGTCGTCGCTCGGGATCAAAGTCACCTTGGGCCAGGCGATCCCCTTCGACTTGGCGAGCGCCTTGTAGATGGGGTCGGGCGTGTTGCCGCCGGGGAGCGCCAGGCGGGCATTGCCATGCGCCTCGATCGCGCTCTCGACGACGAAGCCGATGTCGCCCGCGACCTGCTCGGCCATTTCAGCAGCGGTGTCGAACTCCCACCATTCGATTTCGTCCATGTTCGGAAAATCTCCCTGATCCGCGGGCGGCCATAGCGGCTCGCCGGACCGGGTCAAACCCGTCAGGCGAAGGCTTCGTCGAGGAAAGCCAAAGCGGCGGCCCAGCTCTGCCGGTCGGCGGAGGGGTCATAGTCCATGCGCGGATCGGCGCCGCCCGCCACGTTGCGGTTGGTGAAGCTGTGCAGCGCGCGGCCATAGACGATGAGCTGCCAGTTGGTTTTTGCGGCATCCATCTCCTGCTGGAACGCAGTTACGTCCTCCAGCGGCACGAGAGGGTCGAGCGCGCCCGTGCAGGCAAGGATTTTGGCCTTCGCCTCTCCCGCCTGCGCGCGCGCGTTGCTGCGGAGCAGGCCATGAAAGCTCACCACTGCCCGCACATCGGCTCCGCCGCGGGCGAGCTCGAGCACGGCCATTCCGCCGAAGCAGTAGCCGATCGCCGCAACACCATCGGCTGCGACCCCTTCGACCTGCTTCAGCGCGTCGATGCCGGCCTGAACTCGTCGCCGAAAGGCCGGCGGGTCGTTGCGGAGCACGTCCATCTGCCCGACCGCCGCCTCGGCGCCGAAGGTGCGGCCGCCTCCGTAAAGGTCCGCAGCCAGCGCCACATAGCCAAGCTCCGCCAGCAGCCGCGTGCGGCGGCGCGCATTGTCGCCGATCCCCGGCGCCTCGTGCACGACCAGCACCGCCCGCCCGTTTGGCTCCCGCGGCCGTTCGAGGATGCCGTGCAGCTCCAGCCCGGCATCGCGATAGTGAAGAGGCTCGCCCATGTCAGTCGGGCGGAAGCATGGTGCCGGAAAACGGGCGCGGCCCGCTTTGGCCGCCTTCTTCTTCGTCGCCGCCGCCGCTCTCGCTCTCAGGCAGCGTGTGGCCGGGCGCGTCACCGGGCTTAAGCTCGGTCGCGTCGTCGCGCCACTCGTCGCGCGCAAGCGCTTCGGCGCTGAGCGGACCCTGTTCCTTCTCTTCCTGCATGATGCTGCTCCGATGATCAGCGCAACGAACGAGCGCGTCGATGCCTGCGTTCCCCGTCAGGGGCTGCCGGGCGCTGTCCAGCGGCCCATAATCGACAGGACCTCCTCGAACGGTACGACCAGCACATCGGTGCCATCGGCGTCGCGCACCACCATCGTGCCGGTGAGATCGAGCACGCCCTCGCCGACCTCGGCGCTGATGATCGAGCGAACCCCCTTTACCGCCTCCTGGCGCGCAGCTTCGAGGCTGGGAAACTCGCGCCCCTCCTCGTCGACCACATGACCGATGTTATCGTGTAGGTCGAAGAAGAAGCGCGTCATTCCGCTCGGCTCAGACAAGATCGCGCACCTGGTTCGCTGCCGATCCGGCGCCCTTCGCGCCGAAGCAGGACATGTTGTGCGAGGGCGCGGCCGGAGACGATCTCGTCGAGCTGCCTGCGCCCGCCCGCGTCGAACCTGGCAAATTGCTCCAGCTTCAGCCGCAGCGGATTGTTCATGGCTCGTCTCCAGGTTCCTTCCCTCCGGGCGGAACGCTCCGGGGACCGAAGAGGCCCTTGAAAGGCGACTCTCACCGTCAGGGCAGAAGGCTCTTCTCGTCGCGCAGGTGCAGATAATTGTCGTTGAACCCGCCGACATCCTCCAGCCGCTTCCAGTCCGCCACCGCGACGAACTTCTTGGCGCGGGCGATGAGGCCTCGCGTCTCCAGATCCATCAGGGTGCGGTTGACGTGGACGGATGTCATTCCGGTGGCATCCGCAAGCTGCTCCTGCGTCATCGGCAGTTCGTAGCTGAGCCGGTCGCCGAGCTCGATCGCTTCGAGGCGCAACCCGAACTCGCACAGCAGGTGCGCCAGCCTCCCCGCTGCATCGCGGCGGGCGACATTGGCGATCCACTCGCGGAAAATCGAGCCGTCCACCAAAGTGTCGTACCACATCGCCATGCCGATCAACGGGAACTCGAACGCGATCCGCTGGATCTCCTCGCGGGGTATGAAGGCGACGGTCGCGCGGGTGAGCGTCTGCACGCTGTGATCGGCCGTTCCGAGCAGCGAGTTCTGAAGATCGACCGCATCGCCCTTCATGTGGACCGCGCTGATCGAGCGCGAGCCGTCGACCAGGACCTTGTGGCGGAACGCAAAGCCTTCCAGCAGCACGCAGCTGTGCGACGGTTGATCGCCCTCGCGCACCAGATACTTGTTGGGAAGGACCTCCTCCAGCTTGTGCGGCAAAGCGAGGATGGCCTGTTGCTCCGCTTGGCCGAGCGGGCGCCAGAGCTGAAGCTTTTTGACTAACGGAGTAAGCACGGGTGGGACCGTTGGTTGCATTGCGTTCCTCGGTGGGCGGGAGCGCACTCGGTCGCTCAGTCGCTGGATGGCCGCAGCACAGCCAGCAATGATTGGCCTTACGCTCCAATGCGCAACGCCGCCCAAACATATGATGCAGCCGAACATCTTAACCTGTGTGGCCATCGACCCGGACGCGCACGATCTGCCGGACGCCAAGCGCCAATGTTGTTCGCGTTTGAGGAGAATGGCGCGCCCGGAAGGATTCGAACCTCCGGCCCCCAGATTCGTAGTCTGGTGCTCTATCCAGCTGAGCTACGGGCGCGGGAGAGGGCGACATAGGGGGAAGGCTTTGGCAGCGCAACCCCGGATGCGCGGCGGCGCGGGGCCGAAAAGCGCGGGTTGCCGCCCTCGCTTGCCCGGCATAGGGATTGGTCATGCAGATCCGCTTGTTCCGCGTCTTTTCCCTGTCGGCTCTCGCGCTTCCGGTGCTCGGGGGCTGTGCGACGCAGGGCGACTTCCCGTCTCTCGCGCCTCGCCAGGTGGAGCGCGACCTGACCGGCGGATCGGCTCCGATCGGCTGCCCCGGCACCGAAGGCGAAGCCGCGCCGGTGCAGCAGGCGGAGGCACAGCCCGCGCCCGTAAACCCGGACCCGCAGCTTGGCGCGCGCGTGGCCGAACTGCTGGCCTCCGCACGCCGGGGCCAGTCCGAATTCGCCGCCGTTCTTCCCGCGGCCAACCGTGCGGCAGCCCGCGCCGGGGCGGCGGGCTCGGAGAATTGGATCGCCGCTCAGCAGGAGATTTCCAGGCTCGAATCCGCGCGCACGCGAACGGTGGATGCCCTTGCCGAACTCGACGCGCTCGCCATCCGCCGGAGCGACGCGCCGGTCGCCGAAGCGGATTACCAGGCCGTGCTCTCGGCCGCCGAAGAAGTGCGCCGCCTCAGCGAGGCGCAGCAAGCGGAGCTCGCCCGCATCGGGGGACGGATCACCGCGCCTTAGTCGCCTCGGAATGCGCCTTGGCGAGCGCCACGTAGTGCGCGACGCCCTGGCGCTGACCTTCCAACTCCTCGCGCGACAGGTTCCGGACATATTTGGCAGGCCGCCCGGCCCAGAGCTGGCCGGAGGGGATGCGCTTGCCCGGCGTCAGCATCGCTCCCGCCGCGAGCATGGCCTCGCTCTCGATTTCGCATCCGTCCATCACGATCGATCCCAGCCCCACGAAGGCGCGGTCGTGGAGGATGCAGCCATGCACCATCGCAAGATGGCCGATCAGCACCTCCTCGCCGATGATGGTCGGGTGCCCGCCCGGGTGGCCGGGCTTGGGCGAGTCGACGTGGATGACGCTGCCGTCCTGGATGTTGGTGCGCGCGCCGATGCGGATGCGGTTCACGTCGCCGCGCAGCACGCAACCATACCAGATGCTCGCCTCCGGCCCGATCTCGACGTCGCCGATGAGGGTCGCGCCCGGCGCGACGAAGGCGGCCGGGTCGATGCGCGGCGCCTTGCCGCCGAAGCTTATGAGCTGCGCCATTCCTCTTTCCCGATCATGTAGACGATCACCATGCCTTCCGCCCATGCCGCGCCCACATAATCGAGGTCGGGCCGGCGCGTCATTCCGAGCCGCTCCATCAGGCCCCAGCTCGGCGTGTTGCCGTCAACGGTGAGTGCAACGACACGCTCCGCACCGAGGGCGCCGAACGCATGATCGAGCGAGGCGATCGCCGCCTCCTTGGCATAGCCCTGCCCCCAGGCATCCTCGCGCAGCCGCCAACCAATCTCATACTCGCCCTCCACCGGGCTGCCGGCATCGTCGGCGATCTTGATCCCACAAAAGCCGAGCAGCTCGCCGTCCTGTTTTCGCTCGACGGCCCAGAAGGTGAAGCCGCGGGCTTCCTGCCAGCCCATGAAGCGGTCCCTCACCACCGATTTCATGAACTCGGGGCTCTTCACCCCGCCGAGCCAGCGCATCACCTCCGGCGTGTTGAGGCGGAGAAACGGTTCGGCATCCGCGACGGTCCAGTTGCGCAGCACCAGGCGCTCGGTGTCGATCCGCATCAGTCGGTCAGCCCTTTGAGAAGAGGAATGATGCTGGAATAATCGTCGCTCCACCCGTCAAAGCCGGGACGCTCCTGCAGGGTCTCCCAGCCATTCGGGTCGGTCAGCGCCACCAGCCGGTCGAGCGTCGCCGGGTCGCGCGACATGGCGACCCAGACGGAGGGGTGCGCTTCCTCGATCAGCTTCTCCTCGATCTGAGGACTGTATCGGAGCATGCGCGTGTGCCAGCCGCCCGCCCGCGCGCCCGCCGCCAGCACCGGCTTGAGATCGAGGTAGCGGTTGGATATGTGCATCAGCAGCAATCCCTTGGGCTGCAGCGCCCGGGCGTAGACGCCGAGCGCCTCGCGGGTGAGCAAGTGCATCGGCACCGCGTCCGAGGAAAAGGCGTCGACCGCGAGCATGTCGAGGCTGGAGACCGGCTGCCTGGCGAGCGTGAGCCGCGCGTCACCGAGCACGATCCGCGCGTCGGGCGCGCAGCCCGAGAGGAAGGTGAAGCGGCTCGCGTCGCGCGCGATCCTGACGATGGCGGGATCGATCTCAAAGAAGGTCCAGCTCTGCCCCGGCACGCGGTAGCAGGCGAGCGTCCCCGTGCCGAGCCCGATCACCCCGATCCGCGCCGCGGCCCCGTAGAGCGGCTGGGCATTGGTAAGCGCGAGGCCGACGCCGGACTTGCTCGTATAGTAGCTCGTCGGAAGCGTTTGCGTGCCAGGACGAAGGCTCTGCACGCCGTGGACCGTGGTGCCGTGGGTCAGCACCCGCGCCGATCCGCCGGGCCGCGTCGAGACGGTGTAGACGCCGAAATAGCTGCGGGTGCGTACGTCCTGGAAGCTGAGCTTCAGCGTCGACCAGCCGCCATAGCTCATCATCAAGGCGGCGAGGCAGGCGGCGTAGACGGCGCGCTGGCCGATGCTGAACACCGCGACGATGCCGATGAATGCCGGCGCGGCGATCGTCGCCCAATAAGGAACTTCGGGCCAGAATTTGCGGTCGCCCGCGAGGGAGACGAGGAACACGATCGTCGGAATGCTGAGCGTCAGGATCCGGCGCAGCTTCCGGTCTTCCCAGATCCGCTCGATGAAGCGGAGGAAATTGGCCTGGGGCAGCAGGAAGGCCGCGGCGATGATCAGCAGCGGGTGCTCATAGGCCCAGTCGAACACGAGCGGCGCCAGGATCGCGACCATCGCGCCGCCCAGCACGCCGCCGATCGACATGCTGAGGTAGAAGCCGGTCAGCCGGTCGGGCTCCGGGCGGAGGCGATACATTTCGCCGTGCAGCGTCACCGCGATGGCGAAGAGCAGGCTGAGGCCCAAAGTGGCCGAGAAGATCGGCCGCTGCGATCCATCGGCAAAGGCCAGCCCGCCGGCGATCAGGATGATCAGCGGGGCAATCTGAGCGATGAACTCAGTCGGCCCGCGCCGGCTCGCAAAGGCGACGACGAAGCTGAGAAGGTAGAGGCCGAGCGGGAGCACCCACAGCAAGGGAATGGCCACGATGTCGGTGGTGAGGTGCGTCGTGGTCGACAGCATCAGCCCCGAGGGGACAGCCGCGAGCAGGATCCAGTGGAGCACGCGCCGCCGGCTCGCGGGCGGTGAGAAGCGCTCCGGCTTCTTCTCGACGGTGTGCGCCGGGGTCGTCAACGCGCAGCCGACCACCAAGGCGACCAGCAAGGCATAGCCGCCGGTCCAAAGCTCGCTCTGCTGCTCCAGGGTCAGCAGCGGCTCGACCACCAGCGGGTAGCAGATGAGACCTGCGAAGCTGCCGAGGTTGGACGCGGCGTAGAGCGCGTAAGGCTCGCCGCGGCTGCTCTCCAGCGCGTACCAGCGCTGCATCAGCGGCGCTTGTGCGGAGATGATGAAGAAGAGCGGCCCAATCGATGCGATCAGGAACCAGGGCACCCAGAAGGCAGTGCTGCGATCGCCCGGCGGCACCGCGTCGATGAGCCCGATCGGCAGCCACAAGGCCGCGACCGCGAACAGGCCGAGATGCAGCCCCGCCTGGATGCGCGGCCGCAGCCGTCCCACCCAATGGGCATAGGCATAGCCGCCGAGCAGCAGCGCCTGATAGACCAGCATCGCGCTATTCCACACCGCCGGCGCCCCGCCGACCCGGGGCAGCGCCATGCGCGCGACCAGCGGCTGGGTCAGGAACAGCAGGAACGAACCGGTGACGATCGTCGCCAGGAAGAGTGGCCGGGCGTAACGCTCGCGCCGGCCCACTTCCTGCGTGGCTGCAGAGGCGGTGTCAGGCACCCAGCAACCTTGCCGCCACCGGCGCGTGATAGCTGAGGACGCCGACGCAGCCGGCGCGTTTGAAGGCGATGAGGGTTTCCAGAACGAGCGCGTCGCGGTCACCCGCGCCGGCAGCCGCGGCGGCCTCGATCATCGCATATTCGCCGGACACCTGATACGCGAACACCGGGATCTCGAACCGCTCCTTCACCCGGCGGACGATGTCGAGATACGGGAGCCCCGGCTTCACCATCACGTGGTCGGCCCCTTCCGCAATGTCCATGGCGACTTCGCGCAGCGCCTCCGTGGAGTTGCGCGGGTCCATCTGGTAGCTCTTCTTGTCGCCCTTCAGCAGGCCGCGCGAGCCGACCGCGTCGCGGAACGGGCCGTAGAATGCGCTCGCATATTTGGCGGCATAGGCCATAATCTGGACGTTGGGATGGCCATCCTCCTCCAGCGCCTTGCGGATTGCGCCGACGCGGCCGTCCATCATGTCGGAGGGAGCAACGATGTCCGCGCCGGCCGACGCCTGCACCAGCGCCTGCTCAACGAGAATCTTCGAGGTCTCGTCGTTGAGAACGTAACCCGCCTCGTCGGTGATGCCGTCATGACCGTCGGCCGTGTAGGGATCGAGCGCGACATCGGTGAGGATGCCGATCTCGGGCACCGCGTCCTTCACTGCGCGAATGGCGCGGCAGATGAGATTGTCGGGATTGAGCGCTTCCGACGCATCCTCCGTCCGGAGCCCGGGCGGCGTGTTCGGAAACAAGGCGATGCACGGGATGCCGAGCGCCCTCGCCTCCCGCGCCTGGCCCACGAGCTTGTCGACTGAGCAGCGCGACACGCCTGGGAGGGTCGCGATCGGCTCCTCCACCCCCGCGCCTTCGGTGATGAACATCGGCCAGATGAGGTCGGACGGCGCCAGCGTGGTCTCAGCCACAAGGTCGCGGCACCAGCTGCCGACGCGGGTGCGGCGGAGGCGTGCGGCGGGAAAGGAACAGTCGATCATATCGGGACTGGCTCTAGCCGGGCGTCGCCGCACCCGACAAGGCGCGTGGACACCTTTCAGCCCGCGCGTGTTGTTCTGGCATGGAAACGACCAGACCCGTCCCGCGCGAAGCCGTCCTTATAGTGAATGCCCATTCGCGGCGGGGACAGGACCTCTTCCGGCAGGCGCAGTCGAAGCTTCAAGCGGCCGGCGTCCGGCTCATCGCGGCGCACGCGATCAAGAAGCCCAGCACCCTGCCCGATGTGATGCGGCAAGCGGTGCGCGACGGTGCGCCGATGGTGATCGTCGGCGGCGGCGACGGCTCGCTTTCGTGCACCGTCGACGACGTGGTGGGCCGCGACGTGGTGTTCGCCCTCCTCCCGCTCGGTACCGCCAACAGCTTCGCCCGCACGCTCGGCATACCGCTCGATCTCGACGGCGCCATCGACGCGATCGCCAACGGCAAGCGTCGCCGCATCGATCTCGGAATGATCGACGGCGACTATTTCGCCAATGCCGCCGCGATGGGCCTTTCGCCGATGATCGGCCAGACGGTGCCGCACAAGCTCAAGCGCTACCTTGGCGTGTTCGGCTATCTCATGTGGGCCTTGTGGTGCTCGGTCCAGTTCCGGCCGTTCAAGCTTTCGGTGAACGACGGGATCGACAAGAAGACGATCTGGGCGACGGAGGTCCGCATCTTCAACGGCCGCTTCCACGGCGGAGTCGAACTGGCCGAGCATGCCGAACTGGACGATGGCGAGATCGTCATCCAGGCGGTCACCGGCCGCTCCAAGTCCCGGCTCATGTGGGACTGGTTCGCCAAATATTGGAAGCTCCCCGCCCGCAATGCCGTTGTTGAGGAGTTTCACGGCAAGCGCCTGATGATCGACACCAAGCCGCGGCAGAAGATCTCGATCGACGGAGAGGTGCTCGCTAAGACGCCCGCCGTGGTCGAAGTCGCTCACAAGGCGATCGAAGTCGTCGTGCCGGCGGACGCTGCCGAGAGCGGCTGAAGCTGCCCCTCCCGCCCCTACCTTGTTGGCGCTCCTAGGAGGTGGCTACCTGAGTCGTTCGTCCCGAGCGTAGTCGAGGGGAGCACGGGTGACTCAGTGCCAGCGCCCCTGGACTACGCTCGGGACGAACGGACGTCGGATAAGCCTGCTCAGCCGAGCCGTGACAAAGCCGCCTGATACCGATCCGCATCCGCCGCTTTCTCGGCATGATCGGCACGCGCCTTTTCCACCGCCTCGGGCTTGGCACGCTCGACGAAGCTCGGATTCCCGAGCCGCTGCGCCAGCGAGTCCCGCTCCTTGGCCGCGGCCTGCATCGCTTTTTCGAGACGCGCTTTCTCCGCGGCAATGTCGATCACACCTTCGAGAGGCAGGACGAAAGTCGCTTCCTCGATTACGATCTGCGCCGCGCCGCCGCTGGGCGCCTGCCCGTCGGCGATCGTCTCGATCCGGGCAAGCCGCTGGATGGCGGCACGGTTACGCTCGATGCGCGCGCCGGTCCGCTCGTCGGCGTCTCGAACGTGGAGCGCGAGCTTCGCACCCGGCGGCACGCCCAGCTCAGTGCGCGCAGCCCGGATGCCGCTGACCAGCCGGATCAGCCAGTCGATCTCCGGCCCCGCCTCCGGGTCCAGCGCCCGCGCGTCCGGCATCGGCCATTTAGCGAGGATCAGCTCGTAAGGCCGCTCGCCCATCGCGTGCCACAGTTCTTCGGTGATGAAGGGCATGAACGGGTGGAGCATGACCAGGATCTGGTCGAGCACCCAGGCCGCGACCTCGCGGGTCTCTCCGTGGATCTGTCCCTTGATCAGCTCCAGATACCAGTCGCAGAAGGTCGCCCAAGTGAAGTGGTAGATGAGATTGGCGCTCTCGTCGAAACGCAGCTCGGCCATCGCAAGGTCAAGCGCCTGCACGGTACGCACCGTCTCGCCAACGATCCAGCGATTGACCGGAAGCTCCGCCTTGGGCGGCTCGATCGCCTTTGAGGCGCCGATCCCGTTCGCCTGCGCGAACCGCGCCGCATTCCACAGCTTGGTCGCGAAGTTGCGATAACCTTCGACACGCTTTTCATCCAACTTGATGTCGCGTCCCTGGCTTTCCATCGCGGCCAGCGTGAAGCGCAGCGCATCGGCACCGTAGCGGTCCACAAGGCCGAGGGGATCGACGGTGTTCCCCTTGGACTTGGACATCTTGGCGCCCTTGGAATCGCGGACGAGGCCGTGAAGGTAGAGCGTCTTCCAGGGCACCTCATCCATAAAGTGAATGCCCTGCATCGCCATGCGCGCATCCCAGAAGAAGATGATGTCGAAGCCCGAGATCAGCACGTCGTTGGGATAATGGCGCTTCAGTTTCGGCGTTTCCTCCGGCCAGCCGATCGTCGCGAACGGCCACAGCGCCGATGAGAACCAGGTGTCGAGTACGTCACTGTCGCGGCGGAGCGGGCGGTTGCCGGCCTCCCGCTGCGCCTCCTCCTCGGTCTCGGCGACGAAGACATTGCCAGACTCGTCATACCAGGCCGGGATCTGGTGGCCCCACCAGAGCTGGCGCGAGACGCACCAGGGCTGGATATTCTCCAACCAGTTAAACCAGGTCTTCTCCCAGGTCTTGGGCACAACCTTGATGGCGCCGCTGCGCACAGCCTCAATCGCCGGTTTCGCGAGAGTCTCGGCATCGACATACCATTGGTCCGTCAGCCAAGGCTCGATCACCACGCCGGAGCGATCGCCGTACGGCGTCTGGATGGTGCGATCCTCGATTTTTTCCAGGAAGCCGTCCGCCTCCAGCATCTCCACCACGCGCTTGCGCGCTTCGAAGCGATCGAGGCCGACGAGTGCGTCCGGGATAAGGCCGTCGGCGGTCTGCACCACTCGCGCCTGACCATCGAGCATGTTGAGCATCTCGGCGGCCTTGAAGCCCGCACGGCGGCCGACCTCGAAATCGTTGAAGTCGTGCCCCGGCGTGATCTTCACCGCGCCCGAGCCGAGCTCCGGATCGGCATGGTCGTCGGTGATGATCGGCACGAGGCGGCCGGTGATCGGCAGCCGCAGCTTCTTGCCGACCAGCTCGCGGTAACGTTCATCCTCCGGATGCACCGCGACGGCCATGTCGGCGAGCATCGTCTCGGGCCGCGTCGTCGCCACCTGGACGAAGCCGGAGCCGTCCTCGAGCGGGTAGCGCAGGTGCCAGAACTTGCCCTGCACCTCGCGCGTCTCGACTTCGAGGTCTGAAATGGCGGTGCCGAAATGCGGGTCCCAATTGACGAGGCGCTTGTCGCGGTAGAGCAGCCCCTCGCGATAGAGCTGCACGAAAACCTTCAGCACGGCGCGGCTGAAGCCCTCGTCCATGGTGAAGCGCTCATTCTCCCAGTCCATGGAGCACCCGAGCCGCCGCAGCTGACGCGTGATCTGCCCGCCCGACTGCGCCTTCCACTCCCAGACATGATCGATGAAAGCCTGGCGCGGCATGTCCGTGCGCTTGACGCCCTGGCTCTCCAGATTGCGCTCGACCACCATCTGCGTGGCGATACCGGCATGGTCGGTGCCGACCACCCAGAGCGCGTCCTTCCCTTGGAGCCGCGCATGCCGCGTCAGGATATCCTGCAGCGTGTTGTCCAGCGCATGTCCGATATGGAGCGCGCCGGTCACGTTCGGCGGCGGATTGACGATCGTCCACGGCTCCGCGCCCGGGCGCTCGGGGCGGAACAGCCCCCTCTCCTCCCAATGCGGATACCAGCGCGCCTCGATCGCGGCGGGGTCGAACGTCTTCGGCAATTCACTCATGCCGCGCGCTTAGACGAAGCGAGAGCGGCCGGGCAATGCACAGACCGTCATTCCCGCGGAAGCGGGAATCCCGCTTCCTTTGACCCGGCTGGAAGAGAAGAAGCGGGACCCCCGCTTTCGCGGGGGTGACGTCCTGCCGGGGACGTCAGAAGCTCTTGCCGGTGATCCTGGAAATCTCGCGGGAGACCATCTCTTCGACCATCTCGGGAAGGCGCGTGTCGAGCCATTCCTTGAGCATCGGGCGAAGCATCTCGCGCACCACCGCCTCCAAGGGGCCATCGCCCGGCTGCTGCGGCTCGAAATGCTTGGGGCTCTGCTGGCGCATCGCGGCGAGCGTCGCGAGCGAGCTACGGGTGGCCGCGGTCACGTTCTGCGAGATGAGGCCGTCGTCGGCGGGCAGCGGATTGCTGAGCTCCAGCACATCCTCTTCGGTATCGGGCGGCGGCGGCAAGGGCGCGAGCACCGGCGGCCCCGCCTCCGAGTCGCCTGCCCCCGACTTGCCGCGCGAGCGCGGAGCCGGCCCCGCGGGGCGCCCGTCATCGGCGATGACGCGTTTGATGGAAGCGAGAATTTCTTCCATCGACGGATCCTGGTTCATGTCCCCCATAAGCCGAACTTTATTGCCTATTGATTGGGCCGTGTCACGGGGGTGTTTTGCGTTTCGTTCGGCGGACCGACGGTTACCGTGCGGGTTGCGACGGGCTGCGGCGTCGGATCGTCGTTCCAGTCCGAACCGCGCCGCGAGACGCGGTTATAATTGACCGTCGGATCGTAGAGGACACCGCCCTCCAGATTGAGATCCTCGACCTCGGCTTGACCCATCGCGTTCAGGAGCGCGAAGCCGGCGACATAGGCATCGCGCCGTGCCGTCACGAGCTGGACCTGGCTGTTGAGGAGCTCCTGCTCCGCATTCAGCACGTCGAGCACGTTGCGGGTGCCGACCGTCTGCTCGGCACGCACACCTTCCAGCGCGAGCGTGTTGGCCGCGACCGCCGTCTGGTTCGATTCGATAGCTTCCTGGGCCGCCTGGTAGTTCGCAAAGGCGGCGCGGGTCTGGGACACGATCTGCCGCTCCAGTGCCACCCCCTGCTCGAGCAACTGGCCCTGGAACGCCTGCGCCTGGCGGACGCGCGCACCGACGAGGCCGCCTTGATAGATCGGGATCCGCGCCTGCACGCCCACGCCGGTCTGGGTCTGTGAGTTGCGGGCATTGGGGCCGAACTGCTCGTCCGCGGTGCCGAGATAATTGGTCGCGCGGCCGGAGCCGATCGCATTCACCGTCGGCAACCGGTCGGCGCGCGTGACCGCCACGTCGAGCTCGGCGGCGCGAACCTGCGATGCGATCGAGACCAGATCCGGATTGTTGGCGAGCGCCACCTGCACTGCCTGCTCCGGAGTGCCCGGAAGCACGGGCAGCGGCGGCGGCGGCTGAAGATTGTCGGGAAGGTCGCCGATCACGCGGCGGTAATTCTCCTCGCTCGAGGTCAGGCGCCCCCCCGCGAGCTCAAGCTGGCTTTGCGCAAGCGCGAGCCGCGCTTCGGACTGGGCAACGTCGGTGCGCGTTAGATCACCCACTTCGAAGCGGTCGCGGCTGGCCTGGAGGTTGGTCTGCAGCACCCGCACCTGATTTCGGTTCAGCGCCACGATCGAGCTGTCGCGGATCACGTCCATGTAAGCCCCGACGGCTTCGGTGAAGATGTCCCCCTCCACCGCGCGCAGCGTCGCCCGGCCGGCAAGCACGCGCTCGTCGGCGGCACGGATCTGATTGCGCACGCTGCCGCCGTTGAACAGCGGGTAGCTGATATCGACGCCAGCATTGATGTTGCGGCCGTTGCCGCCGCCGGTGCGGGTCAGGTCCTGGTTGATGCCGGCCGTGCCCGAAACCTGCGGCCGCCCCTGCGCCCGCGCGATCGCCACGGCCTCGTCCAGCGTCCGAAGCTGCGCGCGCTGTCCGGTGATCGTGGGATTGCTGTTATAAGTCTGGATCAGCGCCTCTTGCAGCGTGTCCGCATTCGCACCGTTTGCGACGAGCAGCGCCCCCAGCGCCGCCGCAGCCATCAACCCACCCCGCATCACTTCACTCCGCTTTCTAGAATGTAAAGGCCCGAGGCCGCACGAAACTCGGCAGGATCGCCGACGCCCGGTCGGTGATCGGCGCGATGCCGAAGCCCTCGCCTGCGCGCCTCCCCAGTGAGATCCGCGCCACGCCATTGTCCAGGATCGCGGCGGCGAGCCTGCCCCCATCGACCAACTGCCCGATAATTTCTTCAGGAATGAATTCCACCGCCCCGTCGATCAGGATGAAGTCGTAGGGCGCGCCGGGCGCATGACCCTGGACGAGCGGTCCCTCGACCAGTTCGACCGACGAGCCCGCCAGATTGTCGCGGGCGACCGCGGCAAGATCGGATTCCTCCTCCAGCGCCACGACCGAGCCCGCCAGCCGCTCCATGACCGCCGCCGCGTAGCCGCTCGCCGCCGCGATCACGAGCGTGCGCTCATGCGGCGCCGGCTGCGCCTCGCTCAGCATGCGGCCGAGCGCGAGCGGCGAATTGAGTTCGCGTCCATTGCCGAGCGGCACCGGATTGTCGGCATAGGCCATCGCCGCCCGCGCGCGCGGCACGTAACGCTCGCGCGGCACGGCGCCGATCGCGGCGAGCACGCGCGGATCGTTTACCCCAGTCGTCCGGAGGCTGCTCGCCACCATCGCGCGGCGCATCTGCTCGAAATTCTGCTCGGTCATCTATGCCCCTAATCGCACAGCTGTCTTATTGATGCAATACAGTGGATCGCTTCCATCTTGTATCGGCTGGCCTTGAGCGCGCCAAGCGGAGATGCGGCAGTTTGCGGCGAGAGCATGAGGCGCAGGTCAGCAAGAGCCGTGCCAGCGATCCCGCCTTTCGGCTGCCCGCCTCGCCTTGGCCCCGCTGTTCGTTAGCGGACGAAGGTGTCCGGTTTCGGACAGAGTGAAAGGATGGCTCCAGGCCTGCGCGGGGATCATGTCGGCGATCCTGCTGCGATACCAGTGGGAGCGGACCCAGCCTTCGGTGGTCGAGCTCATCGACCACCAACCCAGCTGGAAGGCGGCGTAACAGACCTTCATCAGCTCGAGCAGCTCGCGCTTCTGCGGTGCTCGTGCGAAGGCATGAGCGACCTCGCCGGCTGCGTCGTCGGCGTCGCCGAGCTCCACGACGGCTCCTGCGACGTCCCACATAATATCCTGGCACCCGACCAGATCGTGGCTTTCCGAATGGTCGACCGCATCGGTCTTGAGGATCCGGCCTTCCGATCGCAGCCACTCCCAACTGTGCATGCGGCTATCGATATGGACCGGCCTCACGGCCGCCTGGAGCGTGCGCAGCCGGTCCCCGTTCCAGCGCCGAGCCGGATCGAAATTGATCTCCGGGACAGCCTTGGCGATGTTGTACTCGGCCATCTTCAGCAGCTCCTCCAGCGAGGAGCCCTGCTTGCGCGCGAGGAAGCGATTGCGCCGGAAGGTGCAATAATCGACCAGCAAGGATGCCGGCACCCGGGCGGCCGGCTCGCCCTCGATGAATGGCTCGATGATAAACCCGTAGCGCAGCGCCAGCGGCTCGGCGCAGAAGCCGGCGCGGTGCAGCGCCTTGGCGCGTTCGAACTTGGCCCGCCCCGCGGCATCGATGCCGGCGTATTTAAGGACGAAATCGCCCTCCTTGCCGTGCAACAGGAACTTGCGCGCTTCCCGAGAGGGATCCGTCGGTGTCGCCGGGCGATGGCTGGCCCAGCCGCCGCCGGACAGGTCCTTCAGGGCGTCGACAAGAGTGCCCGTGACGTCCCGAAACCAGGTGTGCAGCGGGGCGGGTGCGTCGTCCGAAGTGAAGAGCTGAACGCGCTTGTCGCTGCCGGTCCATCGCTGCCGGTGCCCGGCAGCGGCCTCCGACCCGAGATCGCCTTCGTGGCCCGGCATGAAGATGATCCGCTCGCGCTCAACGCCGAGGCCCTCCAAACAGTCCGCCACGCCGCCGAACGAACTGCCGGACAGTCCCGGTCCCTCGTCGACCACGGCGAAATGCCGCTCGGGTAAAGCTCGAACGGTTTTTTCCAGCCGCGGCCCGATCTTGACGGAGCGGGAGAAAGGATGGGCGCAAGGTGATGACGGTCCCCGCCCCGGACGCCGCCGCGACCAGAGCCGCAAGACCGGCGGCGATGCTCCTCAGCCCCACCACGACAGTTCCGGGCGGCAGCTCTCGCGCGGCCTCCAAATAGGCTTCGGGAAAAAGGCCGTAAAAGGCATATCCCTCGCATCTCTTCACAGTCACTCGCTGTGGCAGTTGCACATGGTCGATGCGGAGCAACGAGGGCCAGTCGAGCGCAGCCTGGTCCTCGGACCGCGTGCGCCAGGACCGATCGATAACCCCCGCGACGAGGCGCAGCGCCTGCATGAGCCGGTCCTGCTGCACGGAGCATTCGTCATCCGTGCAGCTCGCGCTCCCGATCCGCCACGCCCTGCAGCAGCGAAGCGAGGTCGATGAAGAATTCGACAAGCGCCTGGTGCCGGCAAAGACCGGGCTCCACCGCACCGAGCCGACCAGCGTCGCACCTCGGGGGTTCGAAAACTCGCCGGTGGAGGTATCCTTCTGTTCGTCCCCGTAAACCAGCACGCGCGATCACTTCCTTCAGGCTCGGGTCTTCCGCCGAACCGCCCGATGCGCTGAAGGTTGCCGACACAGGTTCGAAACAGGCCGGCTCCGTGTCCGCCGGAAGCAAAAAAGCGAAGTCGCGGTTGACACCATCTCCCAACCCGCACAAATCCGCGCCGTGGCCCGATGGCGGAGTGGTTACGCAGAGGACTGCAAATCCTTGCACGCCGGTTCGATTCCGGCTCGGGCCTCCACCCAGTTTCGCCGCTCCCAGTCTCTGCTGTGAGCGGCGCCTGAGATGGCCCAGTTCTGCGGGATTCCGCGTATAAAAGCATGCCCAGAGACTGGGGCCCACGCCGATCAGTAGCGCTCAGAGATCTCTCAGTCTCTAAGGCCGGAAGGGTCGTCGCTGGACGTGCGCCTTCCACCGACATTCAGCGGGGACGTTTCGATACCGACGTAAGCTTATTGGGGTGCAAAGACCGACCGGTTTGTAGGCGCCTAGAAGGTCTAAAAAGCTGGAAAAGGGCGCCCCCGGCCGTTTGGGGCGCCCTTCCCGAAGCTTACCGCTCGATCGGAAGAACCCCTAGAACCCTGCTCGTCCGAGGGTCGATCTGGTAAACACGCTCACCGTCCGACCGGTACTGAACGTTGCTGGTGTCTCGATATTGAGGCCCGAAGCTGGAAGCACTGCCCAGAACGTTTCCGATCGTGCTGCTGATGATGTCACCTGTGCGCAGGCCGCCGCGGCTTAGGATACTTCCAAGAATACCGCCCATTCCGCCGCCACCGCCGAGAACGGGTCGACGTGCGACGACCCCACGGCGCGCACCGCGCTCGTCGAGCAGTTCTGCTCGTGGTCGGCGTGCAGGATGAACAGCATGTCGAGCGCCTTGGCCACGACGGGGTCGACCGTGTACTGCTCGGCCGGGACGCCGAAGGTCATGCGCAGGAAGTTCTCCACGTAGCCGAGCGAGTTGTCGGGGTACAGGAACGGCTGCCCGATCGACTTCTTGTACGCGTACGCCGCGATC
>NZ_CADCWD010000029.1 GCF_902806315.1 uncultured Sphingosinicella sp.
CGCTCAGACCGAGGTCTATGAGAACTTGGTCCAGGCGGGCGTGATCGATCCGACCAAGGTCGTCCGCACCGCTCTCCAGGACGCAGCGTCGGTCGCCGGTCTCCTTATCACCACCGAAGCGGCGGTGAGTGAGGCTCCGGAAGACAAGCCGGCCGGCGGCGGAATGCCCGGCGGCGGCATGGGCGGCATGGGCGGCATGGATTTCTGATTTCGGACCGGGGCAGCGATGCTGCCCCGGACACGAAATCAGAACGGACGGCGAGGCGGCGGCGACCGCTGCCGAACTCGTCCGACGCCCACCGCGGGCTTTGCCCGCCCACCACACACCTAAAAAGAAGGGCCGGAGGAGCAATCCTCCGGCCCTTTCTTTACCTTTACGCCATAGTTTCGAACCGCTTAGTTTGGCACCTGGAATTCAGGGAAAGACATGATGCGGAAACTGCCCATATTCCTCGGGGTGATGCTCGCGGCGTCCTCGCCCGCTCTCGCTGTCGAGCCGAGGCCGATCACTTCACCCAAACAGATCAAGCCGCAGCACGGCGCGGTTCGCCTCTCGGTGCAAAGCCAGGTCCAGCAGCAGGGCACGATTCACGTCTGGTTCCTGCGCGAGGGCGGCGATCCGGCTCAGTCGGCAGACGTCCTGAAGTTCGAGCGTAAGCAGGGCGTGCCGCTGCTGGGCATGAACACGGTCGACAGTCGTCCCGCCATATATTCGCTGCCGCCCGGGCGTTACCGGCTGCTAGCGTATGGTGTGGCGTGCCCGATGCTGCCGCCGCCCGGAACTTACGCCTGCTCAGCAACGATGAACAACATCCCCCTCGGACAGATGCCGGCGCGGCGTTACGAAGGGGAAGTGCCCTCCTTCGACGTCGAAGCTGGCAAGCTGACCGAGGTGGGCGAATTCATCCTGGAAGCTGGCCCGGATGCTCCGATCTCGGAAGGAGCGGCGCTGAAGTTCCTGCAAAGGGACCATCGTGCCTTCGAGCTCCGCGTGCGCCCGACGAGCGTTCCGCGTGCGGCCGCTTTCGTTGCCATAGCGGCGGGACCGGCACCCAACGTGCCGGCCGGGTTCGAATCCCGGATCAGCTGCCGGCAACGTCCCAAGGGCGCGATGATGTACCTGCCGTTCACCTGCTGAAGCGCGCGCGGGTTCCCTCCGCTGCGCCCTTTACAGCGCGTTCGCAGCCCCGTTCCCCTCCGCCCCACCATCAGTGGTCGCATTGGCTTCCGCCGCCGCATCGGCTTCATTGCTTCCGGCCTCGCCATTGCCGAGCCCGGTCTCATCCGGGGCCACAAGGCTGTCGGCCGACGCATCCAGCATATCCGCGGCTTCGTTGAGCTGCTTGGACTCGTCGGCAGTCACTCCGCCTTCTCCGCCGCCTCCGCCGCAGCCGGCGAGCAGCGCCAGCGCCGCGGCTGGACCAACCCAATATGCTCTCATGTTCCTCTCCTTGATCCCCGTCTCGCGAGACTAGACGGACGGCAGGCAAAGAAAAGGGGCCGCGAGCACCTGGCCCGCGACCCCCAATCTCACTTCGAAACGCTTACTGAGCGTTCGAGGTCGCGTTCTCCGACACGTTCTGAACGGCCTCGGAGGCGTTCTCGACGGCGTTGCCGGCATTCTCGAGAGCATTCTCGGCCGCGTTGATCGCGTTGGCGTCGGCCGAAGCGGCGTTGGTGTCGCCGGTGGCTTCGGTCGTGGTTTCGGTGGTGTTCGTCTCGGCGGTGTTCGCCTCGGTGGAGCTTTCGCCGCCCGAGCAGGCAGCAACACCGAGCGAGGCAACGGCGGCGATCGTGAGAGCAATCTTCTTCATAAACTTCCCTCCTAAAGGAGCACTGTTCTTGCTGGGCGAGGTGCCTGCGGAACATCCGAAGGCTTCCAGCGGATCGAGCGTTTACAGGGGGTTGTGGAGTATGTCTACTCTTTTGGTAGTCAATTCGTCGCATCCATTGCGGCATCCCCCGAAGCTTCCCACATGAGCATCAAGCTATCGAGCGGGAGAAATCATGGAACAGTGGCACGGGACGACGATCCTGTCGGTCCGGAAGAATGGGCAAGTGGTGGTCGCTGGCGACGGGCAGGTCTCGCTCGGCCAGACCGTCATCAAGCCCAATGCGCGCAAGGTGCGGCGGCTTGGCGACGGATCGGTGATCGGCGGTTTCGCTGGAGCGACCGCGGACGCCTTTACCCTCTTCGAGCGGCTTGAGCGCAAGCTGGAGCAGCATCACGGTGCGTTGATGCGGGCCGCGGTCGAGCTGGCCAAGGACTGGCGGACGGACAAATATCTGCGCAACCTGGAGGCGATGATGATCGTCGCCGACAAGGATGCGACGCTCATCCTCACCGGTAATGGCGACGTGCTGGAGCCGGCAGCCGGCATCGCCGCGATCGGTTCAGGCGGCAACTTCGCTTTGTCCGCGGCCATGGCGCTCGACAGCTATGAAGAGGATGCGGAGACGATCGCGCGAAAGGCGATGAAGATCGCGGCCGAGGTCTGCGTCTACACCAACGAAAATCTCACAGTGGAAAAGATCGAGCAGGCGGCTTGAGGCCGGCTGCTTCAATAGGAACAGCATGAACGACAGTCTTACCCCCAAGGCGGTGGTTGCCGCTCTCGACGCCCACATCGTCGGCCAGACCGAGGCCAAGCGCGCCGTCGCGGTCGCGCTGCGCAATCGCTGGCGCCGCCAGCGGCTGGAAAACGGCCTTCGCGACGAGGTCACCCCCAAGAACATCCTCATGATCGGCCCGACCGGCTGCGGAAAGACGGAGATCAGCCGCCGCCTCGCCAAGCTCGCCGACGCGCCGTTCGTGAAGGTGGAGGCGACCAAGTTCACAGAGGTCGGCTATGTCGGCCGGGACGTCGAGCAGATCGCCCGCGACCTCGTCGAAGAGGCCGTGCGCCTGGAAAAGGAGCGCCGCCGCATCGCGGTCAAGGACGCGGCCGAGGAAGCCGCCATGGATCGGCTGCTCGACGCGCTGACCGGCAAGGGCGCCAGCGAGGCCACCCGCGAGAGCTTCCGCCGCCGCTTCCACGACGGCCATCTCGACAATAGCGAAGTCGAAGTGGACGTCTCCGACCAGCCCTCCACCCCGTTCGAGATCCCGGGCATGGGCGGCCAGGTCGGCATGATAAACCTGTCCGACATCATGGGTAAGGCGCTGGGCAAGCAGGCCCAAAAGCGCCGCCGCCTCAAGGTGCGCGACGCCTGGGCGAAGCTCGTCGAGGAGGAAGCCGACAAGCGCCTCGACACCGACGACGTGAACCGCGTGGCCTTGGCCGACGCGGAGGCGAACGGCATCGTCTTCCTGGACGAGATCGACAAGATCGCCGTGTCGGACGTTCGCGGCGGCTCGGTCTCCCGCGAGGGCGTGCAGCGCGACCTGCTGCCGCTCATCGAGGGCACTACGGTGGCGACCAAATACGGGCCGATGAAGACCGACCACATCCTCTTCATCGCGTCCGGCGCCTTCCACGTTGCCAAGCCGTCGGACCTTCTTCCCGAGCTCCAGGGCCGCCTCCCGATCCGCGTTGAGCTCAAGGCGCTGACCGAGGAAGATTTCGTCCGCATCCTTCAGGACACGCGCGCCAGCCTGACCGAGCAATATCGCGCGCTGATCGCGACCGAGGGCGTCAGCGTCGATTTCACCGACGACGGCATCCGCGCCATCGCGCGCATCGCGGCGGAGGTGAACGGGCAGGTCGAGAATATCGGCGCCCGCCGGCTCCAGACCGTCATGGAGAAGCTGCTGGAGGACGTCAGCTTCGAGGCCGAGGACCGCCAGGGCACCAGCGTCACGGTGGACGCCGCCTATGTCGACACCCAGCTGGCCAGCATCGCTCGGAATACCGACCTTAGTAAATACGTGCTGTAAGGATGCCTCTCCCCTCGTCGGAGGGGAGAGGAGCCTTGAGCTTAGTGATCGCGTCCCATCTGGGTGCCGATCCCGCCGGCGAGGCCGCCGTCATTGTCGATGTCGCCTTCGAAGGTGTTTGCGCCCTCGATCAGGCCCTCATCCTCGCCGCCGGCGCGGGCGAACAGGCCCTTGGACGAACCGATGCCCGGATTGCGCTCGAGATCGTCCTGGAGCTTCACCGGTTGCTCGTCGGGGCGGAAGTGCTTGCTGCTGCTCATTTTCGTGTCTCCTCCCACCCTCAACGCCGCTGCTGACTCGCGGGGTCCGGGCGTGCGGCGCGCCGGAGTCTCCTCCTGCCTCACTCCTTGGTGAGCGCGCCCGGCTTGTGGGCGGCTTCGCCGGAGCCGCTGTCGGATTTCACCAGATACTGCGGGTCGTCCTTCGACGCGCGGACCTGGTGGCTCTTGATCTTGGTGTCGGAGGTGAGCTTCTTCTCGACATGGCCGTGCGCCTCGCCGCCATGGCTCTTCCACTTGACCTTGTCGCCCTTCTTGAACTCGTCGGCCATTGCACGTCTCCTGCTGCTGTTCGGGGTGAACGGCCGCGGGGGCGCGGGGTTGCGCGCATTTGTTGGCAT
>NZ_CADCWD010000030.1 GCF_902806315.1 uncultured Sphingosinicella sp.
GGTCGGCCGCCCGCCCGCGTTCGCCATGCTGCCCTCCCAGATATAAGGCACAGCATACAATGCGACTTACTTCGGTTCCAGACGACTAGAGCCTGCAGTCATTGCTGCGTTCATGTAGCTTACAAACCACGCTGCAGTGCCGGGCCTAAACCCTTCAGGGTTGGTGCAAACCCACAACGTTAGAAGGCTGAGCCGGTCCGGTTGATGTAGAGCACGATGCTGGTCAGCAAGAGAGCTAAGGCGACATAGCCGAGCGCATCGCCTTCTACGAAAAAGTCCACGAGAATACACGCTGCCGCCGTTAGATTGATGGCGCGTTCCCTCTTCGCTAGCGGGTGCCTCACTCCGACTTCTCCACCGGTTTGTGCTTCAAGATGAACTCCCGAAGCTGCTTGCGGGCACGCAGCCAGAGCGCAAGCGGTATAAGGGGCGATATCAAGACGAACCAGCCAAGCCACTCGCCAATGCTTTGCGGACGCTGCAGGCCGACTTCGCCGAACCTGTGCAACGACGCCAGATGTATCGCTACAACCACCAGCGTCCACATAATCAGCATGATCCGACGCTCGCTTACCCGCGCCTCAAGATCGTCGGTCACTCCGGCTTAGGCTGTGCGGGTTTGTGCTTCGCCAGCTTCTTCAACCTCGCTTTGAACCGCTCGTCACCGTCATCGCATTCCAGCGCGCGGGCGGCTTCCTTGAACTTGTCCGTCTGGTGCTTCTCACTGCAATGTTGATAGACGCCCTTCATGCCGCGCTTAAAAAATCGAGGACGCGCCTTCAACGGTGTTCGTGTAGAATATTCATCTTCGGCCGAGCCAAATGGCTTCCAACCTTCTTTTCCGGATGCTTTCAGTTGATCGTTACGGGAGCATGGTCGCGTGGCCGGCGCCGGTCAGATGCGGGCAAGACGAGCACCGGCGAGCGGCTGAACTGGTCGACGGCTTACTCGCCACAGACCACCCGGGAATGATCCTCCCAGTGCTTGGCGTGGCTTAACCTACAAGCTTCTTTTTGGGTCCGGCTTCGGCTTTTCCGCCGTATTTTCCTCAGGCTCCTCTTCAGCTTCGCCTTCGGACTGGGTTATACCACCCGGCTTGATCACCGCGCTGCCAATACTCAGGGTCGCGTATGGCAGTTTCGGAGTGGGCACAGGCTGAGCTGCTCGTTTGCTCATCACATCCAGACCCCCCGTCGACCATCTTCCTCAACAGCTCGTGATACTGAGGCTGCGTAATGGCACCCTGAAGCCAGGCTAGACATGTGTTCCAGCCCATCTGCCGGTAAACCTCGGCTATTTCGGTTCGCTGAAAGGTTTGAAGCAATCCGGCGGTGGTTGCATCGGAGAACTCGGCATCTCCCTTACCCGTGATGCCCGCCCTTGCCCTTGAGGACGCGGCAAAGGCAGCAACCGCATCCGGAAGCGATTCAGCGCAGAACCTATGCTTAGGGTTCTGTTCCAGCATCACCGCCGTGCGCCGATCGCCAGTCATGGCGTAAATGCTTGCGTGCTCGACGTCGTAGGCCTGCAAGGGATCGTTCTTGAAGGCCGTTACTACCCCAGCGCAGCCGCTGACCAGAAAGCATGCTCCGCCAAGTAGTGCCCCGGTCAAAAGCCTCGCCCATGTTTCGGCCGCTCGATAATTAGCTGACGACTCCACCTTGCGCCCTCCTGCTGATGTGGTCTGTTCGAATGTCTCGCCGCCCAAGGAATCCTGTTGAGGCTCTCTAGCTGGAGCCGGCCCGTATCTGGACACCTTGCTGACGGCGCGATCGGCTCCGCGAAATTTGCCGGAAGGCCCTGGCACCGCCGAGTAGCCGATACTGCGCCCGCACATCATGGCCGCTGATTGAGATCAGAAGAACGAACCGGTGATCAGCGACACGCAGCCCGTTAGCCTGCATCATCGACTCTGCGCCGGGTTAGGATAAGTGGGCGCGAACCGGAGCTTCACGGCGCAGCCTAGGTCGCCGAAGCGCCTCGCACGTAAGCCGCCATTCATTCCCTTGCCCTACATTGCCATCCTCACCGAAGTGCCTATCTTGTTGGCAACGGTTAACGGGCGAAGTGCGCCGCTTTCGAGGCATCCTATTGGGACCCCACGAAAGTACCACTTTCGTGGGAGCGGATTATGGCTGACAAGAACGACCAGAATGGCGGCGGCAACAAGGATGGCGGCGGCGGCGGGAGCAATCCCTGGATGAAGAGTCTCTTCATCTGGGCGGGCATCCTCCTTGCTCTGGTGCTGTTCGTGCAGGTGGTGGACGGCGGCGGGCGCAACGCGGCCGCGGACGGCATGGCTTATTCCGAATTCCTGAACCGGGTCGATGAAGGCTCGGTCAAGGAAGTCACGATCGGCAAGGACATCATTTCCGGCCGGCTCACCAACGACGAGACGTTCCGCACCTATGCGCCGCAGGACGTGCAGCTGGTCGATCGTTTGAAGAACAAGGGCGTCGCCTTTTCGGCCGAGCCCGAGCAGCAGACCAGCGTCTGGCTGATCCTCCTCTACCAGTCGCTCCCCTTCCTCCTCATCCTCGGCATCGCCTTCTTCGTGATGCGCCAGATGCAGAAGAATGCGGGCTCGGGCGCGATGGGCTTCGGCAAGTCCAAGGCCAAGATGCTGACCGAGAAGCATGGCCGCGTCACCTTCGATGACGTCGCCGGCATCGATGAATCGCGCGAGGAGCTGCAGGAGATCGTTGATTTCCTGAAGGACCCGTCCAAGTTCGCCCGCCTCGGCGGCAAAATTCCGAAGGGCGCGCTGCTGGTCGGCTCGCCCGGCACCGGCAAGACCCTCCTCGCCCGCGCCGTGGCGGGTGAGGCGAACGTGCCCTTCTTCACCATCTCGGGCTCCGACTTCGTCGAGATGTTCGTCGGCGTCGGCGCCAGCCGCGTCCGCGACATGTTCGAACAAGCCAAGAAAAACGCCCCCTGCATCGTCTTCATCGACGAGATCGACGCGGTCGGGCGCCACCGCGGCGCGGGGCTCGGCAACGGCAATGACGAGCGCGAGCAGACGCTCAACCAGCTGCTCGTCGAGATGGACGGCTTCGAGGCGAACGAGGGCATCATCATCATCGCGGCGACCAACCGCCCCGACGTGCTCGACCCGGCTTTGCTCCGCCCGGGCCGCTTCGACCGCCAGGTCGTGGTGCCGCGCCCGGACATCGAAGGCCGTGAGAAGATCCTCGCCGTCCACATGAAGAAGCTCCCGCTCGCCCCCGACGTCGACCCCCGCACCATCGCCCGCGGCACCCCCGGCTTCTCCGGCGCAGATTTGGCGAATCTGGCCAACGAAGCCGCCCTTCTCGCGGCACGCAAAGGCAAGCGCCTCGTCGCCATGAAGGAATTCGAGGAGGCAAAAGACAAAGTCATGATGGGCGCCGAGCGCAAGTCGATGGTGATGACCGAAGACGAGAAGCGTTCCACTGCTTATCATGAGGCTGGGCACGCGCTCGTTTCACTTCATGTTCCCGGCTGCGATCCGCTTCACAAGGTGACGATCATCCCGCGCGGACGTGCGCTGGGCGTGACCTGGAACTTGCCGGAGCGCGACCGTTATTCGATGAGCATGAAGCAGATGAAGGCGCGGCTCGCGCTGTGCTTCGGCGGCCGCATCGCCGAGCAGCTCATCTACGGCCAGGACGAGCTCAACACTGGAGCCTCGAACGACATCCAGCAGGCGACCGACATGGCGCGCTCGATGGTGATGGAATATGGCATGAGCGGGAAGCTCGGCTGGCTTCGCTACCGCGACAACCAAGAGGAGGTGTTCCTCGGCCACAGCGTCGCGCGCAGCCAGAGCGTCTCGGAGGAGACCGCCCGACTGATCGATCAGGAAGTCCGCACCCTCATCGAGGAAGCGGAAGCGACCGCGCGTAAGGTGCTGACCGACAATCTTGACGAGCTCCACCGGCTGACGGCCGCCCTGCTCGAATATGAGACGCTGAACGGCGAGGAATCGAAGCGGGCGATCCGGGGTGAGGATATCGGCCGTGAGGACCCGAACAACCGGCGTCCGATCCTGCCGGTCGCCGGCTCGTCGATCCCGAGCACCAAGCGTCCGCGCGGCGGAGGCGGGCTCGGCGACCCGGCACCGCAGGGCGCATAGATCGCGCGATCCACGCTTGACCAGACAGAGACGGCGCTGTTCCACATTGGGGCGGCGCCGTTACCGTGTCAGCTTGCGTTCATCGGGCCGGCCACAGCCTCCCGCCCGAAAAGAAACGAGGAGAGACAATGCGTAAGAGCCTGATCGTCGCTTTCGCCGCAGCCGTTCCGCTGACCCCGCTCCTCGCGCAGTCCATGCCCGTTTCGCAATTCCTCGCGAAGGCCGACGCGCTTCAGAAAAAGGGGGCGATGGCGCTCTTCTCCGGCGACGTGGGGAAGCTCAAGGCGGAAGTGATGAACTCCGGCAAGCAGCTCCGAGCCGAGCAGGTCGCTGCCAAAAAGGCGAGGCGGAAGACTGCTACCTGTATGCCGGAGCAGGGCAAGGCTACGGTAAACCAGACCGAACTTCTCGCCCACTTCCGCTCGATTCCGCCCGCTCAGCGGAACATGACCGTGAAAGCCGCCTTCGCCTCGATGATGCGCAAGAAATATCCCTGCCCGGCCTAGCCGAGCACGCCTAGCGTCAGCAGCAGCAGAAAGAAGAGACTGGTCGTGAGCGCCACGAACACCAGCATCATGAATGTGCGCCACAGGGCGCTCCACCGCGACAGGCGATAGGCGCCCTTCAGCTGCTTGTAGATGTGCAGCGGCGGGATCAGCATCACCGCCAGGGCCATCCAGCGACTGCTGATTCCGGTCACGTCCCATAGCAGCAGGGCGATGAAGCCAAGGCTCATGAAGGAGATCGAGTAGGTGACGAACACAACGTGGTCGTACGCGCGATAGGCGCGGTAGCGGCGCCGATGCAGGAAGAGCAGCCACACGAATGGCACCGAGATTGGGATCAACGCCCAGCTGAACTTGTAAGCGTTGGTCTGGAGCTTGTAGAACAGGAGGGACGGGTTTGCGTTCGCCTTGGCGATACCCTTGTCGAGGCGAGCAATCCCCGTTTTCCACTCGCCCAGCGGCCGGTCGCCCTTGAAGTATTTCTCGCCCGCGGCCGCGCTGTCGCGAGCCAGCTTCGCCGCGAAAATCTCTTCGTCCAGCTTGGACGTGCTGCGACCCTCGCGCGCGGCTTGATCCCTCTGCACCTGCAGCTTGGCGATCGCCTCCTCCGCCTTGCGGACGTCGACCTGGATCTCCTTGACGCCTCCTTCCGAGTCCTCGGCGCCGGTCAGCGTGGTGCCGCTGATGCTCAGCACCGCGAACATCAGGAAGACAGAGAAAAGGAACAAGGCCATGGGCGACACGAAGCGCGCCCGTTCGCCCGACACGTAGCGCCGGGTGAGCTCCCCCGGACGAAAGGCGAGCATCGGCAGGGTGCGCCAGATCTTTCCTTCGAAGTGGAGAACGCCGTGCATAACATCGTGCCAGAAGGCGCTGAGCGTTCGATGGACATGCCCCTGTTGCCCGCAGCGGTGGCAATAATCGCCGATGAGACCGGTGCCGCAATTGAGGCACGTCTCGCTAAGTGCTTGCGGCCACCCGCCGGCATGCGGTTCCACAGCCCGAGCGGCCATGCCGCCGGTTACCGCCTCGCCGATCGCTTCAATCCCCTGCATCGACCGCCCCATGTCGCCGCTCCTGAAGATATCGCCTATCGGCCGCCGCGCGTCGAGAGCGTTCGCGCCTCGGCCCGCTCATGCTAACGCCGCGTCTATGACCCGCACCGGCCTTCTCGGCGGCTCCTTCAACCCCGCCCATCGCGGGCACCGCCAACTCAGCATCCACGCGGCTCGGCTGCTTGGGCTCGACGAGGTGTGGTGGCTGGTGTCGCCCGGAAATCCGCTGAAGGACCCAGCCGACCTGGCGCCACTCCACTGCCGGTTCGCCTCCGCCCGCCGTGCGGCGCGCGGCCTCCCCATCCGGGTCACGGCAATCGAGCGGGAGGTCGGCACGCGCTACACGGTCGACACGCTCCGCAGAGTCGCCCGCCGTTTCGAGGAACGGCAGTTCGTCTGGCTGATGGGTGCGGACAATCTGCAACAGTTCCACCTTTGGCGCGACTGGCGCGGCATCGCGCGGACGGTTCCGATTGCGGTGGTCGGCCGGCCGGGATATGATGGAGAGGCCCAGGCGGCTGTCGCCATGGGCTGGTTGCGGCGCTTCGTCCGGCCCGCACACCAGGCTCGGCAATGGACGGAGTGGAGAACGCCGGCACTCGTGCTGCTGAAGACGCCGCCCGACCCGACTTCCGCCACGCTCCTCCGTGCAGCCGAGCCCGACTGGCACTTATCATCACCCGGATCGTTGAACCCGACGGCGCTGCGCGATGGCGTAACGCGGCGCCTGTTGATTTGAAGGAGGCAGTTTGCCAGCACCAGCACCCGCTTCGCACGGCGAGGCCCATGACGCACCGGACCACGGGTCCGACCAGGCAGTTGAAGCCCTGCACGATCTCGTGCTCCGCTCCCTCGACGACGACCAGGCGGTAGACGTCGTCACCATCCCGCTGACCGGCAAGTCCAACATCGCGGACCATATGGTGATCGCGAGCGGTCGCTCGACCCGCCAGGTTGCCTCCATGGCGCAAAAGCTTACCGAACGGATCAAGCAGGAACTGGGCCGCAGCGTTCGTGTCGAAGGCTTGCCGATCGCCGACTGGGTGTTGATCGACGCTAACGACGTCATCGTCCACCTCTTCCGCCCGGAAGTGCGCAGCTTCTACAATCTGGAGCGCATGTGGGCGTTCGAGGAGAAGGCCGCGGTCGCCCCTGGCGCCTAGGCGTTGATCCTCCACATCGTCGCCCGCGGCCGGATCGGGCGCTCGCCCGAGGCGGAGCTCGTGGAGCGTTACCTGAAGCGGATTGGCTGGCCCACCAAATTGACCGAGCTGCCCGAGAGCGGCGGGAAGCTTCCGGCCGCACCCGAGAACGGCGTCACCGTACTTTTGGATGAGAAGGGCGAGCAGCTCGGCAGCATGGATTTCGCGCGAAAGCTTGAAGCTTGGCGCGATGGCGGCAAGCGCGAGGCGCGTTTCATGATCGGCGGCGCGGATGGCTTCAATGACGATGCGCGCGCCTCGGCCGACCTTCTGATCGCGTTCGGAAGAGCCACCTGGCCCCATCTCCTCGCCCGCGCGATGCTCGCCGAGCAATTGTGGCGGGCAACAAGCATCCTTGCGAACCATCCCTATCATCGCGAAGGATGATCGTGTGACCCGCCTCCTGCTCCCAGCCATTCTCGCGACGACGCTCGCCGCGGGCCTGGCCACCGCCCAGTCGCAGACCGACTCCGAGCGAGCGGCGCTCATGGTGGCCAAGCGCGAGGCCGAGGTGGCCACGCGCCGCTCGTCCCAGCTCGAGCAGGAAGCGCGCGCGGCCACGAGCGAAGTGGCCCGGTCTCGCGCCGACGCTGCCGCGCTCGCCGCCCGCATCCAGGCTGCCGAGGCGCAGATCACGGCGGCCGAGACGCGCATCCGGATCATAGAGAATCTTCGTGCCGAGCAGCGCGCTCGCCTCGCGCGCGACCAGGGGCCGGTCGTCCGGCTGACCGCCGCGCTGCAGACAATGGCCCGCCGCCCCCCTGCCCTGGCCCTCGTTCAACCCGGCACGCTCGACGATGTGGTCCACGTCCGTTCGCTGCTCGCCTCGACGCTGCCGATCATCCGCGAGCGTACTGCCGACGTGCGTGCCGAGATCGAAGCCGGCAACAAATTGAGGCGCCAGGCCGATCTCGCCGTCGAAGCCCTCCAGCGCAGCCAGGACGAATTGCAGAGGCAGCGCGTCGCTCTGGCCCGCCTGGAGGCGCGGCAGCGACAGCGATCCGAAAGTCTGGCCGAAAGCGCGATCTTCGAATCGGATCGGGCGCTCGCGCTTGGCGAGGACGCGCGCGACTTGACCGAGCTGATGGGCACGCTCGAATATCAGGCCCGGCTTCGTCGCTCACTGGCCGCGCTACCCGGCCCGGTGCTCCGCCCCGCAATCCCCGGCCAAGCGCCCCTGCCTCAACCCAACGAAGCAAGCGAGCCCCAGGCGCCCCGCTACAGGCTTCCCGTCGAAGGCCGGCTCGTGACCGGCACCGGAGAGATCTCCGAAGCGGGCGTTCACGCCCGCGGCCTTACCTTCGAACCGCGGCCGGGCGCGCAGGTGACCGCTCCCGCCGCGGGCCGGATCGTCTATGCCGGCCCGTTCCGCGCCTATGGCACTATCGTCATCGTCGAGCATGGCGGCGGCTGGACGTCGCTCGTCACCGACCTCGCCAACGTCACCGTGAAGGTCGGCGATGCGGTGCAACTCGGCTCCCCCATCGGCCGCGCCGGGGGCAAGCGCGCCCGCGTTTCCGTGGAACTGCGCCGCAACGGCAGGCCGGTGCCGATCGCCCCCCTGCTCGCGGGCGCTTGAGCCTGAACCGTTCCCCGGTCGGGACGAGAGACATCCGGTTCAGCCCCTGTTCCTTTTCGCCGCTCTAAAGATGCTGTAAGCATCGTCGAAATCTCTGCAGGATAGCCATGGCCCAGAACCTTCTTCGCTCGCTCGGCCTCGTCAGCGCCGTCGCTCTCATCCCCGCCGCCACCGCCGCTTTGGCCGCGGTGGACGTCAACACCTATCGCGAGCTCGACCAGTTCATGAGCGTGTTCGAGCGGGTGCGCTCCGAATATGTCGAGCAGGTCGACGACAAGACGCTGCTCAAGGGCGCGATCGACGGCATGCTGAACGCGCTCGACCCGCACAGCTCCTATCTGGACGAGAAGGGCTTCAAGGCGCTGATGACCACGACCGAGGGCGAATATGGCGGCCTCGGCCTCAGCGTCACGCTGGAGGACAATACGGTCAAGATCATGAGCGTCACCGAGGACACGCCCGCGCACCGCGCCGGCCTCAAGACCGGGGACTATCTCACTCATATCGACGGCAAGCTCGTCTACGACGTCAGCCTCGACGAGGCGGTCGATCAGATGAAGGGTCCGCCCGGCTCCACCGTCAACATGACCGTGCTCCGCCCCGGCCGCGACAAGCCGTTCGACGTGCGCATCACCCGCGCCATCATCGAGCTCAAGGCTGTGAAATGGGAGGTGAAGGACCGGGTCGGCATCATCAACGTCAACTCGTTCAACAAGACCACCACGGACGCCACGCTAGCGGCCATGACCGCGATCGAGAAATCGCTCGGCGGCAAGCCGCTCGGCTATATCCTCGACCTGCGTTCCAATCCGGGCGGGCTGCTCGACCAGGCGGTCGGCCTCTCGGACGCCTTCCTTGATCGCGGCGAGATCGTCTCGCAGCGCGGCCGCAAGAAGGGCGACATCGAGCGTTATTATGCCCGCCCGGGCGACGCGGCCGCCGGCCTGCCGGTGATCGTGCTCGTCGATGCGGGCAGCGCGTCTGCCGCCGAGATCGTGGCCGGCGCGCTCCAGGAGCATCACCGCGCGATTGTGATGGGCGAGCGCACCTTCGGCAAGGGCTCGGTCCAGACGCTGCTTCCGCTCAGCCAGCAGACCGCGCTGCGCCTCACGACGGCGCGCTACTTTACGCCTTCGGGCAAATCGGTGCAGGAAGGCGGCATCACTCCGGACATCGCCGTTCCGCAGCTCTCCGACCCCGATTACAAGAGCCGGCCCAAGGTCCGCGAGAGCGATCTTCGCCGCCACCTGATTAACGAGATCAAGGTGGACGACGAGACTGTGCAGGACGACGGCAAGCCCGACCCGCGCTTCGCTGCTTCGGCCGAAGAGCTCAAGAAGAAGGGCGTAGAGGACTTCCAGCTCCACTATGCGCTTCAGACCATCTCGCGTCTCGGCAAGGTGCAGCAGGCGGTCGCGCCCGGAGCGGCACGGCCGACCGGCAGCCGCTAGGACGATCTCACTCAGGCGTATCAAAGCGGCGGCTTCGGCCGCCGCTTTCTTTTCAGCCGAGTCGCTGTTGCAGAAATGTCGCTTTCCAGACATTTCACTGCCGGTATGAAACCAGGTGGTGAATGCCGCGTTGCCTAACTCTGACTCGAAGAGTGGGCGGGTTGATGTATGATTGCGCGTAACGACCGTGAAGAGGCGCTTGTCCGCGAGGAAGCGTCACAAAGGATGCTCCGGGAGAGCATCGACCTCAATAACGAGATGATCGCTAAGTCCGAGCAGCTGCTAAGCGCCCGGCCGAAGCCGCCGTCTCCGCAGCAGGGCGCCTCCTGACGCGCTTCAGGCGCGGCCCAGCTGCCCTGTCCAGCGCCGGAACCGCACGTTGCCGTTGCGACGCGTGCCCTGATAAGTCGCACCGGAACCGCATTCGATCTTGTAGATCCCCATCGCGCGGCCGCCGTCGCTCCTGAGCTGGCGCGCCGAAGTGATGCGATCGCAAGGGAAATTGTTCTTGCGGAGCACGCCCGCCCACGCGGCGGTGACGCTCTGCGGCTCGACCGGGCCCAAGCTGTAGCTGCCGGATCGGCCGGTCGGCCCCGCCACTTCCACCTTGGCGGGCTCTGCCGGCGGCGGCAGCTCCACCGTGATCTCCGATGCCATTCCGGGAGGCGCCTTCATGTTCTCTTCGGCATTGCCCGACGAACCGCCGCATCCGACCAGGCACAAGGCTGCCGTCAACACGATCAAAAACCGCACGCTTCTCTCCCGCAAGCGCCTCGTCCTACCCGATTGGCGCGCGCGATGCACGCTTCGGCCTTGTTCAGCAAGTTTGCAGCTTTGGCGGCCGATAGCTAGGACCGGCACGGCGAGAGGTGAAGGCAAGGCGTGAATAGTCTCGAAAAGGCCCGGCTACTCGCGTTATTTGTCCCGGCGGCCCTGCTCGCCGGGGCGCTCGGCTCGCAATATCTCGGCGGCCTCTATCCGTGCGAGATGTGCCACTGGCAGCGCTGGCCCCATTATGCCGCCCTGGCGCTTGCACTCGGCTCCTTCGCCATGCGCCGGGCCGCTGATCGCGGTCGCAGCTTCGTGTGGCTGGCGGCGCTGGCCATCCTCACCAGCGGGCTCATCGGGCTCTACCATGCCGGCGTCGAGGCGGGCATCTTCGAAGGCATCACCCAGTGCTCGTCCGCCGCGTCGGGCCGTACAGGCGCCGACCTCCTCAAGGATATTCTCGCCACCCCGCTCGTTCGATGCGATCAGGTGCAATTCTCGTTCCTCGGCCTATCTATGGCAGCATGGAACGCGGTGATCTCGATCGGATCGGCAGTGGCGATACTCTGGCTGAGCCTCAGGCGCCCGCGACAGGCAGCAGCCGCATGAGCGCTCCCGCCCCGCGCTGGCGGCCGGGCGACAGCCGCGCCGACATCCCCTCGATGATCCGCGTCGATCAGGCCGGCGAATATGGCGCGACCCGGATCTATGCCGGCCAGTTGGCGGTGCTGGGCGACCGCCAGCCCGCGTCCCGCACCATCGCGCGCATGGCCTTCCAGGAAGAGCGTCATCTGACCGAATTCGACCGGATGATGATCGAACGCGGCGTTCGTCCGACTGTCCTCCAGCCTATGTGGAACGTCGCGGGCTACGCGCTCGGCGCCGTGACTGCCCTGATCGGCCCCGACGCCGCCATGGCCTGCACCGCCGCGGTCGAAACCGAGATCGACAAGCATTATGAGGAACAGCGCCTCATCCTCGGCGACGACGAGCCCGATCTCGGCGCCACTATCGCCGAGTTTCAAGCCGAAGAGGTCGAGCATCGCGAGCTCGCCATCCAGCACGGGGCCGAGAACACGTTCGGCTATCCGATCCTCTCCGCCCTTATCCGCGCCGGCTGCCGCGCGGCCATCTCCCTTTCGAAAAGGATCTGATTCGATGAAGTCCTTCCTGTTCGCCGCGGGCGCCCTCCTCGCCTCGGCCGCGCCTGCGACCGCGCAGGTCTCGCCAAGCATTCCGCCGCAAGCGCCGGCCGGTCCGACCGCGACGACCGTCACACCGAGCCCGGGCGACGCCGCCGGCGCTGTGGCAGGGCCGGACGACGCGCGCGTCAACCAGCTCATCATCTTTGGAAACGACACGTGCCCGCCGAGCACGGACGAACAGATAAACGTCTGCGCGAAGCTGCCCGAAGGCGATCGCTACCGCATTCCCGAGAATCTGCGCACGACGAACGATCCGCAGAGCAACAGCTGGTACAATAGAGCGATCGAGCTCAGCTACGTCGGCCGCACGGGCACCGACAGCTGCTCGCCGGTGGGTCCGGGTGGCCAGACCGGCTGCTTCAACCAGCTTGTCGCCCAGGCTCGCGCCGAGCGGCAGGGCAGCGAGACGGTCAATTGGAACGCGCTCATCGAGCAGGCTCGGCAGGAGCGGCTCGGCCGCATCGACGCGGACGCCGAGGCGGTAGAAGCCGAGGCCAGCCAGCCCAGATAAGCGGAACCCTTCGCCGGCTCATCCGCTTGTTTCTCAAACGGAAACAGTCGGAGAGCCGACATGAAGACCAGCCTCTTGAATAAGGCGACGTTGTTCGCCGCCGCCGCGCTCGGCGCAATGCCCGTTACCGCGCCTCCTGCGTACGCCCAGCGCGATCGCGTGCGGCAAGTGATCATCTTCGGCAACGATCGATGCCCACGCGGCGCGGGCGACGAGATCATCGTCTGCGCCCGCCGGCCCGAATCCGAGCGCTACCGCCTGCCCCGCGGCACGACGCCCCCCGCTCCCGGCGACCAACAAAGCAGGCTTCAGCGTCAGCAGGAGATCCGAGAGGCGACCGCCACGGGCATCAGCAGTTGCTCGACCGTCGGCCCCGGCGGTCAGAGCGGTTGCCTCGCTCAGGCGATAAACAAGAGCCAGGTCGGGATCGATCGCGACCAGTCTCCGAACCCGTCCAACACGCAAGAACCCCGCTGAGGCTCGCCGGGCGGCTCAAGCCGCCCGGCCGCGCTCCGCGTCGATCCACTCGTTCACCTGCCGCTCGAGCACGTCGAGCGGCACTGAGCCCTGCAGCAGAACCGCATCGTGGAAGCGGCGCAGGTCGAACTTGGCGCCGAGCGCCTTCTCCGCCTTAGCGCGCAGTTCACGAATGCGGATGTTGCCGATCATGTAGCCCAGCGCCTGGCCCGGCCAGCTGATGTAGCGGTTCACCTCGGCGTCAATATTGGCGTCGCTAAGCGCTGTATTCTCGCGCATGAACGCGACTGCCCGGGCCTTGTCCCAGCCCTTGGAATGGATGCCGGTGTCCACAACCAGCCGCGCCGCCCGCCACATCTGGTAGGAAAGCTGCCCCATCTTCTTCGCGGGCGTGTCGTAGAGCCCCATCTCCTGGCCTAGGCTTTCGGAATAGAGCCCCCAGCCTTCCGTGAAGGCGGTGAAACCGGTGAAGTTGCGCCGGAAGGGCGCGATCTCAAGCTCCTGCGCCAGCGCGATCTGGTGATGATGCCCGGGCACCGCCTCATGGAGGCTCAGCGCCGGTATTTCCCAGAGCGGCCGCTGGTTCAGTTTCGAGGTGTTCACATAATAAGTGCCGGCGATCCCGCTCTCCGGCGATCCGCCATTATAATAAGCGGTCGTGGTGCCTTCAGCCGTTTCGGCCGGGATCGCGCGGATGCCGTAAGGCAGACGCGGCAGCGTCTTGAACAGGCCGGGCATGCGGCCGTCGATCGCCTTCGTGACGATCGCCGTCGCCTTCAGCAGCTCCTCGGGCGTCTTCGCATAATATTGCGGGTTGGTGCGCAGGTCCTGGATGAAGGCCTCGCGGCTGGCAAAGCCCGCTTCCTTCGCCACCCGCTCCATCTCGGCCCGGATCCGCTTGGCCTCGGCAAGGCCGATCCGGTGGATCTGGTCCGGCGTCAGCTCGGTCGTCGTCTCCTGCCGCACCCGGAAGGCGTAATATTCGCGCCCACCCTTCTGCGCCGAGATGCTGTCGCTCTTCGCGCATTTCGGCGCGTAGGAAGCGCGGTAGAAGTCGCGATGCTTGGCATAAGCAGGGTTCAGCACGCCCGAGATCACTTCCCGGGCCCGCGCCTGCATCGTCGCCCAATCGGCGTCGCTGACGTCCGCCGGCTTCGGGTTCGTGAACGGCTCGTAGAATCGCGACTTGGCCGGATCCTCCGCGATCACGCCGGCGATGCTCTTCTCGTGATTGCCGAGCACGGAGCAGGGCAGAACATAGCCACCCCGCACCGCTTCAGCCGTGATGCCGAGCGCGGCATCGTTGAGCTGCGGATATTGCGCGAGCCGAGTCAGGTAGCTCTGATAGTCGGCCCGCGTCCGGAATGGCAGGTTGCCGGCCATGCTGACGAAGCCCTGATGCCAGCCATAATAGGTCGTGAAGAGCATCGTGCGCTGAGGGTATCGGTTCGCCTCCACCGTCTCCGCAAGCGTGCGTCTGAGGATCGCATGGTTGGTCCGGTCAGCCGTGCTCAGCTGCGCCACCGGTATCCCATTCAGCCGCGTCAGGAACCCCTGTGCCTCTCCGGCCCTGCGGTCGCGCGCGCCGGCGCTGACATCCTCGACCCGCGCATCATGCTCGCGCACGCCGAGCGCCGTCGCCTGCACCGGATTCTCGCGCAGCAGCCAGGCGTAATGCTCTTCCATCAGCCGGCGGAAATCGTCCGCAGGCGCTGCGGCGCCTGGCGCCGCCGTACCGAGCAGCAAAGCGGCAAGAAGAACTCGGGTCGAACAGCGCATCTATCTCTCCTGCGGACGCGTCAGCCTATCCGGCCACCAGCAGGGCGCAAGTGCGGCGGTGAAACGAAAGCCGCGTTGCGCCGTTCGCCACCCGGTATAACAGCAGGAGCGGGACCATGAGCGACCATGTCTACAAGATCATCGAAATCGTCGGAAGTTCGCCGACCAGCATCGAAGACGCCATTGAAGGCGCCATCCGCCGCGCTTCGCAGACGATCGACGATATCGGCTGGTTCGAAGTGAAGGAAACCCGCGGCCACGTCGAAGGCGGCCGCCTTGCCCACTATCAGGTCACCTTGCGGATCGGCTTCACGCTGAGGGACACGAAGGGCTAGCTCGCCTCAGGCGGCTTTGGGAATCCGCGCCGCGTCGCCTTCGTCCACATCTGCCTCATCGTCGGCCGAAACGCCGGCTTCGAGCCGCCGCTCGTCGGCGGCAAGCTGGTCGGCATCATCGGCATAGATCCCGAACCGCGCCGCCACGTCCGGCGCGAAGCGGAGGAGGTCGGGCCGGAGCTTCAGGAGACTGATGTCCTTAGACTTGCCCTCCATCATCACGTCGAAGTCGAGACCATCGGCCATCCGCATGAAGGTCGCGAACTCGAAGGGATTGGTGAAATCGGAATGCCCGGTCCAGATCGGCGGCAGCAGCACCGTTTTGACGCGCGCCGTCGCCTTCACCGGAGCCTTGGTGGTCTCGCCTTTCTTGGGCTTCCCGCCAGCCTGTGCCGCCTCGCGCTGCTTCGCCGTGATGGTCCTCTTCACCTCGCGCATCTCGGTACGGGGTGACGAGAAGTGGATCTTGGGTCGCACGCCTTCCGGCCAGGTCTTCAGGAACGCCTCCAGGGTGGCCCTCATGTCCAATCGCTCGGGATTGAGGCACCAGAAATGCTGATAGTCGAAGATCAGCCGCACGCCGGTGCGCTCGTGGATCCAGAGCGCGTCGGCAGCCGAGAAGCGGATGTCGTCATTCTCGAGCACCAGCCGCTTCTTCACGTGCTCCGGGCACTGCCCCCAGCCTTCGATCCAGCGCGCCCGGCTCGTCTCATGCTCGCCGTAGACGCCGCCCACGTGAGTGACGAGCACCGCCTCGTCGCCCGCTCCCATCCGGTCGAGCATTTCGGCCTGGGATGCCAAGTCCCAGATGCTCTTCTTGGTGAGCTCGGGATTGGGGCTGTTCAGCAGCACATATTGGGAGGGGTGAAAGGAGAGGCGGATGTCATAGTTCCGCGCCTTGCGCCCGAAGGCGGCAAGCTCGGCGTCGCTCTCCGCGACCATGTTGTGGAATTGCGGCATGTCGGGATGCGTGGCGTAGGGCGCCAGGTCCGAGCTCAGCCGGTACATGTTCAGGCCTACCGAGTGCAGATAGTCCAGCACCTGATCGACATGCTCCAGTGAGCATTTGAGGTGCGGGTTCTTCTGCCATCGGCGCGTGTCGTTGCTCTTGAGCCCCGCCTTGCCCATCACCTTTACGGGGAAGCCAAGCCTGAGCGGCCGCTCCTGTCCAAATTCGCTCATGCGTCCACCTTCTCTTCCGGGAAGCCGAGGCCGCTCACGAACTCGTTCCAGTCCTCTGGCCTGAGCGCGCCGCCGGTCGCCTTGATGTGCCCGCTGCCGTAATTTTCGTCCGCGCCGGCGGGGCGGCGCTCCGCCAGAAACTCAATGAGATTGGCTTCGGTTGCCGTGCGCGCCGCGAAATGCACCCAGCCCGGACGATATCCCGTGTTCGCGGCGAGCACGATCTTGTCCTTGAGCCGCCCACGCCATTGCTGCGCCACCAGCGGGTGGATCTGGCACGCCGATTCAAAGCGAATCAGCGCAACATCCCCCCGCACCTTCGGGCCCACGCGCTTGGCTCTATCGAGCTCCCCCTTCACCTCCTCCCTCGCCGCAAGCAGAAGCTGCGTTTCCGGATATCGTCCGGACGTGACGTCCTTCGGCCCCTCGCCCTTCAGCAGCAATGCAAGCGCAGGCCCAGCATCAGCGGCGGCCGCCCGCCGTGGCGCGTTGAGGAGCGACACGGCGTCGCGCAGTGCCGTCTTGCCGTAGCGCTGCTGCGCCTCGGCCATTTCAGGGAAGCCGGCAGCTTCGGCCACGTCGCCGATGAGCCCGATCGCGGCCAGCCAGAGCAGGTCCTTCGTCTCGCCGACCGCCTGCGCGCACCAATAAGCAAGCAAGGCCGAGGTCGGCTCCGGCTCCAGTCCATGGCCGCTGATGATGACGGCCTCGCCCGGAGTGCCGGTAGGGACGTGATGGTCGACGATGACCGTGGCGACGCCCGACAGTAGCTCGCCCCCGCGAACACCCAGATCGGCGACGATCAGGCCCCCGGGCGCGCGTTCGGCAAGCTCCGCCGTCAGCGCGTCGCTCCAAGGATTTTCGCCTTTCCCGACCAGCCGCACGTCGGCAGGCCGGCCTGCGCGATCGAGCGCTCGTTTCAGGATTGCGACGGCAGAGAGCCCGTCGGCATCGAAGTGGCCCAGGATCAGCACCGGACGGTCCTGGTCGAACCGCTCGATCGCCCTTCCAAACGCCTCTCGCGTCGCTCCCCTCGGGTCGGGTCCTGCCATCAACATGGTCGTTCAACGGGCCAGAGCCGAGTCCGCTCCTCCGCACCGGGATTTGCGTTCCGTCGAAAGCCTCTGGCGCGGCGGCGAATGGCCGATAGGCTGCGGTTCGGGAAAAGGAGCGCTGCGATGACCCTGACCGAACCGACGCCCGAGCTCGATCCTTCGACCCGCTCAGGGACGACTTCCGACAGGCATGACCGCGCCTTCCTCGGCCATCCCAAGGGCCTCGGCTACCTCGCCTTCACCGAAGCTTGGGAGCGCTTCTCGTTCTACGGCATGCAGGCCCTGCTCGTCCTCTACATGACCAAGGAGCTGCTGCTGGCGGGTCATGTCGAGAATGTCGCCGGGTTCGAAGCCTTGCGCGCCTTCTACGGCGGCATAGACGGCCAGCCGCTCGCCTCCGCGATCTTCGGCACTTACGCCGCCTCCGTCTACCTGACCCCGATCCTGGGCGGCTTCCTCGCCGATCGCGTGCTCGGCAAGCGGCGCACGGTGCTGCTGGGGGCGATCACCATGGCCGTCGGCCACTTTCTGATGGCATTTGAAGTGACCTTCCTGTTGGCGCTCCTCTGCCTCGTGCTCGGCTCGGGCATGTTCAAGGGCAATATCGCCAGCCAGGTCGGCTCGCTCTACAAGCCGGAGGACCTCCGCCGCGCCGACGCGTTCCAGATCTTCTATCTCGGCATCAACGCGGGCGTGATCGCCTCGCCGCTCGTCGTCGGCACATTGGGCGAAAAAGTCGGCTGGCATTGGGGCTTCGGAGCGGCCGGCGTCGGCATGCTGATCGGCCTCGCGATTTACGTCGCCGGCCAGAAATACCTGCCCCGCGAGCATTTCGAGGCGCAAGGACGCGCCGAGCGCGCCGCCGCGCCCCGCTTGCAGCGCCACGATTGGACCGCGGTCGTCGCGCTCATCCTGCTCATTCCCGTGCTCGCCGTCGCGATCGTGCCCAACAACCAGATCTTCAACGCCTATCTTATCTGGGGCGACCGCGCGTTCGACCTCACCTTCATGGGCACCAAGCTGCCGACCAGTTGGCTCGTCACACTGGACGCGGTGGTCAGCGTCAGCTTCCTCGCAGGCGTCGCTCTCTTCTACCGCTGGTACGGCAAGCGCCGGCGCGAACCGGACGAAGTCACCAAGATCATCATCGGCTCGGCCTTCTCCGTCCTCGGCATGCTCTGCCTCGTCGCCGCCGCGTCCACCACTCCACCGGGCGAGAAGATCGGGCTGTTCTGGCCGGTCATGTTCCACCTCCTCAACAGCATCGGCTTCGCCCACATGCTGCCGGTCAGCCTGGCTTTGTTTGCGAAGGTGGCGCCCAAGGCGATCAATGCGACCGTGATCGGGCTCTATTATCTAGCGTTCTTCGGGGCGAATGCACTGGTCGGTTATGTTGGCGGGTGGTTCGAGACTATGCCGACGACCAGCTTCTGGCTGCTCCACGCCGGCTTCGCCGCGGTGGCAGGCGTTGCCTTCCTCGCCTTCAAGCTGGTGCTCGGCAAACGAATGGTCGCATCGGACACGGATGAGCGCGAGCAGCTCGAAGCCGACGCGCTGGCGAGCCGACCGGTCTGATAACAAAGATTAAAAAATTTAGTTAACAAGAGCGACAGCTCTGCCTCGTCCGGGGGACTAATCTCTCGCCACAGCTGAACGGGGTCTGCTGTACGCAAGCCTGACTTGAGTGCTTCAATCCCCGTGTGGGCCAGCTGGGTTCGCTAACTGCACTATCAGCGGGGAGAACGTCTGTGGCTGAACATGACAGCAGATTGCTCGAAGCGTTAACCAAGATCAACGAAGTGGTCGACGGAGTCCTGAGGGAGTCCGAACAAGACGGTGGCGGTGGCCACGACCACGATCATGGCGGCGGCGAACCGCACGCCAGTTGCGTTCCCAAATCCTTGCCCAAGCGGCTCCACGCGAAGGCGGCGGAGGTCGCTTACCTCCTGAACCCCGTCAATTCGCCGGCTCTGGCGCCGTTCGGCCGGACCGTGGAAGGCGTGCAGCCCCTTCAACCGCTCTTTATCGCGGCACTCACGTCCAAATATTGGGGACCGCGTCCGCGAACCCTCTCCGTCAGCTTCATGGAGACGACGCCGGCCGATCTCAGACGGCGCATCGTCAGCCACCTGAACGCTTGGACGCGGACCGGCTGCATCACCTTCGCCGAGACTTCGGGAACGGGAACGATCCGCATCTCCCGCGGAGGGGGCGGCTATTATTCTTATCTGGGAACGGACGTGCTGCTGATCCCGAGAAACCGGCAGACCATGAACCTGGAGGGGTTCACGATGAACACGTCGGAAGACGAGTTCCGCCGCGTCGTCCGTCACAAGGCCGGCCACACGCTCGGCTTCCCGCACGAACATATGCGGCAGGCGCTGATCAGCCGCATCGACCGGCAGAAGGCCTACGAATATTTCCGCCGGACGCAGGGCTGGGACCAGGCCATGGTCGATGCGCAGGTCCTGACACCGCTGGACGAGCGCTCGCTCCTGTCGACGCCGCCCGATCAGACCTCCATCATGTGCTACCAGTTGCCCGGGACGATCACCAAGGATGGTCGTCCGATCCTTGGCGGCAAGGACATCAACGCCAACGATCACGCCTTTGTCGGCCGTATCTATCCGAAAGCCGGTTCGATCGGCGGCTTCAGCGGCTTCGGCAGCATGCTCGATGAGCAATATGACGAGGATGCTTCCGAGGATTATTACGAGGACGATTGGGGCGAGGCCGAGGACGTGCATTCGCCGGAGGAGGCACTCGAGCAAGCCTCTTGAGAGGTTCGACCATGCCAAGGTTCGTCGATCTCGAGGGACAGGAAGGGTTGTCGTCCGACCTTCGGATCGGCCTCGGTGACGTTGTGGCCGCGAATGCGAGCGGCTGCATCGTCGAACCCGAGGACGGTCCGGTCGAGATGCTCGGCATCTTCAACCACGCGATCGTGAGCCAAGGCGAACCGCTCGCTCCCGAGGGTGGACCCAATCTGGTCCTCCTCCGCGGGCGCTCGGCTGGGGCCGCCGATGTGCAATTCGTGAAGGGCGATCCTTTCGGCAGTCCGCAAAGGGTGCCGATGCGGATCACGGTCTCAGGCTGAACTGAATGGGATGAAGCCAAGAAACAGGGAACAAGAGGAGGTTACGATGAGCGATACGCCAAGAACACCTTATTCTCAGTTGCTGAGCGGCGAGGGAGCCGCTGAAATGAACGGACCGAGCGCCCGCGCGCTGGCCAGCAAGTTCGAAAAGCTGGCGGTGATCGCGGGTGAGGGTTCCCACACTCTGGTGGCCAGCGCTCCGGGCATCGCTGCCGCTCCGAACACCAATTTGGCGAGCGAGCTGAACAATATCGACTTTCGCAAGATGGTATCGGGGCCGCTTCAGGCTGCGGTCGACGCGCAGGTCGCTTCGTCGCTGGCCACGGTCGACTTCATTCAGAAGGTCGGCTTCAAGCAAGCGGAGGGCGATGGCGGCACGGCCGAACTCGTCATGGTCGATTTCACCCACAAGAAAAGCGACGTCGACGAGCAGGGCAATCCGGTCGAGACCACACGCGCAGTGCGTGTGCCGCTGATCGCGATGCTGCCGATCCCCTCACTTCGGATCGAGCATGTCATCATCAACTTCAATGCCAAGCTCAACTCGGTCGAGACCTCGTCCGTCAGCGACAAGCTGAACGTCGGGCTCGAAGCCAAGGGTGGCTGGGGGCCGGTCAGCTTCAAGGTGTCCGCGTCCTACCAGCGGCAGACCGCGTCGGGCGTGAAGGTGGAGAAGGAATATTCGATCAACGTCAATGTGAAGGCCGTGCAGGACGAGATCCCGCCCGGCCTCGAGCGCATCTTGGGCATGCTAGCAGCCTGAGACCGATGACGACGAGGATGGAGCGGCCCGGCCATGGCTGAAATCACGCTGGCCGATTATGCCGGCTACATCTTTCGGGAGATGATCCGGGCGCGGGAAACGGCGGATGCCTACTCCCGCGCCGTCGCCGAGGCTTATGCCAAGGACGAGATCATGCAGCACTTCTCGGTGCCCCGTTTCAAGGTGCCGACCATGCAGCTCACCATTCCGGTGCTCGTCTCCGGGGCCCGCTTCGCGCAGACTGTCCGGTTCGTCATGCCGGCCGACGCGTTCATGGCCTTCATCGCGGCACAGACGCAGGAGGTCGTCGGAACGGTTCGCGCCAGCGGCCAGGAACCGTTTCAGCCCCGCCCGCCCGTCACTCGGCCGATCGAGATACGGCCGCTGCCGACCCGGCCGATCGTGGGGCGGCCGATCGTCACCAGAACGGGGGGACCCGTCTCCCCTGCCCGCGCGCCCGAGGAGACGGTCGAGGCGCTCGCCAACACTTTCTGGGAGCTGTTGAGCAGCAATCCCGACCCCACAAAGCCCAATGCGATCGTCCAGGACATGTGGCCGCGCATCTTCGAGCGAGCACTCGCCGACGCGCAGCTGGTCGATCAGTACAAACGCACCGACCCGGAGGGCAAATCGCTCGCCAAAAGCAGGGCCGAGGTGCTGCAGACGATCAGCAACAACACGGCGGTCAGCAACACCGACATTCGAAGCCTGCTCGTCAATCCCGAGACGCAGGTCGTCAAGAACGGCAGCACCGATGCATCCGTATTCGTCATCAAGGCCGACCTCACGGAAGAGGGCTTCTACATCCGATCCATCAAGGATGACGAAACCGGGCAGGTCCGCCCTACGGTTGAGTTCGAGTAATCCATGCTCGGTTTCCTGCATGCCCGGAAGCAGCAGGTGGACGCATTGCTGGTGCAAGCGAGCGGCATGTTCTCCAAGCACAACCGGCTCGACCTGGACTTCGTGCCAGCCGTCAAAAGCTTTCTTGCCGCTCCGATCGAGCATTACCGCAGCCATGGCCGTTCGGCCACCGAGAACGAGCTTCTGTCCGCCGAAGCGCAGATCGTTTCGGCCGAACAAGGGATCAATCCGCTCACCGGCGAACGCCTGTTGACGCATCGCCGCGAGCTTCGCCGGATGATCGCCCTTAAAGCGCTTCAGCAATGCGCCGCCATCCTGCGCGGCGACTCCGCGGAGCTGGCGCAACGGCTAGCGGAAGGAGAAGCGCAGCTCCGTCCGATCGTTCTGGTGGCGCTGCAGCAGGGGCTGCTGCCGCCGGACTTCCGCCACGAAGACCAGGGGGCGATCGAAGCGCTCTGGAGCAGGCTCCTGAAAGACGCCAGCACTGGCCTCGCCGCTCGCCAGCTCGCCATGCAATTGGGGCCGCACGACATCCAGCTCCTGCTGACCACCCTCCTCGCCTCCGCCGCCGCGGCGCCGCGGACGCCCGCACCCGACCGGCAGCCAAGCCCAGCGGCACATCCGGAGATCGAAGCGCCACGCGCGGAGCTTTCCTTCTCTCCATGACCCCGAGTTTCCGTTGCCCTTCGCAAGGATGTCCGTGCGGGTAACCGCAATTGCTGGCTGCCGGGCAGCGTGGCAGATGTTGACCATGAAGACGCATTTTGTTGCCCTCCTCTTCGCCTCCGCAGGCCTTGTCACTCACCAGCCGGCCTCCGCGGCGCCTCCTCGCCAGCCGATCGGGAAGTGGCAGGTGGACTATGGCGACACCGCCTGCACGGCCGCGCGGAACTATGGGCCGGCGGAGAAGCCGGTGACGCTTGCGTTCCGCCCCTCGCCCAATGGCACTGTGGTGAGACTGATGGTCGCGCGGCCCGGCCGCGTGTCGACGCCTCATCATTTTGCCGTCACGACCACCATCACTTCCGAAAAGGCCAAGACCACCGGCCTCCGTTTCGAATCCGCCGACAAGAAGCGCGACATCATCTGGATCAATTTCGATCGGGCGGCGCTGGATGGACTCCAGGCTGCCGGGGAAATCGCGATCAAGGCAGGAGTGACGATCGAGGAGCGTTTTCCGCTGCCCGGCATCGGGTCCGTGTTGAAATCACTCGACACATGCAACGCCGATCTTCGCAAACACTGGAATGTAGAAGAGGCGGCGGCCTCTCAGTTGAGCAAAGGTGCAACAGTGCTGAAGCCGCTCCACAGCCTCATCTCCGACAGCGATTACCCGGCCCAAGCAATCCGAGAGCGCGCAAGCGGTTCTACGCGGTTCATGATGATGGTGGACGAGACTGGAGCGCTCAAGGACTGCATGGTCGAGGAGACAAGCGGCATCGCATCGCTGGACGCCATGAGCTGCAGCGTGTTTCTGCAACGCGCCAAATTTTCTCCTGCTCTCGACGCGGCAGGAAAGCCTGCACGAAGCGTGCTGACTGCCCGCATCACGTGGAGAATACCTTAAGTCGAGGCTTGGCCGCCGTTCGACAGCGGCGGGGACGTAGACGACGCGCCGCCGCTCGCGAGCACCTCATGCTTGTCCTCTTCCAGATAGAGGCGCCGTACCAGAACCAGCACCACGATCGTCAGCGGCGTCGCCAGCAGCACGCCCGCCACTCCGAACAGGATGCCGGCCGCGATGATGCCGAAGATCGTGACCGCTGGCGGCAGGTCGACCATGCGGTTCTGGAGGAGCGGCATGACGAGGTTGCCCTGGATCTGCTGCACGGCGATCAGCACTCCGATCGTCCACAGGCCGGTATCGGTCCCCTGCCCGAAACCGAGAAGAATGGCCGGGATGCCGGCGACCAGGATGCCGAGATAAGGCACGAACTCGGGCAAA
>NZ_CADCWD010000031.1 GCF_902806315.1 uncultured Sphingosinicella sp.
CATCCGATCCGGCCGGTCGCCGGGCACGAACAGAAGCGAGCGCAGCCTCATCCCGGCCGCCGCTGCATCAACGCGGTCCGTTCGCACAGGCAGACCAGCTCGTCGCGCTGGTTGAGCATGCGGTGCTCGAACGTGACGATCCCCGCATCCGGCCGCGACTTCGACTCCTTGAGCGCGATCACCTCGGTCTCCGCCCGCAGCGTGTCGCCGATGAACACGGGTTTCGGCATCCGCACCTTGTCGTAGCCGAGGTTGGCTACCAGCGTGCCGAGTGTCGTGTCGCCCACCGACAATCCCACCATCAAGGCGAAGGTGAAGGTGCCGTTGACGATGATCCGGCCGAACTCGGTGCCGGCGGCATATTCCGCATCGAGGTGCAGCGGCTGCGGATTGTGCGTCAGCGTGGAGATGAGGAGATTGTCCGTCTCCGTCACGGTTCGATGCGGCTGATGCTGCAGCCGGTCGCCTACCGCCCATTCGTCGAAATAGCGGCCGGGCATCAGTCCTCGGCCTTCTCGATGCGCACCAGCAAAGTCCCCTCGGTCACCTGCTCGCCCGCAGTCGCATTGAGCTCGCTCACCTGGCCGTTGAAGGGCGCGAGCAGGCTATGCTCCATCTTCATCGCCTCGAGCGTCAGCAGCTTCTGCCCCTTCGCCACGCGGTCTCCCTGCCGCACGTCCACGGCAATAACGCGGCCCGGCATGGGCGAGAGCAGGGTCCCGTCCGAGGCGCCGCCGCCCCCTGCCCCGCCGCCGCTTCCCGGCAGGGTGAAGGCGAAGGCCTGACCTTCGGAGAAGACCAGCATCGTGTCGCCATGGGCGGTGGCGACACCCTCAGGCTCCTGCTCGGCCGCGACGATGCTGCGCGTGTCATGCCCGTGCCGGAGCGAGACACGAAGGTCCGCGTCCGCATTGGCGCGGAACCCCTGCAGCGCCGTCCAGGGATCGAGCGTCTCGAAGCGGCCGCCGAAATCAGACGCAAGCATCGCGTTCGCCGCCAGCGCCCATACGCCTTCCGGCGGAGCGGAATCGGGAACGAGGCTGTCGATCTTCGACGGGATGAAGGCGGTGTCCACTTCCCCCGCCCGAAAATCCGGATCCGCAGCCGCGCGCGCCAGGAAGGCGGCGTTGGTCTTCACGGGCCAGACCTCGACCTGCTCCAGCGTGGCGACCAGCCGGTCGATCGCCTCCTCGCGCGAGCCGCCGGTGGCGATCAGCTTGGCGATCATGGGGTCGTAATAGGGGCTGATCTGGTCCCCCTCCTCGACTCCGGTGTCCGCGCGCATGCGCCCGCCGAGCACGAAATGATCGAGCCGCCCCGTCGAGGGCAGGAACTCATGCGTGGGATCCTCGGCGTAAAGCCGCGCCTCCATCGCCCAGCCCCGGATGGCGAGGTCGTCCTGTCGCAGCGGCAGGGGCTCGCCCGATGCTACGCGGAGCTGCCATTCGACGAGATCCTGCCCGGTAATCTCCTCCGTCACCGGATGCTCGACCTGAAGCCGGGTGTTCATTTCCATGAACCAGATGCGGTCGGGCTTCAGCCCCTCGGACGCGTCGGCGATGAACTCGATCGTCCCCGCCCCGACATAATCCACCGCCTGCGCGGCTTTCACCGCCGCGCCGCACACCGCCGCCCGGGTCGCCTCGTCCATGCCGGGCGCGGGCGCTTCTTCGATCACCTTCTGGTGGCGGCGCTGCAGCGAGCAGTCGCGCTCAAACAGGTGGACGACGTTGCCGTGGCTGTCGCCGAACACCTGCACCTCGATATGGCGAGGGCGCAGGATATATTTCTCGATCAGCACGCGGTCGTCGCCGAAGCTGGCGGCCGCCTCGCGCTTGCAGCTTTGCAGCATGTCCTGGAATTCGGCGGACGCATTCACCCGCCGCATCCCCTTGCCACCGCCGCCGGCCACCGCCTTGATCAGCACCGGATAGCCGATCGCGTCCGCTTCAGCGTGCAGCCGCTCCGGCGACTGATCCTCGCCGAGATAGCCGGGCGTGGTCGGCACCCCAGCCGCGTCCATCAGCTTCTTGGCCGCGTCCTTCAGCCCCATCGCCCGGATGGAGGAAGGTTTCGGCCCGACCCAGACCAGCCGGGCGTCGATCACCGTCTGCGCGAAACCGGCATTCTCGGAAAGAAACCCGTATCCCGGGTGGATCGCCTCCGCGCCCGTCGCCCGAGCGGCGGCGAGAATTTTCTCGCCGACGAGGTAGCTCTCCCGCGCCGGGCTCGGCCCAATATGGAAGGCGTCATCCGCCTCACGTACATGCAGCGCCTTGGCGTCCGCGTCGGAATAGACGGCAACAGTGCGAACCCCCAGCCGCCGCGCGGTGCGAATGATCCTGCAGGCGATTTCGCCTCGGTTCGCGATAAGTAAGGAGCGGATCATCGCCTCACCCTCGGAAAGCGACGCGAGGAGGCGCTTTCAAGGCGGTGGTTTACTCGCCTCGCCGTTGATGAAACTTTCCACCCGCCCCCGCCCCCGCGTCGGTGGAGCACATGGTAATCGTAAATCGTAGCGTATTCACCAGTGTAGCGATCGGCAAGATACCAGCGCCCGGACCTAGCGACGTAGGCTGTGGCTCGATCACCGTTGATCGCGATTTGGCTCCTCTCAATCCGCGACCGGAAGTTTAGCTGATTACCAGGAACGTCACGCCACAGCCGCGTCCGATCGGGGTTTGACCTAGGAGAGTTGCTGAAGGTCAGCGTTGCATCCGGCCAAGTCGCGCTAATGACTTCGTCGTCCAGCCTATCAATGACGGTGAGTATCTCCTGTTCATCGCCGGCCTCGGCCGTAACCGCGGTCGGTGATGCAATCGCCAGAGCGAACGATAGGAAGCTGAGCATCCCCATCACATCCTGAACAGACCAAACTGAGCCCGCTCCGGGATCGGTGCGTTCAGCGCGGCCGCGAATGCAAGCCCCAGCACGTCCCGCGTCTGCGCCGGATCGATGATGCCGTCATCCCACAGCCGCGCGGTTGCATAATAGGGATTGCCCTCATCCTCGTAGCGCTGGCGGATCGGCGCCTTGAACTGCTCCGCTTCTTCCGGCGTCCAGCTCTCCGCATCCTTGTGCACGGTCGCCAGCACGCTCGCCGCCTGCTCGCCGCCCATCACGCTGATGCGGCTGTTGGGCCAGGTGAAGAGGAAGCGCGGGCCGTAGGCGCGGCCGTTCATGCCGTAATTGCCAGCGCCGAAGCTGCCACCGATCAGGACCGTCACCTTCGGCACCTGCGCGGTCGCCACGGCGGTAACTAGTTTGGCGCCGTCCTTGGCAATGCCGCCGGCTTCATATTTGCCGCCGACCATGAAGCCGGAGATGTTCTGCAGGAACAGCAAGGGCGTGCGCCGCTGGCAGGCGAGCTCAATGAAGTGCGCGCCCTTCAAGGCGCTCTCGCTGAACAGGATGCCGTTGTTCGCGAGGATCGCGACCGGCATGCCCCAGATGCGCGCGAAGCCGCAAACGAGAGTGCTTCCGTAAAGCTGCTTGAACTCGTGGAACTCCGATCCGTCGACGGTCCGGGCGATCACCTCGCGCACGTCATAGGGCGTGCGCACGTCGTCCGGGATGATCCCGTAAAGCTCTTCGGGATCGAATTTAGGTTCGACCGGCTCGGCAAGGTCGAGATCCACCGCCTTCACACTGTTCAGCCGCGCGACGATGCTGCGCACGATCGAGAGCGCATGCTCGTCATTGTCGGCGAGATGATCGACGACGCCGGAGCGCCGCGCGTGCAGGTCGCCGCCGCCCAGATCCTCGGCCGAGATCACCTCTCCCGTCGCCGCCTTCACCAAAGGCGGTCCGCCGAGGAAGATCGTGCCCTGGTTGCGCACGATCACGGTCTCATCGCTCATGGCGGGCACGTACGCCCCGCCCGCGGTGCAGCTCCCCATCACGCAGGCGATCTGCGCGATGCCCTGCGCGCTCATCTGCGCCTGATTGTAGAAGATGCGGCCGAAATGCTCGCGGTCCGGGAACACCTCGGCCTGGTGCGGCAGGTTCGCGCCGCCGCTGTCGACCAGATAGGCGCAAGGCAGCCGGTTCTGCATCGCGATTTCCTGCGCGCGCAGATGCTTCTTCACGGTAAGCGGAAAATAGGCGCCGCCCTTCACGGTCGGATCGTTGGCGACGATCATCGTCTCGCGTCCCGAGACGCGGCCAACGCCGGCGATCACGCCTGCACCGGGCGCTTCGTCCCCATACATTCCGTTGGCCGCGAGCTGCCCCACTTCAAGGAACGGCGAGCCGGGATCGAGCAGCCGCGTCACGCGGTCACGCGGCAAGAGCTTGCCTCGGCTCACGTGACGCTCCCGGTGCTTCTCAGGTCCTCCGAGCGCCGCCGTTGCCACTTTGCCGCGGAGCTCCTCGACCAGCCCGCGGTTGTGCGCCGCGAACCGCCGGTAGGTCTCCGATCCCTCGTCGATCTTGCTGGTGAGCTGCGTCACGCCTTGCCCTCGGCGGCCTCACGCTCCTCGAACTTCTCGACCGCCTTTTCCACGACCTTCATCTTGCGCCGGTTCTTGGCGCTCAAGAGATATTGATAGACGCCAAGCAGGTTGACCGCGAACAGGATGCCGTTCTGCCACATCAGCCCCCCGCCCTCGGGCTGGGAACGCGCATGCACGATCCAGGCGATGTTCATGGTGCAGAACAGCACGAAACCGAAGCCGGTCACTTTTCGCCCGAGATCGCTGGCGAGCATCAGCGCCGCGATCACGCCGCTGATGGTGGCATACCATTCGATAATCTCGGCTGTGCTCATGCGCCGATCAGCTCGCGCCCGATCAGCATGCGCCGGATCTCGTTGGTGCCTGCGCCGATGTCGAGCAGCTTGGCGTCGCGCATGAAGCGCTCCACCGGCCAGTCCTTGGTGTAGCCCGCGCCGCCGAGTGCCTGGATCGCCTCGAGGCTTACCTTCACCGCATTTTCGGAGGCCAGCAGGATCGCTCCTGCCGCATCGAAGCGCGTCGTCTTGCCCGCATCGCACGCGCGCGCCACCGCATAGACATAGGCGCGAGCGGAATTCAGCGCGACATACATGTCGGCGATCTTCGCCTGCATCAGCTGGAAGGCGCCGATCGGCTTTCCGAACTGCTTCCTGTCGCGGATGTAGGGAAGCACCCAGTCGAGGCAGGCCTGCATGATGCCGAGCTGGATGCCGGCAAGCACCGTGCGCTCATAATCCAGCCCGCTCATCAGCACGCCGGCGCCGCCGTTCACCGGCCCCATCACATTCTCGTCGGGCACTTCGCAGTCGTTGAACACCAATTCGGCGGTGGGCGAGCCGCGCATCCCCATCTTCGGGATCTTCTGCCCGATCGAGAAGCCCGGCATGTCCTTCTCGATGATGAAGGTGGTGATGCCCTTCGACCCCTCGCCCGTCTTCGCGTAGACGACGAGCGTGTTGGCGTAGGGCGCGTTGGTGATCCAGAATTTGGTGCCGTTCAGCACATAGCCGCCCTGCACCTTGTCGGCCTTGAGCTTCATCGAGACGACGTCGGAGCCGGCGCCGGCCTCGCTCATGGCAAGGCTCCCGACATGTTCGCCTGAGATGAGCTTGGGCAGATATTTCGCCTTCTGCTCCGGGTTCGCCCAGCGGCTGATCTGGTTGACGCAGAGGTTGGAATGCGCGCCGTAGCTGAGCCCCACCGAGGCGGACGCCCGCGCCACTTCCTCCTGCGCGACGACATGCTCGAGATAGCCGAGCCCGAGGCCGCCATCCTCTTCGGCGACGGTGATGCCGTGCAGCCCGAGCTCGCCCATTTCGGGCCAGAGCTCGAGAGGGAACCAGTCTTCCTCGTCGATCCTGGCGGCGAGCGGCGCGATCCGGTCGGCGGCGAAGCGCTGGGTGGTGTCGCGGATGGTGTCGGCCATCTCGCCGAGCGCGAAATCGAGCCCCCCACCCGTCATAGCGTCGAGCATGCAAATCTCCTGTCGCGAGGGGCCCTAGCAGAGCCCCAAAGGTTTGAACAAGCGCCGCTCCCGGCCTATGTGCCGCCCAGAACCTCACCGCTCGAGTAGCTCGGAGCCCTGCAGCTATGACTTCCGATCCCATCGTCATCCTTTCCTATGCCCGCACGCCGATGGGCAGCTTCCAGGGCAGCCTCGCCGGAGCCTCCGCGACCGAACTCGGCGCCGCCGCCGTCCAGGCCGCCGTCGAGCGCGCCGGTGTCTCCGGGGACGACGTCGACAAGATCTTCATGGGCTGCGTTCTTCCCGCGGGCTTGGGCCAAGCCCCCGCGCGTCAGGCCGCTCTGGGCGCCGGCCTCCCCAAGTCGGTCGAGGCGACCACCGTCAACAAGGTCTGCGGCTCGGGCATGCAGGCGGCGATGTTCGCCCACGACATGATCGCCGCCGGCTCGTCGGACCTGATCGTGGCGGGCGGGATGGAGTCGATGTCCAACTCGCCCTATCTCATGAAGAAGCACCGGGCCGGCGCCCGCATCGGCCACGACACGGTGTACGACCACATGATGCTCGACGGCCTCGAGGACGCGTATGATGCCGGCCGCGCGATGGGCACCTTCGCGGAGGACGCTGCCCGCGAATATCAATTCACCCGCGCCCATCAGGACGAATATGCGATCGAGTCGCTCCGCCGCGCCACCGAGGCGATCCAGAGCGGCGCTTTCGATCGGGAGACCACGCCCGTCGTGGTGAAGACCCGCAAGGGCGAAGAAACCGTCACCTGCGACGAGCAGCCCGGCAAGTCAAACCCGGAGAAGATCCCGGGCCTCAAGCCGGCCTTCGCCAAGGACGGGACCATCACCGCCGCCAACGCTTCCAGCATCTCCGACGGCGCCGCCGCCCTCGTCATCACACGCGCCAGCGTTGCCGAGCGTCTCGGGATCAAGCCTGTCGCCCGGATCGTCTCCCACGCCGCCCACGCCCAGGCGCCGAACCTCTTCACCAGCGCCCCCGTCCCCGCCGTTCGTAAGGCGCTGGAGAAAGCCGGCTGGAGCGTCGGCGATGTCGACCTCTACGAAGTCAACGAAGCTTTCGCCTGTGTCGCGATGATCGCCATGCGCGACCTCGGCATCGCCCGCGAGGTGATGAACGTCCATGGCGGCGCGACTGCCCTGGGACACCCCATCGGGGCCTCGGGCGCCCGCCTCCTCGCCACCCTGCTCAGTGCCCTCGAAACTCACGGCCAGAAGCGCGGCCTCGCGACCCTCTGCATCGGCGGCGGCGAAGCCACGGCAATGGCTGTCGAGCTGATGAACTAGGGCGCGATGCCCATGATCATCACCGGAATCTCGGGCAGCGCGCGTCGCGCTTCATACAATACGGCGCTCCTTCACGCCGCCGCGGGCCTCTCGCCGGACGGCGTCGAGGTTCGAGCGCTGACCATCGCCGGCATTCCGCTCTACGACGGCGACGTCGAGGCGGAGAGTGGCATCCCCGCTGCCGTGGCGGCGATGAAGGAGGCGATCGCCTCGGCGGATGGCCTCCTTCTCGTCACTCCCGAATATAACAATTCGATACCCGGCCCGTTCAAGAATGCGATCGACTGGTGCTCCCGTCCGGGTGCGGACATTCCGCGCGTGTTCGGCGGGAAGCCGGTGGCGCTGATCGGCGCCTCTCCTGGCGGCTTCGGCACGATCCTGTCGCAAACCGCGTGGCTCCCGGTCCTGCGCACGCTCGGATGCGAACTCTGGACCGGCGGTCGCCTCATGGTCGCGGGCGCGGGGCGGGTGTTCGACGACAGCGGCGCGCTCGTGGACGCGGGCGTGGCGGAGCGGCTGCGCAGCTTCGTGCAAGGCTTCAATGAGCACGTTCGGGCGCACGCCGCTCGGTAGCGCCCACCGGCCCTAAACCCTCGAAGGCGTTGACAATCAGCGCGATCGGGGGGAGCCTCCCGACTCGGCTGTGCTTGGGGGAGACGGCATGAGAACTCGGATCTTTGTGACGCTACTGGCGGCATCTCTGACGCTTCAGGGCTGTTCGTCCCGACCACGCGAATTCACTCCGCAGCTCGCCGCCGCGCCGGCCAGCCAGAGCGACTTCGAAGCCGCGCAGGCAAGCTGCCGCCAGCTCCTTGCCGATGGCAAGCTGACTTCGGAGGGCCGACTGGCCTCGGGCGCCGTAGGCGCCGCCGCGGGTGCGACGACTCTGGCTGTGGGCAGCGCCGCGGCCAGCGGGGCCGGTCTCTACGGCGGCATGGCGGTTGCTGGCGCGACCCTCGTGGCTCTGCCCTTCGTGGCCGTCGCGGGCGCCTGGGGCCTCGCCAAGTCGAAGAAGAAAAAGAGGGAGCGGGCCATCCAGAAGGCCACCGCCGGCTGCCTTGAAGAGCGCGGCTACACGGTCAAGGGCTGGGCGACGATGGTGAAGAACGAGCCTGCTCCGGATGCCGTCAAGGACTCGAAGTAGACCGGCAACTTCGAAGACCGTTTATCGAGCGACCTGCCGGCAATCCATCGGCCCCGGACTTGATCCGGGGTCCGCCTTCCCTTCTATCGGTGAGATGACCCACGCCATCCGCCAGCTCAGCCCTGAAGACGGGGCGCAGATGGACGCCATGCTGACGATGTTCGGCGAGGCGTTCGAGGACCCGGACAGCTACAATTCGGCCCGTCCGAGCCGCGCCTACCTTTCCCGCCTGCTCGGCCGGGAGCACTTCATTGCACTGGCGGCGTTCGACGGAGAAGAGGTGGTCGGCGGCATCGCAGCCTATGTGCTGGACAAGTTCGAGCAGGAGCGCAGCGAAGTCTACATCTACGACCTGGCGGTCGCCGCCACGCACCGCCGTCGCGGGATCGCCACGGCGATGATCCGCGAACTCCAGCGCATTGCGGCGGAGCGCGGCGCCTGGGTCATCTTCGTGCAGGCCGATCATGGGGACGACCCGGCAATCGCCCTCTACGCAAGCCTTGGTCGGCGCGAGGACGTGCTGCATTTCGACATTCCCGCCGCGCTTTGAACTGCGAGGACACGGCGCCTCAGCTGCCGATCTTGCCCTGGCGCATCGCTTCCAGTGCGGCAACCACGTCCGCCGTTCGGACGTGATCGGCCTCTCGCGCCTTCTTGATCGCACGCGCATAGAGCCGCTCGCGCACACCGGAGTCCAGCGTCTCCATCTCGTCGATCATCGACAATAGGAGCTCGGCGACGACCAGACTTCCAAGATTCGGATCCATTCCTTCGGCTCCAGGCTGTTGGGCAGCTTGAACGCAGCAAGGGCGGCGATGCTCCGTCTCCCTAGACCGGCACCATACGGGTCCGACTTAGGCGACAGGCGATGCGGACGCGGGCAGCACCCACTTCACCTGGTGCTCGAAGGTTGAGACGATCGGCCTGCTGCTCCGGTCGAGCGCGGGCCAGAAGCGGGCGCGCCTGACGAGAATGCGGCAGGCGGAGGCGTCGAGCAGGGCCGTGCCGCTGGAGCGCAGGATCTCGCAGCCAGTCACCCGGCCGTCGATGTTCACCGTGAGCCGCAGCCGCACCGGCCCGCTGAGGCGCTGCCGGCGTGCCGCCTCGGGATAGTCCGCCTCGCTGATCAGGCTGTCCAGCCCTCGCCCGCCCAACAGTCGCGGCACGGCCGGCGCCGGTCCACGCCGCGTGTCGCGAGCCAAGGGAGCCGGGTTGACGGGCGCCGCACTGTTGTCGGGTTTGCCCGCCAGGACGGCGGCCGCGCTCAAGGCCAACAGGATCATGATCGTCTCTCCCTGTGTCGCGCCGCGCGGCGGTGCCCGCGCCGCCTCAGTGCCGCAGCGCGTCGGACTCAGCGCTCGTCTTCCACTCGCGTTCCCGAAACCATTTGGTGAGGATGTGCTTCACCCCCGCCTCCACCTGCATGCCCTCATGGTGCGTGGCGCGATTTGGCAGTCCCTGCCGGTCGAGATTGTTCCAGGTGAGCAAGGTGCCCGCCCGCGGCGCCACCTTCACGCCCGCCCGCGGGAAGTGGGTCGATCCCCCTGCCTCGGGCTCGTTGAGGAACACCATGGCCGTCCAGGTCCGCTGCCCGCCTTCCTTCGCCACCGCTTCCGAATAAGGCTGGCCGGCGGCGAAATAGTCGTTGTGGATCTTGAACTGCTGCCCCTGCGTGTAGCGCTGCCCTTGCACTGTCTCGCTCTGCGCGATCGGGATGCCGAGCAGGTCCGCCATGCGCTGCTCCACTTCGGCGATCAGCGGGTGCGCTCCAGGGAGCTTGCAGGTGTGGCTGGTGCGGATGTTGGGATCGGCCCCTGCGCGCAAGATGGTGGAAGGCTTGGCGTCCGCGTCGACCAGACCGATCAGGCCGGCGCATTCCTGATCGGAGAGGAAGCCGTGCACGACATACATGTCCAGGCTGAGCGCAGGCACCCGCTCCGCGGCCGGGCTCGCGTCGAGCCTCTTGCGGACGGAGGCGCCGATCGCGGCGAGCCGCTGCGGATCCGATCCCGGCAGGCTGGCGGGCGGCGGCTTGGAGGCAGCGGCGGCGCCGCGAGCGATCTGCAGCGCCGCCGCCGTGTCCATGACCGGCATCCTGTTGGACGGAGGAGGAGCAGGCGTTGCAGGCTTGGCCGGTGCCGCGCTCGGCCGGCCGGCCTCTTGTGCCCGAGCCACCGGTGAGGACGTGCCCTTTTCTCTGGATCGGCGACCGAATATCTTATCGAACAAGGACATTCCCGCAGCATAGGTCCCGGCGCCCGCGAGGCAAGCCGCTCCTCCCGCGGGAAGGTAGGGCCTTATTCCGCGGCTTCGCCTTCCACCGGCTCTTCTGGGCCGCCCATCGCGGTCTCGAAGGTGCGACCACCGAGCATCGCATAAGCGGCCTCGGGCGACGGCGCTTCGTCGACGATCAGCACGGCAGCGCCGAGGTCTGTGATGCCGTAGAGCTTCGCGGCGAATGTCTTTGGCAGCCGCACGCAACCATGCGATGCGGGCTCACCCGGGATCGCGCCAGCATGCAGCGCCACGCCGTCCCAGGTCAGCCGCTGCATGAACGGCATCGGCGCGTCGTCATACAGGTTGGATTTGTGCGTTTCGCGCTTCTGGAGGATACGGAAGCGGCCGGTCGGAGTGTCGTAGCCCGGCATGCCCGTGGAGACGGTGGTGGCGCCGATCAGGGTCCCGCCGCGATAGACATAGGCCTTCTGCAGCGGGATGCTGACGACGATCTCCACTGCGCCCTCCGTGGCGAGCTCCGGCCGCCACACCCAGTGGCCGGGCTTGAGCGTGTCCGCCCGCTGCTCAATTGGAGCGGCCGCTGCTTTGGAGGGAGATGCCGCCTTCTTGGCGGCTCCGGCGGCCACCTTCTTGGTGGCTGTGGGTGTCGCCTTTTTGGCGGCAAGGGAGGAAGCAGGCGCGAAACACAGTGCCAGGGCAACAGCGGTTCCGCGCACGAACCGGGCGGGCGTGCGGACCATGAAGCATACTCTCTACTACTGGGAAGACGCGCCCGACCTCAGTTTTGCGCCCGCGGACCGGCCGTTCCTCCTGACCTGTCCCCACAACGCTCCGGGACAGAACCGGTGCCGCGAGACCTTCAGGCGTTGACGGTGGCGCGGGGCGAAGCGGCGGCCATCCGTGGGGCGGGCGCGACCAGCCGCTCGACTTCGGCGCCGGTCAGTGGCCGGTCGAACAGCAGGCCGAAGCGCTTGCCCTCGCTCCACTTCACCGTCGCGGTGCGGACCACGTCCAGGCACTCTACCCGCAGCGTCGCGCCGCGGGTTGGAGGTTCATGGGAATGCGCAAGCGCGCCAGTGGCGGAGACGTCGAGCAGGTGCATCCGACACGCCGGCCCCTCGCCCGCGAAAGTGGCCGGCTGGAACACCTTCATCCTGCGCGCATCCCGCGCCGCCGCACCCGAATCCGCCGTCGAAACCATGCACCCGCCCCTCAAGGTTGAAGGGTTCAGCGCGCGGCTCGGAGGGATGGTTCCAGATAAAGAGGGTAAGCGGGGCGTTAGTCATTTTGGCGCTCATCTACGGCGCGGACGTGTGGTGCCCAGAAGAGGACTCGAACCTCCACGACCTTGCGATCGCCAGCACCTGAAGCTGGTGCGTCTACCAATTCCGCCATCTGGGCCCCAGATCGCTATTTCAAGCAGGTAGGCGGCGCGCTTAGCGGGAGGCGAGCGCGCTTGTCAATGAACAGCCGAGCGGGCAATGGAGCGCCTCGAATTCAACCAGGCGAACTCAATGCAACCAGACATTTCCCGGCTGGTCACGATCTTCGGCGGCGGCGGCTTTGTCGGCCGTTATGTGGCCCAGGCGCTCTACAAGACTGGCACCCGCGTGCGCATCGCGCAGTTCGATGCGCGCAAGGCCTTCTTCCTGAAGCCCTTGGGAGCGCTGGGTCAGACCCAGTTCGTCGCGGCCGACATTCGCAACCCTCGCCAGGTGCGCGAGGCGCTGAAGGGCAGCGACGCGGTCGTGAACCTGGTCGGCATCCTCAAGGGCAATTTCGCGGAGATCCATATCGACGGCGCCGCGAATGTCGCGGAGGCGTGCGCAGTGGAGGGCATAAGCTCGCTCGTCCACGTCTCGGCGATCGGCGCCGATCCGGAGAGCCCGTCGCGCTACGGCAGCAGCAAGGGCCTCGGCGAGGAGGCGGTGCGCACTGCGGTTCCCTCCGCGACCGTCGTCCGCCCATCGATCGTGTTCGGGCGCGAGGACAATTTCATCAACCGCTTCGCCGGGCTGATGCGGATGGTGCCGGTGCTGCCGGTGATCCGCGGCGGCGTGAGGTTTCAGCCCGTTTATGCCGCGGACGTGGGCAAGGCGGTCAGCGCCGCGGCGCTCGGTACGCGCGAGCATGGCGGCAAGACATATGAGCTTGGCGGGCCGCAGGTGCTGACCATGCGCGAGCTGATGGAGTGGATCGACGAGACAACTGGCTGGAACCGCGGCTTGGTCGACATTCCGGACGCGATCGCGCGGATGCTCGCCCGAGGCCTCGGCTGGATGCCCGGCGCGCCGATCACCTGGGACCAGTGGCTGATGCTCCAGCACGACAATGTCGTGGCGCCGGGCGCCGAAGGGCTGAGGAGCTTCGGCATCGCGCCCACTCCGCTCGCCGCCGTTTCGGAAGGCTGGCTCACCTCCTATCGCCGCGGCGGCCGCTTCGCCGCCAAGCAACCCTACTGAGCATGGCCCGAGTGCCCCAGGCACTCCGACGCCAGGCAAGCCCCTGACCGAAAGCCCGACGCACCCATGGACTCCCTCATCGTCGTCATCCTGCTCGGCATCGTCGAGGGCCTGACGGAGTATCTGCCAGTCTCCTCGACCGGCCACCTGATCCTGGCCACCGAATTGCTCGGCTTCCCGGCCGAGCGCTGGGCCTTGTTCAACATCGCGATCCAGCCCGGCGCGATCCTGGCCATCCTGGTGCTTTACTGGCGCACTTTCCGCGATGTGCTGACCGGCCTCGGCCGCCGCGACCCGCTCGCGATCAAGTTCGTCCGCAACTTGGTCGTGGCCTTTCTCCCCGCCGCCATCATCGGGCTCATCTTCAACGACCCGATCGAGACCCTGCTCGAGAATGCGACGGTGGTCGCCTGGGCGCTGATCATCGGCGGAATCGCGATCCTCATCGTCGAGCGGTACGCAAAGCCGACCGATTCCGGCGGTGTCTCGGGCGTCAGCCTGCGCCAGTCGGTCGGCGTGGGGCTCGTGCAATGCCTGGCAATGATCCCGGGCGTCAGCCGCTCGGGCGCAACGATCCTGGGCGCCATGAGCCTTGGCGTCGACCGTAAGACCGCCGCCGAGTTCAGCTTCTTCCTCGCGATCCCGACCTTGAGCGGCGCCACGGTGCTTCAGCTCGCCAAACATCGGGACGAAATCACCCCGGACCTCGTTGGGCAGATCGGGCTGGGCGCACTGGTTTCGTTCATCGTTGCGCTGGTGGTGGTGAAGGCCTTTGTCGGGATCGTCACGCGCTACGGCTTCGCACCCTTCGCCTGGTATCGGATCGTCGCCGGCGCGGCCGCTCTCGTCTGGCTGGCGGCGCGCTAGGCGAGAAGGTCCTGCGTCTCCGGGTGCGTCTCGATATAGTGACGCACGAAGGCGCAAAGTGGGACGACCTTGAGGCCACGGCGCCGCACGTCGGCGAGCGCTCCCTTCACCAGCCGGCTGCCGATCCCCTGCCCTTCCAGCTCCTCCGGCACCTCGGTGTGGGTGAAACGGATCGTGTCGCCTTCGAGCTTGTAGGCCGCCAGCGCGTAATCCTCGCCGACCCGCAGCTCATATTGCTGCATCTCGGCATTGTTCGATACGCTTCCCGCTTCAGCCATTCGCTTCCTCCACGCGCGCCAGGAGGCGCCCGATCGCCTCCACCGCCTCGGGTTCATCGAGGGTCGGCGCATGGCCAACGCGGGGAACCGTGACTGTCTCCATCGCAGCGTTCTCGGCAAGCATTTTCGCGACCGTGTCCTCGTCGAGCAGGTCCGAAAGCCCGCCCCGCACCACCAGCGACGGCACGCCCTTCAGCCCTTCGAACGCGCGCCACAAGCCAAAGCCCGTGGCGCCGCCCGGCACCTTGAAGGGTTCGGCGATCCGCATATCATAATCAAAGGTGACGCGGCCGTTCGGAGTAAGCTTGCAGACGCGCTTGGTGAAGACGAGCCACTGCTCGAGCGACCAATCGGGGTAGACGTCGCCGAGCATGTCGGAGAAGTGGCGCGCCGCGTGCATCCAGGTCGGCCAGCTGTGCGAGCGTCCGACATAGCCGCGGATCCGTTCCAGCCCGCGCTCCACGATCACCGGGCCGATGTCGTTGATCATTGCGGCCGCGAGCCGCTTGTTGTCGCTCATCGAGAGCAGCATCGTGATGAGCCCGCCCAGCGAGGTTCCGAACAGGATGAAGCGCGTGAGGCCAAGCTCGCGCACGAGGGCTTCCATGTCCTGCAGGTAGGTGAGCGGCACATAGGTCATCGAGTCCTTGGCGTACGCGCTCTCGCCCCGCCCGCGCAGCTCGACGCAGATGACACGCCACTCGCCGGCGAGACGGTCCGCAACTCCCTCGAAGTCGCGGGCGTTACGGGTGAGACCTGGAATGCAAATGATCGGCGGGCGCTCCGCGGGCCCGGCATAATCGCGATAATGGAGCCTCAGCCCGTCATTCGACCACCAATAACCATCGGACCAAGCCGCCATGCCTTTGCCCCCTGAAAACGCCCCTCATATCGACGGATGAGAACCTCGCCGCAACCCAGCCGCTATCGGCCTGAGAAGGCTATCCTTTCGCTCGGAGAGGCGTTCTACGATCCGGTGGAAGCCGCGAATTTCCCGCAGACGATTCTTCGTTTCCGAAACCAGCGCTGGGCCGAAGCCGTCGGCTTGGGCGGCCTCGGTGAGGAGCAATGGCTCCGGCACTTCGGCCGCTTCGAGCCGTTGCCCGACACTCTTCCGCAGCCGCTGGCGCTCAGATATCACGGCCATCAGTTCCGCGTGTACAATCCCGATATCGGCGACGGCCGCGGCTTTCTGTTTGCGCAGCTGCGGGACAATGCCGACCGGTTGCTCGATCTCGGCACCAAGGGGTCGGGCCAAACGCCCTATAGTCGCTTCGGCGATGGTCGGCTGACGCTGAAGGGCGGCATCCGCGAGGTTCTGGCGACCGAGATGCTGGAGGCGCTCGGCGTCGAGACGTCCAAGACTTTCTCCCTCATCGAGACGGGAGAGGCGCTGGAGCGAAACGACGAGCCCTCCCCCACCCGCTCCTCGGTCCTGGTGCGGCTGCAGCACAGCCACATCCGGATCGGCGCCTTCCAGCGGCTCGCTTATTTTGGCGAGGAGGAGAATCTCAGGATTCTGACCGACTATGGCCTTCGACATTATTACGGCGATCCGGGCGGCGGCGCCGACGCTCCCGCGCGGCTGCTCACGCATGTCAGCCGGGAGACGGCGCGCCTCGCCGCCTCCTACATCGCCGCCGGGTTCGTCCATGGCGTGCTCAACAGCGACAATATCGCGATCACCGCGGAGAGCTTCGACTACGGCCCCTGGCGCTGGACGCCCTATTGGGACGGCCGCTTCACCGCCGCCTATTTCGACCATGCCGGGCTCTACGCCTTCGGCCGCCAGCCCGAGGCGATCCATTGGGATCTCGTCCAGCTCGCCGCCTCGCTCCGGCTCATCGCCGATGTCGAAGCGCTGACGCCGGCGCTCGACGCCTATCCGCCGGCCTTCCAAAAGAATCTGAGGGAGGCGATCTGCGCGCGCCTGGGCGTCGTTCCGCAGGGCGAAGAGCCGGACAATGCGCTGCTCGCCGCGATCGAGGCAGGCCTCGGTCAGCAGACCGTCACGCTCGACCGCTTCTTCTTCGACTGGCGCAGCGGCAGGCGACGTGCCCCCCCGCGCGCCGACGGCGACTATGATGGCGAGCATTTCGCCCAATTCCGCAGTCTCGTAGCCGATTATCAACCTGCCGCTGATACCGCGCACGCTTATTGGTCGGACGCCGAACCCTGCTCGATGCACATCGAGGAGGTGGAGGCGATCTGGTCACGCATCGACGAGGCCGACGACTGGTCCGCGTTCGAGGCGAAGGTCGCGGCGGTGCGGCGGATGGGCGAGGCCATGGGCCAGCCTTGACGCGGCCTCCGCAAAGATGCTGGGGCTTAGCCAAGTGAGTATAAGAGGCAGATGGCAGAGACCGTAAGCTCGTTGGAGCCGGCCACCGGCGAGACGCTCTGGACGGGCGAGATCGGGGACGTAGACCGCGAGGTCGGCGCCGCGCGTGCCGCCTGGGCGAGCTGGGCCGCCAAGCCGCTCACCTTCCGCATCGAGACGATGCGTCGCTTCGCCAACGTCGTGCGCGGCCAGAAGGAGAAGTTCGCAGACCTGATCGCCCGCGAGACGGGCAAGCCGGTCTGGGAGGCGCTCACCGAAGTGGACGCCGTCGTCAACAAGGTCGACATCTCGATCTCGGCTTATGCCGAGCGCACTTCGCAGCGGCGCCTGGAAGGCTCGCTCGGCGCGAAGGTCGCCGTCCGTCACAAGCCGCACGGCGTGCTTGCGGTGCTCGGACCCTACAATTTCCCGGCCCACCTGCCCAACGGGCACATCGTTCCCGCGCTGATCGCGGGCAATGCGGTGGTCTTCAAGCCGAGCGAGAAGACCCCCGCGGTCGGCGAGTATCTGGTCAAGCTGTTCCACGAATCCGGGGTGCCGGAAGGCGTGGTCCGCTGCCTGATCGGCGGCCCCGAACAGGGCAAGGCACTGGCTGCGCATCCCGGCATAGACGGCTTGCTCTTCACCGGTTCGGCGCGCGCCGGGATGGCGCTCCATCGCCAATTTGCCGATACGCCGCACAAAATCCTGGCGCTGGAGCTGGGCGGCAATAACCCGCTGATCGTCTGGGACATGGCTGACGCCTTCACAGCCGCGACGATCGCGGTGCAGTCCGCCTTCTTGAGCGCCGGCCAGCGCTGCACGGCCGCGCGGCGGCTGATCGTCAAGGAGGGCGAGCATGAGGAGCTTGTCGAGGCAATCACCAGGCTTGCCGAACGGTTGATCGTGGACCAGCCGCATGCCAGCCCCGCGCCTTTCATGGGCCCGGTGATCGACAATCATGCCGCAGACCAGCTTCAGGAGGGCTTCCTCGAACTGATGCTGAAGGGAGGCCGGCCGATCAAGCATCTCGACCGGCCCGACGAGAAGAAGCCGTTCCTCACCCCCGCGGTCATCGACGTGACGGGCGTCGCGAACAGGCCCGACGCGGAACTGTTCGGACCCATCCTGCAGGTGATCCGGGTGCCGGATTTCGACGCCGCGCTCGTCGAGGCCAACAGCACCCGCTACGGCCTCGCCGCCTCGCTCGTCGGCGGCAGTCCGCAGCTCTATGACAAATTCTGGGCCAATGTCCGTGCGGGCGTGGTGAATTGGAACAAGCCCAGCAACGGCGCGCCCTCAAACGCCCCGTTTGGCGGCGTGGGCCTTAGCGGCAACCATCGTCCCAGCGCCTATTATGCGGCCGATTACTGCGCTTATCCGGTCACCAGTTCGGAAGCCGAACAGGCCCGCGCCTCGATCGGCGTCGGCCTTCGCGACCCTTACGCGGCGAACAACCTGGAAGGCTGAGCTGCGTATACGGCTCGCGCTACAGCCAGCCCGCGCGCTGATACCATTCCGCGGTCGCCTTGAGCCCTGTCGGTGTCCGCACCTGCGGTCGCCAGAGCTCGGCCGGAGGACGGCGCTCGGAACGGACCACCCAGTCGGGATGGCAGAAGTAGCTGACCCGGTCGGCGGTCAGCTTGGCCCGGTCGCGGCGGACCAAGCGGTCGATCCGCGCGGCACCCTTCAGCACTATCTTGGGTATCGCGAAGGTCGCCGCCCGCTTGCCGAACAGGCGGCCGAGCGTGCGCGCGAAGTGGCGATTGTCCCAGCCGCCCTCCCGAGCATCGTCCGCCTCGTAAGTGGCGCCGATGCTATCCGGCGCGTCCACCAACGACAGCAGAAGCCGGCACAGATCCTCGACATAAACGACGGAAAAACGCCCCTTTGGCGGCAGCGCCACCAAGCCGCGCTTCGCCATCTTGAACAGCTCAAGCGTCTCGCGGTCGCCGGGCCCGTAGACCGCGGGCGGCCGCACGATCGTCCAGTCGAGGTCGGACCCCGCGACGATCCGCTCCGCCTTCGATTTCGACCAGCCATAGGATGAGAGCTTTGGCTCCCGCGCCGCGAGCGTCGAGACGTGGATGAACCGCCGGGTTCCGCCCTTGCGGGCGGCCTCGATCATAGCTGCCGTGCCGCCGGCATTGATCGCTTCGAACGCCGCGCGCGAGCCGCTGATGAGACCTGCTACGTGGATGACCGCATCCGCCCCTTCGACGAGCCGCGACAGGCTTTCCGGTCGGTCGAGCGCGCCTTCAATCCACTCGATCCCCTCCTCGCCTCGCCGGGGCGTGCGCGTGAGCGCGCGGAGCGAATAGCCGGCTTCCTTGGCGATCCGCAGCAGATGCTCGCCCACGAATCCGGTCCCGCCGGTCACAGCGATGGTCGCGCTCACCTCGTTCACAGCGGCGACCATTCCTTCTCCAGCGGCTGCTCCTCATCGACTTCGCCCAGCCGCTCCAGGATCGCGTCCAGAACTTGCGACGTGCCCTCACCGGTCGCTCCGGAAACCCGAAGCGGACGCACTCCGCTGGCCTCCTCGAGCTCGTCCGACAAGGCATCGAGCAATTCGTCGTCGAGCGTGTCCGCCTTGTTGAGCGCGAGCACCTCGGGCTTGTCGACCAGCCCGGCCCCATAAGCCTCAAGCTCGTCCCGCACGATGTGGTACGTCTCGGCAATATCCTCCGCATTTGCGTCGATGAGGTGCAGCAGCACCTTGGTCCGTTCGATATGGCCGAGGAAACGGTCGCCGATGCCGGCACCTTCCGCCGCGCCTTCAATCAGGCCGGGAATGTCGGCCATCACAAATTCGCGACCCTTATGCTGCACGACGCCAAGCTGCGGATGAAGCGTCGTGAACGGGTACGCGCCCACTTTCGCATGCGCGTTCGTGACCTGGTTGAGGAAGGTCGACTTGCCCGCATTGGGCAGCCCCACCAGCCCCGCATCGGCAAGCAGCTTCAGCCGCAGCCAGACCCACATTTCCTCACCGGGCCAGCCGGTGCCGTGCTGGCGCGGCGCACGGTTGGTGGCGGTCTTGTAGCTCGCATTGCCGCGGCCCCCATCGCCGCCGCGCAGGAACACCCGGCGCTCTCCGGCCTTCGTGAAATCCGCAAGCACATGCTCCTTGTCCTCGGACAGGAGCTGCGTCCCCACGGGCACCTTGATGACGAGATCGTCGCCGCCGCCGCCTGTGCGGTTGGAGCCGGCGCCGCCTTTGCCGCGCGGCGCCTTGAAATGCTGGGTGTAGCGGAAGTCGATAAGGGTGTTCAGCCCCTCGACCGCCTCGAATACGATGTCGCCGCCCTTGCCGCCGTCGCCGCCGTCGGGCCCGCCATATTCGATGAACTTTTCGCGCCGGAAACCCACCGCGCCGGGCCCGCCGTCGCCGGAGCGGAGAAAGATCTTGGCCTGGTCGAGAAAATGCATGGCCGCGACTTAGGAGGCCTAGGCCGGCTTCGCTACCCCGGCCGCACGAAGCAGTTGCTCCCGGGCCAGCTCCCGAGCCTTTTCACGCGGGAGCCCCAGCGCCTCCGCCATGGGCGCCCCGAGCAGCGAATCGCCCAACGCGGCGAGCACCAGTGAAAGCGTCACCTCGTGAACCGGCCTGTCCTCGTGCCCCTGCCCGAGCTGATCCACAAGATCGTGAATGGATTGCAGAATGGGGTTCAGCGCGTCGCGATTGCCCGACAGGATCATCCACGCGGCAAGCGCCCCGGCCCCTTCCTTGTCGAAGGCGTCGAACGTGCGGTCGACGATCTCACGCGGGTCCGCCTCTCCCGCTCTCGCGCGCGCGACTGCCTTTGCGATGCCCGCAGTCACGCGGTCGCCGATATGCCTGGCCAGTTCGGCCTGAAGCCCCGCAGCGGACCCGAAATGGTGGAGCAGGTTGGCGTGCGTCTTGCCGATCCGGGCGCTTACCGCCTTCAGCGTCACCGCCTGTGGACCGTCCTCGATCAGCAGCGTGCGCGCAGCTTCCAGGGCCACCGACCGGCTTTCCTCCTGGGTGAGACGCGCGCGAGCTATTGACATTGATGTAAGTATTGGCCACTTCCCATGCCACGGGAGATACAGACATGGCGCGCGAAGTCACACCCTTCGACCTCACGATCACGCCCCGCGACCGCCGCTTCGGGCGCGGCGCGAAGACCGACCGCTGGTGGAACGGCGGCGACCCCGTCGCGACCGCGCTCTATAACGCGCTTTCGGCCACCTTCCCCAAGGGCGAGGCCTTTTTCGTCGAAAGCGTTCGCAAGTTCCGCGAAGGCGCCGATCCGAAGCTGGCTCAAGAGATTAAGGCCTTCACCACGCAGGAGGTGATGCACAGCCGAGAGCATGTCGCCTTCAACAGACGGGCCCACGAAGCCGGCTACGATCTGAAGCCGCTGGAAGATCGCGTCGACTGGCGCCTCGACTTCGTCCGCTCCAAGCCGCCGATCGCAAGCCTGGCCGCCACCATGGCGCTCGAACACTTCACCGCCATCCTCGCCCACGAGCTGCTGCGCGATCCGCGTCATCTTGCCTCCTGCGACGCCGAAAGCGCCGCGCTTTGGCGCTGGCACGCGATCGAAGAGATCGAGCATAAGGGCGTCGCCTACGACACCTGGCTGCACGCCACCCGCCATTGGCCGCGCTTCAAGCGCTGGAACGTCAAGGCGAAGGTGATGCTGCTCGTCACCCGCAACTTCCTCGTCGACCGCACCGCCGGTACGCTCGAGTTGCTCCGCCAGGAGGGGCTCACCGGGCCGCAGATCTGGGCGCGCCTCTTCTGGTTCGCCTTTGGCCGGCCCGGCATGGTCCGCAAGATCCTCGGGGCATGGGCGAGCTTCTTCATGCCCGGCTTTCACCCTTGGAACCACGACGATCGCGCGCTGATCGCCCAAGCCGAGCGGCAGCTCGCGGCGGCGTAGGTCAGTTTCCGGCTGTACCGAGGAGAAGTCAGGCGGCCATCATCGCAAGTTCGCATTCCGGCGCTACGTCCGCATCGGTGCCGCTAAGGTCGAGCTCGAACAGGTTGCACGGCGCGATCGCGTTGCGGCCGGCGCTGTAGCGGGACGCCGTCCGCCCGGTCGATTTGAACCCGAGCTTCTGAAGCACGCGCCCTGAGGCCGGGTTGTCCACGAAGTGACCGGCATTGAGCTTGGTCAGGCGCAGTGACTTGCGCGCCATCTCGACGGCAGCTCGCCCAGCTTCGGTGGCATAGCCCCTGCCCCATTGGCTGCGCGCGATCCAGTAGCCGAATTCCAGCTCTCCGTCGGGACGGCGGCCGAAGCCGACCGAGCCGATCAGTTCCGGATCCGCGCTCGTGCGGCGGAAGACGAGCATCGCCGGCTCCTGCGGCTGCCGCTCTGTCGCAAGAAAGGCGATCGCATCCTCCGGCCGGTATGGCCAAGGTGCGCTCGCCAGGTTGCGCACGATGCCCTCGTCGCAGATGGCGCGGTGCAAGGCAGGGGCATCCTCCGCCCAGCCCGGCCTCAAGAGCAGTCTTTCCGTCCTCGCGAACATTGCCGTCTCTCCCCTTTCCAGCCGGCCAATGCCCCTTGCGGGTTACGGGCCGGCGACAAATGCGTGAGGGAGACAAGAAAAAAGGGAGAAGGGGCATCCCCTCTCCCTCGAACGGTTCTCTTGTGAGAACCTGGGGGCTGCCCTTCTAAGGACAGCCCGTCATCGACTGTCCGCTATTCCGCCGCTTGGGTGGTAATCGGCATGTCTACACAGACGAATTTGCGGCCGAGCTTGCCGTCCTTGAACGCAACGCGGCCGCCCTCGAGCGCATAGAGGGTGTGGTCCTTGCCGATGCCGACGCCAGCACCCGGATAATATTTCGTGCCGCGCTGGCGCACGATGATGTTGCCCGGGACGACCACTTCGCCACCGAACTTCTTCACGCCAAGGCGCTTGCTCTCTGAGTCGCGGCCGTTGCGGGACGAGCCGCCTGCTTTCTTATGTGCCATCGTTCAAACTGCCTTCGGATTCTTATTCGCTGTCGTTCTTAGCAGAAACGGGGTTGTCCGTCATCTCGCTTTCTGCGCCGTCCACCTTGAGCGGCGGCTGAACATGAGCCTCGGTGTCAGCCGGAGCTGCCGGGGCGGCCTTCTTGGCGCGCGGCTTCTTGGCCGGCGCCTCGCTCACCTCAGCCACGGTGTCGACCCGCGTTTCGAGCGCCTGATCGGCAACCGGAGCTTCGTCCGCAGGCTTCGGAGCCTTGGCGGCCTTCTTCGGCTTCTCGGCCTGGCTGTCGCCGATGGCGGTGATGCGCAGGATCGTGTGCTGCTGGCGGTGGCCGTTCTTGCGGCGGTAATTGTGCCGGCGCCGCTTCTTGAAGACGATCACCTTCTCGGCCTTGGCCTGGGCAATGATCTCGGCCGAAACGCTGAGCCCCTCGGTGGCACGGAGCTCGGAGCCCTCGCCCGCGAGCAGCACATCGCCCAACGAAATGGTTTCGCCCGCCTCGCCGGCAAGCTTCTCGACTACGATCTTGTCTCCAGGGGCAACGCGATACTGCTTGCCGCCTGTGCGCACGACTGCGAACATGGCTGTTTCCATCACTTTCAAAGCTGTCCGCGCAAAGCTTGCAGCCGCGGCCGACCCCGCGCGGGAACCGGGCTGCTACATAAGGGGCGTGGCCGTGTCAACCAAGGCTGCGGCGTGCACGACCAAGCCGCTTAGTGCCGGTGCTCGCGCCTCAGCTGGTAGCGCCCGTCGGCATAGTCGCTGAAGATGCCGCTGATCGCCGGATGGTCAACGGGCTCCTCGCTCTCGTCGTGCAGCAGGTTCTGCTGGCTGACATAGGCGACGTAGCTGCTGTCGCTATTCTCCGCGAGCAGGTGGTAAAAGGGCTGGTCCTTTGGCGGACGGATTTCCTCCGGGATCGCCTGATACCATTCCTCGGAATTGGCGAAGACGGGGTCGACGTCGAAAATCACGCCGCGAAACTCGAAGATGCGGTGCCGGACCACGTCGCCGATCGAGAAATGGGCGTGCGCGATCGGCGGAGCGGTGATGACCGATATGTCGGCCGGGAGGGTGTCGTGTCGTGGCATGTCGCTATCCAATCTAGGGCATAACGCACGCCGCGCAAGAACGGGTGCCGGCTGCGCCCTGCCGGGCCGCCTCAGGACATGCTTGGCAAGCCGGATGCCATGGTCTAGAGCGCGCCGCTCATCGACCCGGGGCCGCTGTTCGCTCGCCCCGACATCATGCGGAGAGGTGGCAGAGTGGTCGAATGCGGCGGTCTCGAAAACCGTTGTGCGGGCAACCGTACCGAGGGTTCGAATCCCTCCCTCTCCGCCAGAGACCACTGAGAATATTCGATTT
>NZ_CADCWD010000032.1:0-338 GCF_902806315.1 uncultured Sphingosinicella sp.
GCCGTCAGCATCGCCAGCAGCTGGATCAGCGTCCACGGCACCCAGCCGGGCGCGTCGAGGTTGCGGCGGCGGGCGCGGTGGCGGTCGGCGAGCGCGGCCACCAGCGCGAGCGCGCAGGCGAGCGCGGCCGCCGCCCACAGCGCCTTGTCGGTCATCGCCCTTGCTCCCTCATCGCGGCTCCGTCATGAACGCGGGACGCCATTCCTAAGGAGAGGACCATCATGCGCCAGTCCCTTTGTCGCGCCGCCCTCATTGCCGCCATCGCCGCTGCCGCTTCAGGGCTCGCCGGCTGCGCCCCCGCCGATGCGCCCGTGGCCTCCGCCAGCTCGCGCAGCGCG
>NZ_CADCWD010000032.1:348-4341 GCF_902806315.1 uncultured Sphingosinicella sp.
TCGCCCGCGACCGCTATCGCAACCCCGGCCCGACGCTCGCCTTCTTCGGCGTGAAGCCGACCGACACGGTGGTCGAGATCTGGCCGGGCGGCGGCTGGTATACCGAGATCCTGGCGCCCTATCTCGCCGCCCGCGGCACCTATTATGCGGCTTCGCCCGGCGCCAAGGCGCCCGCGCTCAGCCGGATGATGGCGGCCAATCCGTCGGCATATGGCAAGATCCAGCTCGCGGCCTTCCCGGCCTGGGAGGCCGGAGACACGCGCGTGCCCCAGGGCAGCGCCGATGTCGTCCTCACCTTCCGCAATGTCCACAATTGGGTGCAGGGTTATCAGCGCCCGGACAAGCAGGACTATTCGCCCGAGGCGTTTCGCCAGATCTACGCGATGCTGAAGCCCGGCGGCACGCTCGGCATCGTCGACCACCGCCTGCCCGAGAGCGCCGACGCGGCGCGGGAAAAGACCAGCGGCTATGTGAAGGTCTCGACCGTTCGCCGGCTCGCCGAGCAGGCCGGCTTCCGCTTCGCGGGCGCGTCCGAAGTGAATGCGAACCCGAAGGACACAGCGGATTGGCCCAACGGCGTCTGGACGCTCCCGCCGTCACTCGCCCTCAAGGACCAGGACCGCGCGAAATATACGGCGATCGGCGAGAGCGACCGCATGACGCTCAAGTTCGTGAAGCCCGCAATGGCGAACGCGATCATGAAGTAGCCGCTAGCGCACGTCCTTGTGGACGCGCCCGTCGGCCATGACGAAGCCGACGCGCTTCAGCACGGTGACGTCGCTGAGCGGGTCGCCGGCGACCGCGATGATGTCGGCCTCCTTGCCGGCCTCGATGCTGCCAATCTCACGGCGGAGCCCGAGCAGGTCGGCGGCGTTGGTGGTGGCGGCCTGGATGGCGGTGGCCGGCGTCATGCCGTGCCTCACCATCAGCTCGAACTCGTCCGCATTGCGGCCGTGCTTCGAAACCCCGGCGTCCGTGCCGAACGCGATCTTGACGCCCGCCGGGACCGCCTTGCGAAGCGCCTCGCCCGTGATCTTGATCCGCCAGTCGATCTTGGCGCGGACCGCAGGAGGATAGGCGTTCGGGTCCCGCGCGATGCGCTCCAGGTAACCGTTCACAGTCGAGAGCGTCGGCACATAATAAGCGCCGGTCTGCTTGAAGAGGCGGAGGCTCTCATCGTCGATCAGCGTGCCATGCTCGATCGAATCCGCACCCGCCCGCAGCGCCACCGCGATGCCGTCGGCGCCATGGGCGTGGACCGCGACCTTCTTGCCGTAGAGGTGGGCAGTCTCGACGATCGCCCTGGCCTCGTCGTCGAACATCTGCTTGCCGAGGCCGGCGCCGATGCGGCTGTTGACGCCCCCGGTGGTCGCAATCTTGATCACGTCCGCGCCGCGCCCGATCTGCCGCCGCACCGCCTTGCGGCACTCGTCGGCCCCGTCGCACAGATTCTCCGTGCCGATCTGGGCGTGGAGGTCGTCGTCGACGCCGAGCCGCGCATCCATGTGCCCGGACGTCGTCGAGATGGACTGGCCCGCGTCGACGATCCTCGGCCCCTCCGCCCAGCCGCGCACGATCGCCTCCCGAAGCGCCAGCGTGCCGCCCGGATCCCCGAGGTTGCGGACCGTCGTGAAGCCGGCGTCCAGCGTCTTTCTGGCGTTCCACAGCGTCTCGTATGCGCCAAGCCGGCTGCTCTCCGTGAAGCCGGCGAGCAGCCCCTCATTCCCCGCACGGTCCGAATCGAGGTGGACGTGGCTGTCGATCAGCCCCGGCAGCACGAAGCGATCGGCAAGGTTGATGAGCGTCGCTCCGGCGGGCGCGGGCATGTGGCCGTCCCGCACCTCGGTGATGCGGCCGTTGGTGATCAGGATCGTGGAAGGGCCGCGTGGCGCCCGTCCCGGTCGGTCGAGCAGCCGCCCCGCATGAATGACGGTGACAGCGCCTGGCTGTGCCGGGGCCGGCATGACTGAGCCAAGTGCTGCCGCTGCTCCCGCGAGCATCGCCGCCTTGCGTATCGTCTTCATCCCTTCACTTCCTCCCATCTTTTCGGGCCAGGAGGCGTTGCAAGGGCACCGGATGTCAAGGAATTCTGGTGCAAGCGTTGAACGAAGCGTGCCCGTCCCGTACGAGTGGGCTGACCCCAAGCTGCAGGCCCATGACCGACATCCTCATCACGTGCGACTCCGAACTCTCGGCCGGGCTTCACCAGCGGGGCGCAAGCGTCGAGGAGAATGTCAGGAGCTCGATACGCGGCGAAGTATCCGCCGGCCGCTTCGGCATCGACTGGCAGATGGACTGCATGGACGCGCACGGTCTGAGGGGCGTGTTCTTCGTCGATCCGATGCCGACACTGGTCTACGGCCGCGAGTTCCTGGACGATGTGGTCGGCTCGATCGTCGAGCGCGGACATGAGGTTCAGCTGCACATTCATACCGAGTGGCTCGAATGGGCTCCCCAGTCGCCGGTGGGCTCCCGGCGTGGTCAGAATATCGGCGACTTCGAAGCCGACGACCAGGAGGTGCTGCTGGCCTATGCCACGGACACCCTCATGGCGGCCGGCGCGCCGCGGCCGACCGCGTTCCGCGCCGGCAATTACGGCGCCGACGACCGCACCCTCGCTGCCCTCGCCCGGCTCGGCTTCACCTGGGATTCAAGCTTCAACGCCGGCTATCTCGGCCGCGGCTGTGGCATCGGCCTCCCTGCGGGGACTGCCGCCCCGGTGAGGCGCGAGGGACTCATCGAACTTCCCGTCGGGGCCATTCGCGACCGCCCAGGCAGCGTGCGCGCAGCCCAGATCTGCGCCCTCTCCACTCGCGAGATGCGCGCTGCACTCCGCCACGCGATCGAGAGCAAGCAGCCGGCATTTGTCATCGTCAATCACAGCTTCGAGATGCTTTCCCGCGACCGGCAGCGGCCAAACGCCCTGGCGACCCAGCGTTTCCGAGAGCTATGCGAGGATGTCGGAAGCAATCCCAATCTTAGGGGAGTGGGCTTCGCCGACCTGTACCCGGGCATGGCTGACGATCCGGGCACGTGTGACCTGCTCCCCGCCAATGTCTTTCGAACCGGCGAGCGCATCCTCCAGCAAGCAGCGGGAAACCTGCTCTACGAGCGGAGCATGCGCCCACCCGCCTGACAGCGACGGATCACTTCCCGAGCTTGTCGACTTTTGCCTGCAGCTCGGCAAGCTGCGCCTTCAGCCGATCGAGCTCATCGTCCGAGCTCTTTGGAGCGGAAGGTTCGGCGTTTGCGGGCTTCGGGGCCGCGGCTGCGGTGAACAGGTCCATGTTGCGCTTGGCAAGATCGGCGAAGGGGCCGCCGGCAAGCGCCCCCGCCATCGCGTCCCTAAACTGGGACTGGTTGCGCTGGAACGCCTCCAGCGACGCTTCAAGATATTGCGGCACCATCGCCTGCATGGAATCGCCGTACATGGCGATCAGCTGGCGCAGGAAGTTGACCGGCAGCATGGTCGTGCCGCGTGCTTCCTCCTCCATGATGATGAGGGTCAGCACATTATGAGTGATGTCCTCGCCGGTCTTGGCGTCGACGACCTTGAACTCGCGCTTCTGGCGCACCATCTCCGCGAGATGCTCGAGCGTGATGTAGGTCGAGCTTTCAGTGTTATAGAGCCGCCGATTGGCGTATTTCTTGATGATGACGACGTCGTCGCCAGCGGGCGCGGAGGCCATGGACAGTCCCCAAAAAGACGTGGAGTCCGCGCTAGCACCAAAGCTTGCCGCACCGCAACACAAGCCCCGGCCGTTAACCCTCTTCCTTGAAATGCTGCGCGAGCAAACCGCAGCGGAGCCGGAGCGGATGAGCCGCGCGCTCGCCGGCCTGAGAGCCTATCAGGAGGCACCCCGCGAGGCGCCTCCCCCGCTCATGCCTGTAGCCGCGGAGGCGCATGGGGCGGTGCTGCGGGACTATGGGGGAAGCGGCCCGGCGGTGCTGTTCGTGCCCTCGCTCATCAATCCGCCCAACGTGCTGGATCTC
>NZ_CADCWD010000033.1 GCF_902806315.1 uncultured Sphingosinicella sp.
CAAGATGCGCGGTTTTAGCTTCGTTTCGGACGACATCGATCCGCTGAAGCAGATGCCTTTCAGCCCGGCCGTTGTCGGACAGATCATCAACATCGGCCCCGACGATGAGTTCATAACCATCAACGAACTGGCGGAGACGACCGCTCGGCTGCTCCAGTTCCCGCTGGAGATCAACTACACCAGGGGCCGTCCGCAGGAGGTGCTGCTCGCCAATTGTTCGGCGGACAAGGCCAAGAAGCTGCTGGGCTATGAGCCCAAGATCAAGCTGGAGGAAGGCCTCGAGCAGATGATCACCTGGATCAGCCAGCGGGGGCCGCGGCCGTTCAAATACCATATCGATCTTGAGATCGTAAACGAAACGACCCCGGACACATGGTCCAAGCGGCTGTTCTAGAGCGGTCGCCGCCAGTCGGCTCCAGCGGCCGCCGGCCCCTGCGCCTGCTGGTGCTTGCGCCCAAGCCGCAGGGGCTTTCCCCCGGGCAGCGCTTCCGCCTCGAGCAATGGGCGCCGCATTTGGCGGCGCATCATGGGATCACGCTCGATTTCCTGCCCTTCGAGTCCCCCGGCCTTACTCGGGTGCTGTACAAGCCCGGACACCAGCTGGAGAAGGCGGGGCGGGTGGCGTTCGACTTCGCTCGGCGTGCCGCAGCGGTGGTGAAGGCGCGGCGCTACGACGGCGTCATCGTCTATCGGGAGGCGGCGCTCATCGGGCCCGCCTTCTACGAGCGCCTGCTCGCCTGGCTGAACGTGCCGGTATTCTTCGACTTCGACGACGCGATCTGGCGCGAGGGGGAGCTGGCGGCTTCCGCCAACGGCATTTTCCAGCGCCTGCATTTCTGGGGCAAGACCTCGACCACTTGCCGCCTCGCAAGCGCGGTGCTCGTCGGCAACGAATATCTCGCCGATTACGCGCGCGAGCGGAACGACAAGGTTTTCATCCTCCCCACAAGCATCGAGCTTCCGAAATATCCGGTCCAGCCGGAGCTGGACTATGAGGAGCCGTTCGTCATCTGCTGGACAGGCTCGCACAGCACCCTCGCTCATTTCGAACGTGCCCGAGCGCCTCTGGAGAGACTCGCCACAATGCGCAGGATCGTCGTCAAGATAATCTGCAACAAGCGGCCGGAGCGGCCGATCCCGGGGGCGGAGAACATTTTCGTGGCGTGGAGCGAGGAAGGGGAAGCCGAGCAGATCGGCGCCTCGCATGTCGGCATCATGCCGTTGCCGGACAATGATTACACCCGCGGCAAATGCGGCCTCAAAGCACTGCAATATATGGCCACCGGGCGCCCCGTGGTCATCTCGCCCGTCGGCATGAACTTGGAACTCGTGCAGTCCGGGCAGAACGGCTTTCTCGCCGACACGGACGAGGAGTGGATCGAGGCGCTGACGCGGCTGGCCGACTCGCGCGAGCTTCGCAGCCGCATCGGCCCGGCGGGAAGGAAAACCGTCGAGGACCGCTACTCCGGCGAGGTGGTCTCCCGCATGTTTGCCGACGCCGTCCGGGCGACGCTCGGCTGACGCTTCCTCGTCAGCCGTGGCGGAGCGGCCGCCACCACCACCCGTTCTCTACGTACCAGACAATCGTTCGCTCAAGGCCTTCTTCGAAATTCTGCAACGGGCGCCAGCCAAGCTCGCGCTCGATCTTGGACGAATCCACTGCGTAGCGCAGGTCGTGACCCGGGCGATCCTCGACGAACCTGATGAGATCGCGCCGGCGGCCGTTCCCGGCGAGGGGCCGCAGCCCGTCGATGATGTCGCAGATCGTCTCCACGAGGGCCAGGTTGGTGCGCTCGTTGCGGCCCCCGACATTGTAACTCTCACCCACCTGCCCGCTGTTCATCACCAGCTCAAGCGCCCGCACATGGTCGTCGACGAAGAGCCAGTCACGGACGTTGGCGCCGCGTCCGTAGACCGGCAGCGGCAGCCCCTCGAGCGCGTTCAAGATCGTCAGCGGCACCAGCTTCTCAGGATATTGGAAGAATCCATAGTTGTTGGAGCAGTTGGATAGCACCACCGGCAGTCCGTAGGTCCGGTGCCAGGCGCGGACGAAGTGATCGGACGCCGCCTTGGACGCAGAATAGGGCGAAGAGGGCGCGTAGGGCGTCTCCTCGGTGAAAATGCCGCTGTCGAAGGGCAGGTCGCCGAACACCTCGTCGGTGGAGATGTGATGAAAGCGGAACGCCTCCCGTCGGTCTTGCGGCAACGCGCGCCAGTGCGCGAGCGCGGCGTCGAGCAGCGTGACGGTGCCGACGACGTTGGTCTGAACGAACACGCCCGGTCCGTCGATCGAACGGTCGACATGGCTCTCCGCGGCCAGATGCATGACGAGATCGGGGTCGGCTTCCTCGAAGGCCTGCGCCATCGCTCGGGCATCGCAGATATCCGCCTGGATGAAGCGATAGGACGGATCGTCCGCGATGCCGGCCAACGACGCAAGATTGCCCGAGTAGGTCAGCTTGTCGACGTTGAAGACGTGGTAGCCGCCCTGCGCGACCAAGTGCCGGCAAACCGCGCTGCCGATGAAGCCGGCTCCCCCGGTGACGAGTATGCGGATCGGTTCGACCATCCCCTAAAATCCCGTGTCCTGGTCGGCGAGCAGCGGCGCGGCGCGATCCTTGGCGGACATCGCCGCCTCGTCGACGGCGCGGGGCCAGTCGATGCCGATCGTCGGATCGTCGAAGCGAACGGCCCGGTCGTGATCGGGCGAATAGAGCGCGGTCACCTTGTACTGGACCTCCGTGTCCGGCTCCAGCGTCAGGAAGCCGTGCGCGAACCCGACCGGGACGAAGATCTGGTTGCCGGCATCCGCCGACAGCGTCACCCCGACCCACTTGCCGAAAGTGGGCGAGCCCATCCTGATGTCCACCGCGACGTCGAAGACGGCGCCGCGGGTCACGCGCACGAGCTTGTCCTGAGCGAATGGCGGCGTCTGATAGTGCAGGCCGCGCAACGTCCCGACCTTCCGGGTCAGCGAATGATTGTCCTGAACGAACTCGTGATCGAGCCCGATCGCGGCGAACGCCTTTCGGCTCCAATTCTCCGTAAAGAAGCCGCGATCGTCGGCGAACCGCTTGGCGGTGATTTCGAGCACGCCGTCCAGATCGAGCGGGTGGACGTCAATCACGGCCGGCGACCTTGTCCACGACGCAGCGGCGGAGGTAGTGCGCGTAATCGGTCTTGCCCATCAACGCGGCGCGCCGTTCCATCTGCGCTGCGTCGATCCAACCCTTGTCGAACGCGATCTCTTCCGGGCACATAATCTTGACGCCCTGACGATGTTCGATCGTGCGCACGAACGAGGACGCTTCGTGCAGGCTTTCATGCGTTCCCGTGTCGAGCCATGCATAGCCGCGTCCGAACCGCGCCACGTTGAGGTCGCCGCGCTCGAGATAGGCGCGGTTCACGTCGGTGATCTCGAGCTCGCCGCGATGCGACGGCTTCACCGCGCGCGCGATCTCGACCACATCCTTGTCGTAGAAATATAATCCGGTCACCGCCCAGTTCGACTTAGGCTTGGGGGGCTTCTCCTCAAGCGTCTGCGCCTCGCCCGTTTCCGGGTCGAACGAGACCACGCCGTAGCGTTCGGGGTCGTCGACCCGGTAGGCGAACACGGTGGCCCCGCTGGTCCGCGAGGCCGCGGCGAGGCAGACTTCGCCAAGGCCCGCGCCGTAGAAGATGTTATCTCCCAGAACGAGCGCGGCGCTGTCGCCGCCGATGAAGTCGGCTCCGATGAGGAAAGCCTCCGCGAGCCCGTTCGGCTGCGCCTGCTCGGCATATTGCAGGTTCAGCCCGAACGCGGACCCGTCGCCGAGCAGGGCCTGGAAGCGCGGAAGATCAACGGGCGTCGAGATCAGCAGGATGTCGCGCAGGCCGGCCAGCATCAACACGCCCAGCGGATAGTAGATCATCGGCTTGTCGAACACGGGCAACAGCTGTTTCGAGGTGGCCAGCGTCGCGGGGTACAGCCGCGTCCCGCTGCCCCCAGCCAAGATTATGCCCTTCAAAGGTCGGACTCCCAAAACTGTTCACGGACGGTCGGCGATGATGCCACAAAGGCACTGGCCGAAGATTGCTCCAGCGCGACAAATGGCTAGGCGTTCGCCCTTAGCCCTCCCGTTCTCCCGCGCCAAGGGGACGAATGTGGGAGGACAAAGGGCGCTGGCGACGTTATTGGACCTTGGTGGCCGCCCCTGGCGTCCGACATTCTCAAGCGGAAGAACAACCTCGTACGATGTTCGTCTACTGGACCATGTTCGCCGTGCCGGCGTTCTTCGCGATGCTCACCGGTCCGGGGCGCGATAAGCGCAACACGCTAAACACCATCGGACTTTTCCTGATCTTCTTTTTGTTCGCGGCCTTGATCGGGCTGCGCTTCGAGGTCGGCGCCGACTGGAGCAGCTATCAGGAGATCGTCACCTATATCTCGATGGAGACGTTTCGGGGGTCGCTGGTTCACGGCGATCCAGCTTTCAATGCCTTTGCTTGGTTTGCCACCCGCGTCGGCGCGGATGTGTACGGCCCGAATCTCGTATGCGGCACAGTCTTGGTAATTGGCCTTATTCGATTTTGCCGACGGCAAGATAACCTTTGGCTCGCGATCGCCGCAGCCGTTCCCTACCTCGTGATCGTAGTCGGTATGGGTTATGTGCGGCAGGCGGCGGCGATCGGCCTGTTGCTTATCGCGTTCGCGAACTTCGAGCGCGGAGCGTTCGCGCGCAGCATTGGATGGGTGCTGGCGGCCGCGATGTTCCACGCCACCGCCGTGATCGTGCTGCCGTTGGTCGGGCTGGCGATCGTTCGTAAGCGGCTGGAATGGTTCATCCCGATCGTCATAGTAAGCGCCGTGCTGATCGTTCTGCTGTTGGGGGCGCGGTACGATACTTTCATGACCAACTACATCGAGGCGGAGTATGACTCGTCGGGAGCCATGGTTCGGCTGATGATGAACGCGGTTCCTGCAGTGCTGTTCGTCGCTTTCTATCGACGCTTCGACGTTTCGGAAGCCGGACGGGCGTTGTGGTTGTATTTTTCCCTAGCGTCGTTGCTGCTCGTGTTTATCGTGTACCAATCGCCGTCCACCACGATCGTGGACCGGATCGGGCTCTACTTCATCCCGCTCCAGCTCTACGTCTTCGGCAATCTGTCCCAGGCGATGCAGGCGGATGGTCGGAGTCGGCCGGTGATCGTCTATGCCGTGCTGCTCTACTATACGGCCATTCTGTTCGTGTGGCTGAACTACGCTACGCACGCCGAGCTCTGGCTCCCCTATCGTTTTCTGCCGTTCGAGACGGAGTGAGCACCGCGTCCAAGGCGGCGAGATAGCGGTCGATGACAAGTTGCTCGTCGAACTGACGCATGGCTTTGTTCCGGCTCCGCTGTCCCATCTGGGCGATTTCGTCGGTCGACGCCTTCACCATCGCCGCCATTCGTCCGGCAAGCGCCGGGATTTCGCGCGGCGGCACGAGAAAGCCGTTCACGCCGTCGTCGACCACATCCCTGCACCCCGGCATGTCCGTGGTGATGATCGGGCGTCCCATGGCGGCGGCCTCCAGCAACGCCCGGGGCGTTCCCTCGCGGTAGTAGCTCGGCAGGACGACACAGTCGGCCTCTTCCAGAACGGGCCGGACATCGTCCAGCACGCCCAGATATTCGAACAGGCCTTCATCGACCCATCGCTTCATCGCCTGGGGCGCAATCGACGCCGGGTTGCGGGAGTCCAGTGGTCCGGCCACCCATACCCGAACGTCCGGATGTTCCCGGCGGACGCTTCGGGTCGCATCGGCCAGCTCGGCCAGTCCCTTCTCCTTGAGCAATCGCCCAACGAGCACGAAGGTGAAAACTGACTTCCGATCCCGACGCCGGGGCGCCGCTTGGAAATGCACGGTGTCGATCCCGGACCCCGGTAGCAGACCGGCTTGCTCAGGCCGGGCGAGGCCGCGCGTGACGAACAGATCAAGGTCGTCGGAATTTTGAAAGAACACCCGCTTCGAACGCCGCAACGCCAGCCGGTACAGCGCCGCCACGATCCGCGCCGTCGGCCCCGTTTCGTTGAAGATGCTGCCCAGCCCCGCGATGTTGTTGATGCACGGCACGCCGGCCAACTGGGCCGCCAACGACCCGAACACGTTGGGCTTGACCGTGTAGCCGAGGAACGCGTCAGGCCGCACAATCCGCATCGTCCGCACGAAGCGACTGAAAAGGGCGAGATCGGTGGCGGGGGAACGGCTGTGCCCTCGCATAGGCAGATCGACGAAGCGGCAGCCCAGGTCGCGTTCAATCGCGTCGCTGAACCGGTCGCGCGGCGCCGCGACGACGACCTCGTACCCTTGCGCCTGAAGCCCGCGCACCAGCCCCGCGCGGAAATTGACGATGTTCCACGACGTGTTGACGGACATGAGAAGCTTCATGGGCGGACAGCGCGATACATGGTGTCGGTCTCGATGATCGGGTCAATGGCGCTTCGCGACGAGCGCCGCGACTTTAATCCGGCCTTTGCCGCACCTATGTCCGCCTCGTCAAAGAGGGATGGATCATGGCGATGGAAACGGCGACGTTGGCGGGCGGGTGCTTCTGGTGCACCGAGGCCGTGTTCAAGGACGTGATCGGCGTCTCCGATGTCAAAAGCGGCTATATCGGCGGCCATGTCGACAATCCGACCTACAAGGCGGTCTGCGGCGGGAACACCGGGCATGCCGAGGCGGTCCGCGTGCAGTTCGACCCGGACGTCATCTCCTACGACGACATCCTCGACATCTTCTTCGCGACGCACGACCCCAGCCAGCTCAACCGGCAGGGCAACGATGTCGGCACGCAGTATCGCTCGGCCATTTTCCCGCACGACGAGGCGCAGGAAGCCGCCGCGCGCGCAGCCATCAAGCGCTCGCAGGCCGACTGGACCAACCCGATCGTCACCACGATCGAGCCGCTCTCCGACTGGTATCCGGCCGAGGATTATCACCAGAGCTATTGGGAGGGCGAAGGCCAGCGCAATCCTTATTGCCTGTCCGTCATCCCGCCCAAGCTCAAGAAGCTGCGCAAAAGCTTCGCCAACCGGCTGAAGGATCAGGCCACCGTCGCCTGACGCGGCGCCGCCGCGCGGCGGAGGCGATCGTTTACGGCGAGGCCGATGCCGTGCTCCGGGATCGGGGCGACGGCAATGCGCGGGCGGTTCTGAGCGTCGGCGCGGTGGAGCGCTTCGAAGAGGTGTGAGGCGGCTTCGGCAAGGTTGCCGTCGGTGCTGAGGCTGTCGTCGCCCGCAATGGCTCCGAAGCCGATCAGCCACTCTCCCGCTTCCGCCTCGCGCGCGTTGAGGCGGAGCGGCTTTGCCGGCGCGTAGTGGCTCTCCAGCTGGCCCGGCGCTTCGATGCCACTTGCCGGCATCGTCGTTTCGCCCAGGCGAGCGACGCTCAGGATTTCCTCGAACGAAACCGGTCCCGGCCTCAGCAGGCTGATTCCCTCGGCGACTTTGACGATGGTGGATTCGAGGCCGAGCGGCGTGGTGCCGGCGTCGATGATCAGCGGAATGCGGCCGGCGAGGGTTTTCATCACATGATCCGCGCTGGTCGGGCTGACGCCGCCGCTTGCGTTTGCGGAAGGGGCAGCGAGCGGGAGGCCAGTCGCGGCGAGCAGGGCCTGCATGACCTCGTGACTCGGGCAGCGGAGCGCGACCGTCGGGAGGCCGGCCGTCACCGCGGGCGCAATGCCGCTCCCTTCCCGCAGCGGGACCACCAAAGTGACGGCGCCGGGCCAGAACGCTTCGGCCACCCTGCGCGCTGCATCGTCGAAGGTGCCGATGGTGTCGGCCTGCTCGAGATCGCGAACGTGGACGATGAGCGGGTTGAAGCCCGGTCGCCCCTTGGCCTCGTAGATGCGCGCGACTGCGGTGGCGCTGGTGGCGTCCGCGGCGAGCCCGTAGACGGTTTCGGTTGGCACCGCGACCGGCTGCCCCTCCCCGATGAGGCGCGCTGCCTCCTCGATAGCGGCTGTGCCGTAGCGACGAATTTCCGTCGAAAATGGCGGGTTTGGCGGGCTCACCGGGCCGCGCTATAGCCGCCCCTCACGTCACGCAAGCGGGGCCTCCAATGACCTATACGCCGCCCATCGCCGAGCAGCGCTTCCTGCTGGAACATGTGGTGAGGCTCGGGGAGTTTGCCGGGCACAATGCCTTCGCGGATGCCACTCCCGATGTAGTCGACGCGATTCTGGAGGGCGCCGGCGCGTTCGCGGCGGGCGAGTTCGCGCCGTTGAACCGGGTGGGCGATCAGGTCGGCGCCCGCTGGACCGACGGCCGCGTGACCATGCCTGACGGCTTCCGCGACGCCTATCGCGCTTATGTGGAGGGCGGCTGGGGCACGTTGGCGGGACCGGTCGAATATGGCGGACAGGGGCTCCCCTTCACGCTCGCCACGGTGGTCATGGAGGATCTCGGATCGGCCAACATGGCCTTCTCGCTGTGCATGATGCTGACGCCGGGCGCGGTCGAGGCGCTGAAGCATCATGGGTCGGAGGAGCTGAAGAGGACCTGGCTTCCCAAGCTCGTGACCGGCGAGTGGAACGGGACGATGAACCTGACGGAGCCGCAGGCGGGCTCGGACGTCGGAGCGCTGAAGACCCGGGCGGTCCCGAACGGCGACGGCACGTATCGGATCAAGGGCCAGAAGATCTACATCACCTTCGGCGAGCACGACCTTTCCGACAACATCGTCCACCTGGTCCTCGCCCGCACGCCCGATGCGCCGCCGGGGACGAGGGGCATCTCGCTCTTCCTCGTCCCCAAGTTCCGGCTCGATGCGAGCGGCCGCCCCGCCGAGTCGAACGACGTCCGCTGCGTCTCGATCGAGCACAAGCTCGGCATCAACGCGTCGCCGACCTGCGTCATGTCCTATGGCGACAATGACGAGTGCATCGGCTGGCTGATCGGCGAGAAGAATGGCGGCATGCGCGCCATGTTCACGATGATGAACAATGCGCGCCTGAATGTCGGGCTGCAGGGCGTGTCGATCGCTGAGCGAGCGACGCAGGCCGCCGTCCATTATGCCCGCGACCGCATCCAGTCGGTCCGCGCGGGGGGCGCCAGCCGCGACCCGGTACGCATCATCGAGCATCCGGACGTCCGCCGCATGCTGCTGCGGATGAAGGCGCTGACGCAGGCGGCCCGCGCGCTGACCTATCATGCGGCCGGGCTCAGCGACCGCGCGACGCTCGGCGACACGGAAGCCAAGGCGCGGGTCGACCTGCTGACGCCGCTGGTCAAAGCCTATGGCACCGATGTCGGCGTCGAGGTGGCGAGCCTCGGCGTGCAGGTCCATGGCGGAATGGGCTTCGTCGAGGAGACGGGCGCGGCCCAGCATTATCGGGATGCCCGCATCGCGCCGATCTACGAGGGCACCAACGGGATCCAGGCGGCGGATCTGGTCGGGCGGAAGCTCGGGCTGGAGGGGGGCGCCGTGCTGTCGCGGCTGCTCGCCGACATCAGGGCCGAGGCTGCCGGCGAAGCGGAGCTCATGGCTTTGGTGGATTCGTGCGAGCGGGTCGCGGCACACTTGGCCGCCGCAGGGCATGACGACCGGCTGGCGGGCTCCTATCCGTTCCTGACGATGCTCTCGGTTGCGGTCTCCGGCTGGCTGATGGCGCGGCAGCACGAGGCCAGCGGCGGCAGCGCTGCCGATCCGGACTTCCTCGCGATGAAGCGGGCGGCCGCGCGCTTCTTCCTGGACCAGATCGTGCCCGAGGCCGCGGGCCTCAGGGCAGCCGCCATGGCTCCGGCCGAAATCCTCTACTCGGTCGGCGAGGAGAGCTTCGCGGCCTGAGTCTACGCGACCGGCCGGAGTCCACAATGTCCGTGCAGTAAAAACATCATCCTAAGCCGGCGCTCCGCCTAGCGCGCCTTTTGGCTTCGCGCGCGGCGCGATGCTCTGTTCGCGGGCAGTGCCCTCAACCGGTAGATCCGAGGGAAGATCACCAGCCCCGACAGCGGCTATTCAGGGAAGTTCGTGGGCCGCATGTTCGGACCGGGCGGCGCGGAAATGGGTCTGCTGTTCACCATCGTTCGCGACGGGAAGGGCTCGGCGGGACAAATCGCGGCTTTGAAGCATCAGGGCGCTGCGCCCGCCCCCACTCAGGGCTGCCAGGGCGTACCATCATCTTAGGAAAACAGGACGAACCGGGCGGGAGACACGACGACGAAGGATTGCGGTCGTAATGCATTAGCAAGCAGGATGTATTCTGCTGCAGCCCATGATCGGCTTGGGTGGGCGAGGCGCGCAGCGTGTCGAGGGGAGTGATTACATGCGGTTGTTTGCGTTGCTTGGCTGGATTGCGCTGTTTCTGGCCCAACCCGCTCATGCTCAGGCCTCCCCGAAGCTCCAGCTGCTGGAGCAGCGGCTTGCCGCGATGGCCGCCGAGAATCCGGGCGAATTCGGAATCGCCGCCATGGACCTGGCGACCGGCAGGACGATCAGCTTCAACGGCAGCCAGGCCTTCCCGATGGCAAGCACCATGAAAATCGCCGTCGCGGCCGCCTACCTCGCGGACGTGGACGCGGGCCGCCGCAGCCTCGACGACCCCTACGGCGACCGGACCGCGGGAAGCCTGATGGACGCGATGATAACGCGAAGCGACAACCGGGCGACCGACGCGCTGATCTCTATGTTGGGAGGGCCGGCGTCGCTGGACCGCTGGCTGCGCACGCATGGCCTCACCGGGATGCGGGTCGACCGCACGATCGCCCAGCTGCTCAGCGCGCGCCGGGACCTGCATGATGTCCGGGATTCGAGCACGCCCACGGCGATGCTCGGCCTGCTGCGCCTGATCGATAGCGGCAGCGCCTTGAGGCCTGAGAGCCGCGCGCTCCTGCTGGACATGATGCACCGCTGCAGGACCGGGTCGAACCGCATCCGCGGCATTCTTCCAGCGGGCGCGAAGGTGGAGAACAAGACCGGCACCCTCAATAACTACACCAGCGATGTCGGCTTCCTGACCACGCCCACGGGGCGCCGGATTGCGGTCGCCTTTTTCGCGCGGGGCGGAGAGAACCGGCCGGCCGTGATCGCCACGGCCGCACGCATGATCTACGACGCATTCGGTGCTGAGCTGCCCTCATATTCTACGACGGGTGTCCAAGCGATCCAGGCGGTGCAGGCTCACCCGGCGCAGGCATCACAGCAGCCTCGACCTGCCATCAATTGAGCGGGTCGCCTAAGGCAAGGTCGAGGCGAGCGTCGGCTTCCGACCCAGTGCGGACTGTGATCCATTGAAGGATCAGGCGAGCGCGCGGTCGAGCAGGTCTTCGGCGTCGAGGCCCAGGCGGCGGATATGGGCAGCGATGGCGGGCCAGCGATCCTCCAGGAACTCCTTGCGAGCGCTGGCGAGGAGGCGTTCGTACGCGCCGGGCGCGACGAACATGCCGACGCCTCGTTTCACGACGATCAGCCCCTCCTCCTGGAAAGTCGTGTAGGCCTTCGCCACCGTGAGCGGGTTGGCGCCATATTCGGCGGCGAGGCTGCGCACGGAGGGGAGCGGGTCGCCCTCCCCCACCTTTCCTTCGAGGATGGTGGCGGCGATGGTGTCGCGGAGGCGGAGGTAAACGGGACGGTCGTCGGATTTCATCGTCTGCTATAGTGAGCTAATACAGTCGCGAGGTCAAGGTCTGCGAGTGGGGGTGCCGAGGTTCGAGGCTCAGGGCCGCCACCTCGTCACGACAATGTCCAGCGGCGGGCGGGGACGGTCTTCGAGCGGGGCCGCCGGCGTGCCGATGAAGATGAATCCCGCAATGACCTCGTTCTCGGCGGCAAAGGCGCTGCGGACGATCTCGGAAAAAGCAGCCCAGCCGGTGATCCAGCCGCCGACGAAGCCGAATGCGTGGACGGCATTGAGCATGTTCATCAAAGCGGCGCCGCAGGAAAGCTGCTGCTCCCACAGGGGTATCTTGCTGCTCGCGACGGGCTTGAAGAGGGCGACGACGAGCGCCGGCGCCTGGTGGGCGAAACGCTGCACGGCCTCGACCTCCAGCCGGGCGGGCTCGGGGTTGTTGGCGCGGTAAGCGTCCATCAGCAGCGACTCCAGCCGGCTACGATCCTCCTTGGCGATGATCACGAAGCGCCAGGGCGCCAGCTTGCCGTGGTCGGGCACCCGCGTCGCGATCGAGAGGATCTCGCGCAGTTGCTCCTCGCTCGGGCCGGGTTCGACCAGGTCGCGCGGGCGGCCGGAGCGGCGAGTCTTGAGGAAGGAGAGGATCGAGGAGCGGTCGTTCAGCATGTGCGAGGCCCGCTAGCATCCTTGTGATAGTGCAACAATCGGCTTCACAACGACGTTTTCGCCGTTAGTGTGCCCGCCCAATAGACACCCAACGTGTCAGATAAGCACAAGAGGACGCTTGGATATGGACCTAAAGGGAATCTCCTTGTGGAACGAGGGAGATTGGATCGCGGTCATCGCGCTGATCCTGCTCGCCGGGTTCCTGGCTGCTGGCGCCATGATCGCTGTCAGCAAGAAGCCGGACTTTGCGGGCCATCCCAAGGGCCTCTACATGCTGTTCTTCGCCGAGATGTGGGAGCGCTTCTCCTTCTACGGCATGCGCGCGCTGCTGATCTTCTACCTGGTGCAGCATTGGGCGTTCGCCGACGACAAGTCGAACCTCATCTACGGCTCCTATCTTTCGCTCGTCTACATCACCCCCGTACTGGGCGGCTATCTCGCCGATCGCTATCTCGGCCAACGCAAGGCGGTGGTGTTCGGCGGCTTGCTGCTGGCGCTCGGCCATGGCTTCATGGCGTTCGAGGGAGTTGGCGGGCAGGACGATCCGACGATCAACGTCTTCTGGCTCGCGCTGGCGCTGATTATCGTCGGCTCGGGCTTCTTGAAGGCCAACATCTCAGTGATGGTCGGCCAGCTCTACAGCCGCACCGACATTCGCCGCGACCCGGCCTATACGATCTTCTACATGGGCATCAACGTCGGCGCGGCGCTCGGCACCATTCTCGTCGGCTATCTCGGCCAGACGCTCGGCTGGGGCTGGGGCTTCGGACTTGCCGGCATTGGCATGCTTCTTGGGCTGCTGGTGTTCGTGCTTGGCAAGAGCGCCTTGAGGGGCGCGGGCGAGGCACCGGGACCGCTCTCCAAGTCGCGCGAATATACGCTTTACGGGATCGGCGTTGCCGCCGTCGCCGTGATGTGGGGACTCATCCAGTATCAGGATGTCATTCAGACGCTGCTGATCATTTCCGGCGTGGCGCTGCTCGGATACGTCCTCTTCCAGAGCTTCAAGCTGCCCAAGGAACCGCGGGAGCGCATGTTCGCGATCCTGTTCCTGATCGCCTTGAACCCGCTTTTCTGGGGCCTGTTCGAGCAGGCCGGCGGATCGATGAACCTGTTCACCGATCGCTTCGTCGACCGCGGCGGCGTGCCAGCCTCCCTGTTCCAGTCGATCAACCCGATCTACATCATTCTGCTCGCCCCGCTCTTCGCCGGGTTATGGCAGTGGCTGGGCACGCGCGGCCGTGAGCCTTCCGCTCCGGCCAAGTTCGGCCTCGCTTTGCTCCAGATGGGCCTCGCCAATCTCGCCTTGGTCTGGGGTGCGCAGGCGTACGGCGTGGAAGCGATGACTCCTGTCATCCTCGTCTTCCTTTATTACCTTCTCGCCACCACTGCGGAGCTTTGCCTGTCGCCGGTTGGTCTTTCGGCAATGAACCGGCTAGCGCCGAGCTACCTCGCGTCGCTGATCATGGGTGCCTGGTTCTACATGACTGCCGTTGGAAATTTCGTCGCGGGCAAGATCGGCGAGGCGACCGGCGGCCACGACGGCGAGATGACCAAGCAAGGCTTGCTGGACATTTACGGCATGTTCGGCTGGATTTCGATCGGCGTGGCCGTCCTCGTGCTCCTGGTCAGTCCGATCGTGAAGCGCTGGATGCACCTCGACACGCTGAAGGACGAGCGCATGGCCGGCGATGCCGAGCTGGCCGAGCCGATCGCGCCCGGCATTCCGCCCAATCCTGGTCTCGAAACCGTTCCCGGAGTCCGCAACTAGATGAACAAAACGGCACTGGCCGCGCTTGGCGCGGCCACCCTGCTTTCCGCCTGTTCCACCCCCTCCAGCCAATCCGAAGACCGAGCAGCGAGGGCGTCCGACCGGACGCCGCCGCCCAGGGCCGCCGCGGCCATTCCTTTCCCCTCGACCTACCGACGCTATCCGGGCGTGGTGACCGCGATCACCGGTGCGACCGTCTATGATGGCGAAGGCGGCCGGATCGAGAACGGCACGGTCGTGCTCGCGGACGGCAAGGTGCAGGCTGTGGGCGGGCCGGAGACGGCGATCCCTGACGGCGCAACCCGCATTGACGGCGCCGGTCGCTGGGTGACCCCCGGCGTGATCGACATTCATAGCCATCTCGGCGACTACCCCTCCCCGTCGGTCGAAGCGCACCAGGACGGCAACGAAGTGACCGGCCCGGTCCGCTCCGAAGTCTGGGCCGAGCACAGCATCTGGCCGCAGGATCCGGGCTTCGCCCGCGCGCTCGCCAATGGTGGGGTCACCAGCCTCCACGTTCTCCCCGGCTCGGCGAACCTGTTCGGCGGGCGCGGCGTGACGCTGAAGAACGTTTATGCCCGCACCATGCAGGGCATGAAATTCCCGGGCGCTCCGCACTCGCTGAAGATGGCCTGCGGCGAGAATCCCAAGCGCGTCTATGGCGGGCGCAATCAGATGCCGGCGAGCCGCATGGCGAACGTCGCGCTGATGCGCCAGACTTGGATTCGCGCCCAGGAATATGACCGCAAGTGGGACAAGTATGACCGTGACGGCGGCGAGCAGCCGGGGCGCGACCTGCAGCTCGAAACGCTCCGCGGCGTGCTCGACGGCCAGATCACGGTCCAGAACCACTGCTACCGCGCCGACGAGATGGCCAACATCATCGATATGTCGAAGGAGTTCGGCTACAAGGTCTCCGCCTTCCACCACGGCGCGGAAGCGTACAAGATCGCCGACCTTCTGCGCGAGAATGGCATTTGTGGCGCGCTCTGGGCGGACTGGTGGGGCTTCAAGATGGAAGCCTATGACGGCATCAACGAGAATATCCCCCTGGTCCACAATGCAGGTGCGTGCGCGATCGTCCATTCGGACGATCCGAACGGCATCCAGCGGCTCAATCAGGAAGCGTCCAAGGCGCTGACCTACGGCCGGCGCGCGGGGATCAACATCTCCGACGAGGTGGCCTGGACCTGGCTCAGCTTCAATCCGGCCAAGGCGCTCGGCATTTCGGACCGGACCGGCAGCCTCCGGCCCGGCAAGATGGCGGACGTGGTGCTGTGGAACGGCAACCCGCTGAGCGTCTACACCCGGCCCGAGCGGGTCTGGATCGACGGCGCGCTGATGTACGATGCGAATGACCCGAGACGCAGACCCGTGAGCGATTTCGAGCTCGGCCAGCCCGGCGAAGGGGACGTGAAGTGAAGCGCCTGCTGATCCTTGCCGCGGCGCTTTGCGCCTCCACCTCTGCCGCAGCTCAAACCGTCGCGATCACCGGGGGAACGGTCGCGCTCGGCGACGGCTCCGATCCGATCGAGGGCGGCACGGTGGTGATCCGCAATGGCCGCATCGCCGCCGCGGGGCGCGGCGTCGCGGTTCCCGCCGGCGCGCAGGTGGTGGACGCGACCGGCAAGTGGGTGACACCCGGCATCTTCGCGGGCTTCTCCCGCGTGGGCCTCGCCGAGGTGGATGCGGTGGGGAACGCGAACGACGTCCAGGCCGAGAACTCGCCATTCAGCGCCGCCATCGACGTCGCTCCCGCCGTTAATCCGCGGGCAGCAGCGATCTCGATCAGCCGAGCCAATGGCGTCACCCGTGCTCTCGTTGCTCCAGCAACCGGCAAGAGCATCTTCGCCGGCCAGGGCGCGATCATCGATCTCGGCGCCGATATGCAGCCGATCACGCAGGCGAGGGCGTTTCAGTTCGTCGAGTTTGGCGAGACCGGCTCCAATGAGGCGGGCGGCAGCCGCGCGGCAACCTTTGTCCTGTTCCGCAACGCGCTCCGGGAGGCGCGTGATCTTGGCCGCTTCTCGCAGGGCATCTCCGGCGGGGGTGGCCAGCGCGAGCCCCGCGCGAATGACCAGCGCGACCTTCCGCTCGAGGAGGTCCCTGGCCCCGGCCCGAACCAGCAACTCCTCGGCGGGAACGTCAACCGCGGCCAGGACGTGCTCCTCACCCGTTTCGACGCGGCGGCTTTGGTGCCGGTGCTGACCGGGCGGCAGCTGCTGCTGGTCCATGTCGAGCGGGCGAGCGACATCCTGCAGGTGCTCGGTCTCAAGCGCGAATTCCCGAACCTGCGGATGGTGCTCGTCGGCGCCACCGAGGGGTGGACGGTCGCGGACCAGATCCGCGCCGCGGGCGTGCCGGTGATCGCCAACGCGCTCGTCAATCTTCCCGCCTCCTTCGAGCAGCTTGCCGCGACCCAGTCGAATTTCGGCCGGATGCGGGCGGCGGGCATCAACGTCGCGATGGGCACGATCAACGAGGACGAGACTCGGATGGTGCAGGTGACGCGTCAGAATGCTGGCAATCTCGTCGCTCTTACCCGCGTGCCCGGAGCCAGCGGCCTCAGCTGGGGCGAAGCGCTGGCGGCGATCACCTCCCGGCCTGCCGAAGTGATGGGGCTTGGCGGTGAGATCGGCTCGCTGCGCCCGGGCCGCCGTGCCGACGTGGTGGTCTGGAGCGGCGACCCGCTTGAGACGACCTCGACGGCGCAGGTGGTGATCATCGACGGCGTCCAGCAGCCGCTCGACACCCGCCAAACCAAGCTGCGCGACCGATACCGCGACCTTAGCGAGCCCAACCTGCCGCCGGCTTACGATCCCCGGTGAGTTCATGATGGGATTGCCCTCAGCAATCCGCAGCCTTGCCCGGGGGGCAAGGCGGTCATGATCGCCACCGTCAGCCTTGCGCTGGCGACGATCGCCTTTGTCGGCACGCACCTTGCCATGTCGCACCCCTATCGGGGGCGGCTGATCGGACAGATGGGCGAGGCGGGCTTTCGCCTGCTCTATTCGCTGGTTGCGTTCGTCACGCTTGGCCTGATGATCTGGGCTTACCAGGACGCCGAGCCGTGGCCGCTCTGGACGGCGCCCGACTGGGCATGGAATGTCGGCTCGGCGATTATGCTGCTCGCCAGCATCCTGCTCGTCGGCTCGTTCATGGGAAACCCGGCCTTTCCGCATCCCGGCGCCGCCAAGCTGGCGGTGAAGCCGGCGCGGGGCGTGTTCGCTGTCACGCGGCACCCGATGAACTGGAGCTTCGCGCTGTGGTCGGTGGTGCACATCCTGGTCTATGGCAGCCCGCGTAACCTGATAGTGGCGGCCGGTATTCTTGTGCTCGCGCTCGCCGGGTCGATCGGTCAGGACGCCAAGAAGCGCTCGACGCTCGGGCAGAGCTGGCGGGATTGGGAAGGTCGCACGTCGTTCGTGCCGTTCGCGGCGCTCTTCAGCGGGCGGGCGAAGTGGAACGCCGCCTTTCCCGGTGCGATCGCGATTGGCGGCGGGGCGCTGCTATGGCTGGCCGTCACCAGCCTGCACGCGCCGACCGCATCCGTGCCGGGCTGGCTGGGGCTTCTCTGAATTGCCGCGCCGCGGCGGCTAACTCGCCTGCTTCTCTATGCTGGTCTCGATCGCGTCGAGCACCGCTTCGGGCGCCACGTTGCGCTTCAGCTCCTCCACCTCCTCACCGGTCACGTGATGGAGCCCCAGATGCTCGCTGATCGCGGACACCATGGCGACGACCTTGGTCAGCTCATGCTCGGACAGGAGGTTGATCTGGAGGTCGAGGTCGGCGCGCTTGTCGGCGGCGGCGGCCATGCGGTTCTGGCTGATCAGCACGAAGGTGGAGAGGAAGATCGCTTCGACCGACGCGATCATCGCCAGGACGACGAAGCTCTCGTCCCACTCCGGCACGCCCGGCACCAAACCGAGATTGGCGACGATCCAGAAGCCGAACACCGCGAGGTGGAGGTAGACGAACGCCATGCTGCCGGTGAAGCGGGTGATCGCCTCGGCGATTTTCTCCTGGCGACTCGCACGCGCGGCTTCGGCGCGGCGACGCTCCTGGAGCGCGGTGATGTTGCGGGCGAGCGCGGTGTTGAGGCTGCCGGGCTCCGGCGGCGCGACCGTGGGGCCGAGCCGGCCGGCGTCATAGGTCAGCTTTGATTCGGAGACTCCGATGACCGGCTCCTGGGTTGAACGCCGCCCAACAACCGCTGGCGTAAGTGGCGGTTCCTAGGAAGCCGCGGGGCTCGCCTCCCGCACCGGCTCAGCCGACTCCTCCTGCGTCTCCCCCGTCTGGCGGCTGACGGTGGTGGTGACGGCCACGTCCATCATGACATTGCCGAGCGTGCGCACGATGTCCGGCAGCACTTCGACCGCGATCAGCAGGGCAAGCGCTTCCACGGGCGCGCCGATGATGAGGCAGATGGGGGCGATGGCGGTGACGAAGCTGACCTGGCCCGGCAGGCTGACCGAGCCCATCGAGGTCAGCACCGCGGCGAGGATCGCGACCGCATATTGGGCCGGACCCATTTGAACGCCGAACCAGTTCGCCACGTAGAGTGCGACGGCGAGGTTCATCGCCGGGCCTGTCGCGCGAAGCAGCGCGACGGCGAGCGGGAGCACGATGCCGGCGGTGCGCTCGGGGACGCCCAGTTGCTCCGACTTCTTCAGCATCAGCGGCAGGCAGGCGAGCGAGGACTGGGTGCTGATCGCCAGAGCCTGGACGGGCGCGATGGTCTTGGCGAAGCGGCCGAGCGGCACTCGGCCGCCAAGCATCGCCAGCGGGTATGCGAAGAGTGACACGACGGCGCCGACCGCCGCCACGGTCAGGATGTAGTGGATCACGGCTCCGAACGCCGCCGCGCCCGAGCGCGCACCGACCACGAAGGCGAGCGCGAATACGCCGATCGGCGCAAGCTTCAGCACCCATTCGATGACGATGATCATGGCATCGGCAAGCGCGCTGAAAAAGCTGGTGAGCGAGGTGCGCGGCTCGACCGGAAGCCGGGTCACGGCAAAGGCGAACACGCCGGTGAAGAGGATGAGCGGCAGGATCGCATCGCTTGCAGCCGCCGCGATCGGGTTGGTCGGGACGATCGAGCGAAGAAACTCGGTGAAGGGCGGGACCTCCCCCACCGGCGTGGTGGTGGTGAGCGCGTTCCGCAGCGCCGCCGCCGAGGCTTCCGGCATCGGCGCGATCGATAGGAAGAGCGGAGTCAGGACGGCTCCCAGGATCGCGGAGAGCGTCATCAGCGCGATGATCCAGGCAAGCGCACGCCCGGCAATCACCCCGGCCTTGGCGGCGGCCGCCGTCTGCGCGATCCCGGTCACCAGCAGCGCGACCAGCAGCGGCACGATGGTCATGCGAAGGCCGTTCAGCCAGAGGTTTCCGATCGGATCGGCAAGGCTTGCGGCGCTCTCGGCAAATCCGGGCGCCCAGGCAAAGGCCGTGATGCCGAGCGCGAGTCCGGCGGCAAGGGCGAGAAGGATACGTGTGGCCTGCGACATGCTCGCCCTTTTGATCGTTACGCGTTATCAGCCCCTTCATTGCAGGCGCCCGCAGCGCACGCAAGGAAACGGAAAGCACCGGGATGACGCGTAAGTTTTTCGGCACCGACGGGATCAGGGGCCGCACCAATCAGATGCCGATGACCGCGGCCATGGCTCAGCGGATCGGCCAGGCGGCGGGCGCGCATTTCGTGCGCGGCAACCACCGCCACCGCGTGGTTGTCGGCAAGGACACGCGCCTCAGCGGCTATATGATGGAATCGGCGCTGATCTCCGGCTTCACGAGCGTCGGCATGGACGTGGTGATGGTCGGGCCGATGCCGACGCCGGCCGTCGCGATGCTCGCCCGCTCCATGCGCGCCGACCTCGGGGTCATGATCTCGGCCAGCCACAACCCCTATCTGGACAATGGCATCAAGCTGTTCGGCCCGGACGGCTATAAGCTGACCGACGCGGACGAGGGCGCCATCGAGAAGCTGCTGGAGGACGAGCCCAGGCTTGCTCCGGCGCCCGAGATCGGCCGCGCCCGCAAGATCGAGGATGCGCGCGGCCGCTACATCCACGCGGCCAAGCTGACCTTTCCCGAGCATCTTCGTCTCGACGGCATCAAGGTGGTCGTCGATTGCGCCAACGGCGCCGCCTACCAGGTCGCTCCCGCCGCGCTTTGGGAGCTCGGCGCCGAGGTGGTAGCGATCGGCGTGTCCCCAAACGGCATGAACATCAACGACGGCTGCGGGTCGACCGACACGCGGCTGCTTCAGGCGACCGTTGTGGAGGCAGGCGCCGATATCGGCATCGCGCTGGACGGGGACGCTGACCGGCTGATCGTGGTCGACGAGACCGGCCGTGTGGTCGACGGCGACCAGCTCATGGCGCTCATCACCAGCGCGTGGCACCGGCGCGGCACCTTGCGCGGCGGCGGGCTGGTGGCGACGGTCATGTCGAACCTCGGCCTCGAAAGGTTCGTCGAAGGGCTCGGGCTCAAGCTGGAGCGGACCACGGTGGGCGACCGCTACGTGCTGGAGACGATGCGCGCCAAGGGCTTCAACGTCGGCGGCGAGCAGTCCGGGCACATCATCCTCAGCGAATATGCGACCACGGGGGACGGCCTCGTAGCCGCGCTCCAGGTGCTTGCGGAATTGGTGGTGAGCGGAAAGCGGGCGAGCGAGTTGCTGCGACTGTTCGAACCCCTGCCCCAGCTCCTCAAGAATGTTCGCTTCGAAGGCGCGGCGAAGCCCTTGGACGCTGCTCCGGTGCAGGCCGCGATTGCCGAAGGCGAGGCCCGCCTGTCCGGGACGGGCCGCCTGCTGATCCGCAAATCCGGCACCGAGCCGCTGATCCGCGTCATGGCCGAGGGTGAAGACGAGCGACTGGTGGCCGAAGTGGTCGACCAGATTTGCGATGCGGTGAGGGCCGCGGCCTAGCGGCGCCGGACCAAATGAGCGTTCCCCGCATCCTCATCATCGCCGGCTCGGATTCGGGCGGCGGGGCCGGCATTCAGGCGGACATCAAGACGGTGACGATGATGGGCGGCCACGCAATGACCGCGATCACGGCGATCACCGCGCAGAACACGCTGGGTGTCGATGCGGTGATGGCGGTGCCTGCCGGCATGGTTCTGAAGCAGATCGACGCGGTGGTGAGCGACATCGGCGTGGATGCGGTGAAGATCGGCATGATCGGATCGGCGGAAGTGGCGGAAGCCGTGGCGGAGCGGCTCGAAGGGCTGGATGTCCCGATCGTCTTCGATCCGGTGATGGTCGCGTCGAGCGGCGCGGTGCTGGCGGATGCTCGGACCATAAGGGTGTTCGATCGGCTGCTGAAGCTCGCGGCGCTCGCAACTCCGAACACGCCGGAACTGGCGGCGCTCGCAGGAATGGAAGTCCGGGACGAGGCAGAGCGGGATCGGGCCGTCGAAGAGGTGATGGATCGTACCGGCTGCCGCGCACTGCTGGCCAAGGGAGGTCACCTGCCCCATTCGGAATCGGATGAGATCAGCGACGTGCTCTACGATTCCGAATATAACGAGCGCCATTGGAGCGGCCTGCGCATCGACACCGTCCATAATCACGGGACCGGCTGCACATTGGCGAGCGCGATCGCCGTCGGGCTTGGGCGCGGCGAACGGCTCGCCGACGCTGTCGACATCGCTCGGGACTTTGTCCGCACCGCGATGAAGGCCGCGCCGGGTCTCGGCGGCGGTCATGGCCCGATGGGTCATTGGGCGGCGCGCGGCGGCGCGATGAACCTCAATCAGGTGACCGTCGGAGCGCTCAATTATGGCGACTCGATCCGGTTCTATCGCGCGCTCGGCCTCCGTCAGATCGTCGACGCCCCGCCGCGCTACGCCCGTTTCGAAGCTCCTGGCGGCGCCACTTTCTCGATCCATGTCGAAGAGACGCCCAGCACCCGCAGCGACACTTTGATTTATTTCGAGGTGGCGGAGCTGGACGCGCTGGCCGAGCGCCTCAGCACGGACGGCATCGGATTCCTGAGCATGCCCGAAGACAAGCCGTGGCTCTGGCGCGAAGCACGCCTGCTCGATCCCGCCGGAAACCGCATCTGTCTCTACCGAGCCGGCGAGAACCGCCGCTTCCCGCCTTGGCGGATTGCCGGCTGATCCACAGCTTTTAGCGATGTTACCAGCGGCTCCCACTGGCCAGCCGCTGAAATGGTTAATAAGCTTGAGAACATGGCCCGCCCCTGCTTCAAGATCGAACGCGAATTTCCCGAGCCGCTCGCCGGTGTCGACGAAGCCGGCTGCGCGCCGCTGGCCGGGCCGGTGGTCGCGGCGGCGGTGGTGCTGGATCGCAGCCGCTTTCCGCGCGGGCTCGACGATTCAAAGGTGGTGCCCGTCAAGGAGCGGGAATCGCTTTACGCCCGGCTGCAGGTGCAGGCGCGGATCGGCGTCGGGATTGCGAGCGTCGAGGAGATTGAGAGCCTCAACATCTACTGGGCGCGGATGCTGGCGATGACTCGGGCGGTGGAGGCGCTGGGGTTCGACCCTGAGTTCGTGCTGGTGGACGGCAATGCATGCCCGCGCTGGAGCCGGCCTTCCAAGGCGATCGTGGCGGGCGACGCCAAGTGCCGCTCCATCGCCGCTGCCTCCATCATCGCCAAGGTCACGCGGGACCGGATCATGGCGGAGTATTGCGCGCAATATCCGGGCTATGGCTGGTCCTCGAACAAAGGCTATCCGACCCCCGACCACCGCAAGGCGATTGCCCGGCTCGGCATCACGCCGCTCCACCGGCGCAGCTTTGCGGGCGTGCGCGAATATGTGCCGGACCTGGTGACGCTCGCGGCCGAATAGTCAGGCCGGCAGGCGGGCCGACACGCTCCGCCTGAACAGCAGAAGCAGGAGCACGGCGAGCGCGGCGAAGCCGGCATGCAGGCTCCAGAAGAAGTGCGCCGGCATCGTTTCGTAAAAGCCGCCGGTCCAGCCGACGATGAGGTTGCCCGCAAACGCGCTCAGCACATAACTGCCCATGATCAGCGATCGCGATCGAGCCGGCGCGTGCCTGGAGATGAGCGCGAGCGTGGTCGAGAAGATGAAGGGCGCTGCGGCCGCGACCAGCAGGAAATAGGGCACGCACCAGAAGAGGCTCGCCTTGCCCGCTCCGGCCGTTGCGGCGCCGAGCGTCAGAGAGAGGAAAGCCAGAGCGAGCAACGTGAAGCCGATGACCAGCTTGCGCAGCGCATGCGGTTCCGTCTCGAGCCGCGCCTGCCGCTTCCAGAGCCAATAGACGCCGAGCGCGGCGGCAATGCCGAACAAGCCGTCCAGTCCAAGGAGCCAGGGCACCGGAAGCTCGAAGCCGACATCGCGGTCGACGGCATCGCGGGCCCAAATGGCGAGGATGTTGAACGTCTGATTGTAGGTGCCGAAATAAAGAATGTTGAGCGCGATGATCCCGATCAACGCCGTGACGGCGCCGGGAGCGCCCGGCTCCTCCGGCTCGGCTTCGGCGGCCGCGCGGACGTCCGGCGGCAGCCGTTGCCATGCCGATCCGTAAAGGGCGAGCGCCGCAGCCGCGGCGGCCGCAGGGGCGGCGAAACCTGCCGACCATCCCGAAGCTGCGACAAGGCTTCCGCAGACGAGAGGGCCAGCGAAGGCTCCGAAATTGATCCCGGCAAGGTCGAGCGCGAAGGCGCGAGGCCGTTCCTCGCCGGTGTCGTCGTAGAGGTTGCCGATCTGCACCTTGAGATTGCCCGTCGCGAAGCCGCTTCCCAGCCCGATCAACAGCAGCCCGGCGAGGAAGGAACGAGGCCAGGTCAGCGCGGCATAGCCGGCGAGCATAAGCACAAGCCCGATGCCGACCGCCGCGCGCTGCCCAGTCAGGCGGTCGGCGATGGCGCCTCCGAGGAGCGGAGTGAAGCAGATGAAGCCCGCGAACAGCCCGAAGAGCTGGGACGCGAGGCCGATCGTCGTCAGCTTGCCGAACAGCGTGTCGAGCAGGGCCGCAAAGCCGCCAAGCCCGGCTACCGCGCCGAGCCGCTCGGACCGAAGCAGTTCGCCGCTGAGATAGAGCACCAGGAGCGAAAGGGTACCATAAAGCGCGAAAGCATTCAGCGCTTCCGTCGCGGCCAGGATGGCGAGGCCGCGCGGGGCCGGCGGTGCCTCCGAATGCGGAAAAGCGTCGCCCGCCGATGTCGCTCTTGTCGCGCCGTTCACCATGAGGACTACAGACGCGCGGGGCCGATCCGTCAACGTTCGTTGGCTTTGCCGGCTTGACCCCGGCCTGCGCCCGGTGCTTACGGCTGCGGCCATGAGCATCAACGAGCGCCTCGCCGAGCACGGCATCACCCTTCCCGAGCCGGCCGCGCCGGTCGCCGCCTATGTGCCCGCCGTGCGCGTCGGCAATCTGCTCCACATTTCCGGGCAGCTCCCGTTTGACAACGGCGCGGTGATGACCGGCCGCCTCGGCGATGATCGCGACCTCGACTACGGCCGCGCCGCCGCCCGCGCCTGCGGCATCATGCTGCTCGCCCAGATCAAGAAGGCGATCGGCTCGCTCGACAAGGTGGAGCGGATCGTGAAGCTCGGCGTGTTCGTGAGCAGCGCCGGCTCCTTTACCGATCAGCCCAAGGTCGCGGACGGCGCCTCGACCTTGATGGCGGACATCTTTGGCGAAGCCGGACGCCACGCACGGGCCGCCGTCGGCGTGCCGGTGCTCCCGCTCGGCGCCGCGGTCGAAATCGATGCGGTTGTGGCCGTCCGGGCTGATTAGCCTCCCCTCGATCGACAGGGTCCTCGCTCCAGCGCCGAACCCGAAGCGGGTCGAGGCGCTGAGGCCCCTGCCCTTCGCACATCGCGGGCTCCACGGCCGCGGGCTCGTCGAGAACAGCCTCCGCGCTTTCGAAGCTGCGATTGCTGCGGGCCATGGCATCGAGCTCGACGTGCGCATCAGCCGGGATGCTCATGCGGTCGTCTTCCACGATGCCGAGCTCGACAGGCTTGCCGAAGCGTCCGGCGCGGTAGACCGCCGCTCGGCCGCCGAGCTCGCCCAGGTCAGGCTTCGCGGCACCCGGGAGACGATCCCCAGCCTGCCCGAGGTGCTGAAACTGATCGCCGGGCGCGTGCCGCTCCTTATCGAACTGAAGGCCCCCGATGCGCGCGTGGCACCGCTCTGCCTGTCGGTCTTCCATGCGCTCGAAGGCTATCGTGGCCCGGTCGGCGTGATGTCGTTCAACCCGGAGGTCGGCCGCTGGTTCAGGTCCCACGGCCCCCGCGTGGCTCGCGGCCTGGTTGTGACGGAGGCCGGAAAGCGCAGGCGCGGGGCGCTCGAGCGGCGGCTCGCTTTGTGGCGGTGCAAGCCGGACTTCCTCGCTTATGACGTGCGCGACCTCCCCTCGCGCTTCGCCGCCCGCGCGCGGGCCCGCGGCATCCCGGTCTTCACCTGGACCTGCCGTTCCGCAGAAGACGAGGCAAAGGCCCGCGCTCATGCCGACCAGGTCATTCACGAGATGCCGACTTGAGCGACCGCGAGATCCTCGCCCGCATCGGCGCGGGAGTGTCGAGCTTCGACCCGGCGGATTGGGACGCGTGCGCCGGCACCGGCAATCCGTTCCTGTCCCACGCTTTCCTGTCGGCGCTCGAGGATTCGGGCAGCGCCACGCACCGGACCGGCTGGCAGCCGGTGCCGATCGCGATCGACGGCCCTGATGGACGGCCTGCCGCCGTGCTCCCGGCCTACGCCAAGAGCCACAGCCAGGGCGAATATGTGTTCGATCACAGCTGGGCGGCCGCTTACGAGCGGGCCGGCGGGCGTTATTATCCCAAGCTCCAGATCGCGGTGCCCTTCACGCCCGTTCCCGGCCGCCGCCTCCTTTCGCGCGACCCGACCCTCGCTCCCGCGCTCATCGCCGCTGCGGAAAACCTCGTGCGCAGCAACGGGCTATCGTCGGCCCACGCGACCTTCATCGCGCCCGAGGAAGCGCCGCTGTTCGAGCGTGCGGGCTGGCTGATCCGCATCGACAGCCAATTCCACTGGCACAATGACGGCTATGGCTGCTTCGACGATTTTCTCGGCTCGCTCTCCTCAAGGAAGCGCAAGGCGATCCGGAAGGAGCGCGCCGCGGCGGTCGAGGGCCTCCGGGTCGAGCAGCTTACGGGCAGCAGCATCGAGGAGCGGCATTGGGACGCCTTTTGGCATTTCTACCAGGATACCGGCGCGCGCAAATGGGGCCGCCCTTATCTGACGCGGCGCTTCTTCTCGCTGCTGGGCGCGCGAATGGCTGAGCGGCTGCTGCTCGTTTTTGCGATGGACGGCGACACGCCGGTGGCCGGCGCGCTGAACCTGATCGGCGCCGACGCGCTCTATGGGCGCTATTGGGGCACGACGGCCGACGTGCCGCACCTGCATTTTGAGATCTGCTATTATCAGGCGATCGAATTCGCGATCGCGAATGGTCTGGCGCGGGTCGAGGCCGGAGCCCAGGGCGAGCATAAGCTCAGCCGCGGCTACCGGCCGGTGCCGACCGTCTCGGCCCACTATCTCGCGGACCCGCAGCTACGCGATGCGGTGGCGGATTTCCTCGAGGCGGAGCGCCGCGCCGTGGCGCAGGAGATCGCCGTGCTGGACGAAATGACGCCCTTCAGGAAGACCTAGGCCGCGCGGCGGGCGGTCTCGGCGAGCCAGGCGCGTGCCTGGCGCTGGGCTTCGGCGATCTCGCGGGCGCTCATTTCCTCGGAGATATCGGCGCGGCACGACTGAGCCTCGCAGCTGCCGTTGAGCGCGGCGAGATTGAACCATTTATGCGCTTCGACGAGGTCGATCTCGGTCCCGGCAGTGCCGGTCGAATATGCAACGCCCAACTCATAAAGCGCGTCCGCGTCGCCGCCTGCCGCATCCGCCATCCAACGCTCCATCAGGAAGTTGGCCGATTTCAGACTGTTGCCCATTCTTGGTCCCCTGTTTGCTCTCTTATCGGGGCCAGTCTTCGCGCATCCTCTGCAAAGAAATGGTTAACGGCGCGGTGACCATCTTTCGTTGATCAGAGCGGCTCAACGGCAACATTGTCGATGAGACGCGTGCGGCCGAGCTTCGCTGCCGCGAGCAGACGCGCCGGGCGATCAAGGCCGTCGAGCGGAGTAAGCGTCTCCGCATCGGCGAGCGCCACGTAATCGATGGGATCGAAGCCCGCAGCCCGCAGCGCCGAACGTGCGCGCTCGAGAGCTTCGTCCATGTCGGCGCCCTCCCGGATCGCCTGCGCCGCCTCCAGCAGAACTCGCGGAAGCACGCGCGCGGCTATCCTCTCCTCCTCCGACAGGTAGGCATTGCGCGACGAGAGCGCCAAGCCGTCCGCATCGCGCTGAGTTGGAACGCCGACGATCCGCACGTCCAAATCCAGGTCGCGGACCATCTTGCGAATGACGGCAAGCTGCTGGAAATCCTTCTCGCCGAACAGCACCACGTCCGGCCGGACCTGCCCGAACAACTTCGCCACGACAGTCGCAACCCCTCCGAAATGCCCGGGCCGGTGCGCGCCCTCGAATGCTTCGCTCACACCCGACACGCTGATCGTGGTCGCGTAACCGTCCGGATACATGGTGGCGACACTCGGCGCCCACAGGAACGCGCAGCCTGCCGCCTCTAGCAGCGCCTCGTCCGCTGCCTCGCGGCGGGGATAGCTCGCCAGGTCCTCGGTCGGAGCGAACTGCGTCGGGTTGACGAAGATCGAGGCCGCGACATGGCTCCCATGCCGTTTCGCCTCTGAAATCAATGCCATATGCCCGGAGTGGAGCGCGCCCATGGTTGGCACCAGCGCCACGCTTCCGCCGTCACGGCGAATCGCTGCCACGACTCGTCTGAGCGCATCGATCTCACGGATGGTTTGCACGAAAGCGCGTGCTCCGATAGAAGGTTAACGTCGGTATTTGAGGCGCGTTCTTTGCGAGGGCGAGCCGGGTAGATCAAGGGGGACAGCATGTTGGGTATCGCTGGCGCACGGCCGCATTTCATCGTTTTCGCGAACGAGAAAGGCGGCACGGGCAAGTCGACAACGGCCGTGCACACTGCTGTCGCCCTTGCCGCCGCAGGCCGCCGCGTGGCCGCGATCGACCTCGACACGCGCCAGCGCACGCTGGGCCGATATCTGGACAACCGGGCCGCTTCGATCCGCCGGCTCCAAATCGAGCTGCCGATGCCGGCGCACGAGACCTTCGATCCCGCGAAGAATGACGACCTGGGCGCGCAGCTCGACCGGCTCGCCGAGGGCGTTGAGGTGGTGGTCGTCGACACGCCCGGCCGCGACGACCCCTTCGCCCGCGCCGCCATGTTGCGCGCCGACACGCTTGTGACACCGATCAACGACAGCTTCGTCGACCTGGACCTTATAGGCGAGGTGGACGCGGAGACCTACAAGGTCCGCCGCCCGAGCTTCTATGCGGAGCTCGTCTGGAACAGCCGCACTCAGCGCGCCAAGACCACCGGCAGCAGCGTCGATTGGGTCCTGCTCCGCAACCGCCTCCAGCATATCGAGGCGAAGAATATGCGCCGCGTCGGCAATGCGCTGGAGGAGCTTTCCCGCCGCGTCGGCTTCCGCGTGATCCCGGGCCTTGGCGAGCGCGTCATCTATCGCGAGCTCTTCCCCTCGGGCCTCACCCTCCTCGACCTCCAGCAGCTCGGCAATGTCGGCCTCAGCCATATCGCCGCGCGCCAGGAACTGCGCGAGATGATCGCCGCCTTCGGCATTCCCGAGCAAGGCGAAGCCGCGCCGAGGCGGATGGCCGCCAACGGCTAGAAGATGCCGCCCATCTTCTTCCTTCTCGCTGTCGCCGGGCTCGGCTGGGCCTGGTGGACCGGCCGTCTGAAGGGCTTCACCTATGAAGACGGGGTCGCCGCGGCTCTGTTCCTGCTCGGCCTGCGCCTCTTCACGACCGGCAAGCCGCTGCCCGGAGCGGTGCTGATGGCCGGATCGCTCTTCTGGGCCGCCTATCGGCGCAAGCAGCTTTCGACCAGCTCGATGTCCCCCGCCGACGCACGCAAGCTGCTCGGCGTTTCGGAGGGCGCGAGCCTGAGCGATATTCGCGACGCCCACCGGCGCCTCATCAGCCGAGTTCATCCCGATACGGGCGGCTCGGCCGAGCTTGCGAACCGCGTCAATGTTGCGCGCGACACGCTGCTCGCCGAAATGAACCGCGGAACGCCTCGCGCGTCTTGATTCGCACCCCTCAATACGGAGCCCCTCATGAGTCATCGTTTCGACCCGACCTCTTTGCGCGAATATGACATTCGCGGGATCGTGGGAGAGACGCTGAAGGAGGAGGACGCTTATGCGGTCGGGCGCACCTTCGGGACTTTGCTGCGGCGCGGGGGCGGCCATCGGGTGGCGGTCGGATATGATGGGCGAACCCACTCGCCTGCATTGGAGCAGCGACTGGTGCGCGGGCTTACCGAGGCCGGCGTCGACGTGGTGCGGATCGGCATGGGGCCGACGCCGATGACCTATTTCGCCGAGGCCGAGCTCGAAGTGGACGGCGGCATCCAGATCACCGGCAGCCACAATCCGGCCAATTACAACGGCTTCAAGATGGTGATGTTTCACACCGCCTTTTTCGGCCAGGACATCCAGAAGCTCGGGCGCATGGCCGCCGAGGGCGACTGGGAAGAGGGCGAGGGCAACGTCACCGAGTTCGACATCATCGACATGTATGTCGACCGGCTCGTCCGCGACTTCGACGGTGCCGCCTTTCGCGTGGGCTGGGATGCCGGCAATGGCGCGGGTGGGCACATCCTCGAGCGGCTGGTGAAGCGTCTGCCCGGCGAGCACCACCTTCTCTACACGGAAGTCGACGGCACCTTTCCGAACCACCATCCCGATCCCACCGTCGAAGCCAATCTGGCCGACCTGAAGAAGTTGGTCGCAGAGAAGAACCTCGATTTCGGGATCGCCTTCGACGGCGACGCGGACCGCATCGGCGCGATCGACGGCGAAGGCCGGGTGATCTGGGGCGACCAGCTCCTCTCCATCCTCGCCGAGCCGGTCCTGCGCGAAATGCCCGGCGAGACGATCATTGCCGACGTGAAGGCGAGCCAGGCCCTGTTCGACCGCGTCGCGGAATTGGGCGGCAAGCCGATCATGTGGAAGACCGGCCACAGCCTGATCAAGTCCAAGATGAAGGAGACCAAGGCTCCGCTGGCAGGGGAGATGAGCGGCCACATCTTCTTCGCCCACCAATGGTACGGCTTCGACGACGCAATCTACGCTGCGCTGCGCCTGATCCAGGCGGTGACTCAGCTCGGCGGTTCGCTGACGGCTTTGCGCTCGGCGATGCCCGCCATGATCAACACGCCGGAAATGCGCTTCCAGGTCGATGAAAGCCGCAAGTTCCCGGTCGTTGAGGAAGTGCTCGAGCGGCTCTCCGGCAACGGCGCCACGGTCGATCGCACCGACGGTGCCCGGGTCAGCACCGACGACGGGTGGTGGCTGCTCCGCGCCTCCAACACCCAGGACGTTCTGGTCGCGCGCGCGGAGGCGAAGAGCCAGGACGGGCTCGACCGTCTCGTCGCGCAAATCGACGAGCAGCTCGCTTTGTCCGGCCTGTCGCGCGGCCCGCAAGTGGCGCACTAATTGAAGGCGGAAGCGCTCGCTTATTGCGCGGCCTGGGCGGCCCTCGCCTTCGCCGGTTGGCACCTGTCCGGCCTGGGCGCCGGGCTGCTGCTCTCGGTCGGGCTGTTCCTGATCGTCATGCCGACCAGCGCACTGGTGCTGAGCCGGAGCGGCAACTTCAATCTCGAGCGCGGTGTGCGCTGGGGCATTCTGGCGCTCGCTGCGCTCGCCCTCGCCTCCTACGTGGACGCCGCCGTCTAGGCGGCGTGGCTGCCGAGCGCCTTCTGGCGGCGGCGCTGGACGGACGAGCCGATCCCCATCGCCTCCCGATATTTGGCGACCGTCCGCCGGGCGATGTCGAAGCCCTTGGCGCGCAGCAGATCGACGAGCTGATCGTCCGACAGGATGGCGCGCGGCCCTTCGGCCAGGATCAGCGTCTTGATGTGGCTCTTCACCGCTTCGGCTGAAACCGCGTCGCCGCCGTCAGAGCTCTGGATGCCGCTGGTGAAGAAATATTTGAGCTCGAACATGCCCCGGTCGCAATCGAGATATTTGTTCGAGGTCACGCGGCTGACGGTCGATTCATGCATGCCGATCGCTTCGGCCACCGTGCGCAGCGTCAGCGGACGCAGATGCGCGACGCCGTGGCGGAAGAATCCGTCCTGCTGCTTGACGATCTCCGTGGAGACTTTGACGATCGTGCGTGCCCGCTGGTCCAGGGCCTTCATCAGCCAGTTTGCGCTGGCGAGGCAGTCCGACAGCCAGGCCTTGGACTGCTTGTCCTGCGGACCGGCCGCGAGCTCGGTATAATAAGTGCGGTTGACGAGCAGCTTCGGGAGCGTCGCACTGTTGAGCTCGATGGCCCAGCCAGTGCCGCGGCGGCCGACGAAGACGTCCGGCACGATGCCGTCCACCGCCTCGGCCTGGCCGAAGCGACAGCCGGGCTTGGGATCGTAAGCGCGCAGCTCGCGGATCATGTCCGACAGATCCTCGTCGTCCACGCCGCAGATGCGCTTCAGTGCGGCGAGATTGCCCTTGGCCACGTAATCAAGGTTGGCGATCAGCCGCGCCATTGCCGGGTCGTAGCGGTTCGCGTCCTTCGCCTGGATGGCGAGGCATTCAGACAGGGATCGCGCACCGACCCCGGCCGGATCGAAGGTCTGGATGATGGCGAGCACCCGCTCGACTTCGTAAAGCGGGACGCTCAGCCGTTGCGCAATCTCGAGCAGCGAGCCGGCGAAATACCCGGTCTCCTCGATTTGATCGATGATCTGGCCGGCGATGAGGGCGTCGATGGCGCTCAACACCGTGCCGATCTGGTTGGTGAGATGCTCGTGGAGCGACACGCCGCCGCTCGCAAACTCGTCGTAGTCGGGCCCTTCGCCGCCGCCGGCAGCGCTGGTCGAGATGCCTTCCAGCCCCAGCCCGCCATCCATGCCGCGCATGCTGTCGGCGGCGCTGTCCTGGTGAAAGCTCTCGCTGTCATAGTCGATGTCGAGCGGCGCGTCGGCTGCGGCGTCGCCGGTCTGCACGAGCAGGTCCACGGTCGCGGGCTCCTCCCCGTCCGAAAGGACGATTTGAGGCTCCGCGACTTCGCCATGGGCTTCCTCATCGCCCGCGCCGCTCTCCAGCAGCGGGTTTTTGTCCATTTCCTCGGCGATGAAGCCTTCGATCTCGAGGTTCGACAGCGCGAGCAGGCGGATCGCCTGCTGCAGCTGCGGCGTCATGACCAGCGACTGGCTTTGCCTGAGGTCGAGGCGAGGCCCGAGCGACATGGCGGCTAAAGCTCGAAGCTCTCGCCGAGATAGAGCCGGCGGACATTCTCGTCGGCGACAAGTGCCTCGGGGCTGCCCGCGAACAGCACCTGGCCATCATAGATGATGCAGGCGCGATCGACGATGTCGAGCGTCTCGCGGACATTGTGATCGGTGATGAGCACGCCGATGTCGCGCTTCTTGAGCTCCATCACGAGCCCGCGAATGTCCGATATCGAGATCGGGTCGATGCCCGCGAAGGGCTCGTCCAGGAGCATGATCGACGGGTCGGCCGCGAGCGCACGTGCGATCTCGCAGCGCCGCCGCTCGCCGCCCGAAAGCGCCATCGCCGGCGCGTCGCGCAGCCGCTGGATATTGAACTCGTTGAGCAGCTGCTCAAGACGCTCCGCCCGCACCCGCCGGTCGGGCTCGGCGACCTCAAGCACGGCCATGATGTTCTGGCTGACGGTCATGCCGCGGAAAATCGATGTTTCCTGCGGCAGGTAGCCAAGGCCCAGGATCGCGCGGCGATACATGGGAAGGCCGGTAATGTCCTCGCCGTCGAGAAGGATGCGGCCGCTGTCGGGCTTCACCAGTCCCATGATCGAGTAGAAGCAGGTCGTCTTGCCGGCACCGTTGGGGCCGAGCAGGCCCACCACCTCGCCGCGCTCCACGTGCAGCGAGACGTCGGTCAGAACCGCCTTGCGATCGTAGCTCTTGGCGATCGAGACGACGGAAAGACCGCGCGACGCTTCATCGATCGCCGCGGCTCCGCTCGGCCTCTCGATGGCGGCACTCTCGTTCATCGTCCCCCGCTACCACGCCCCGCGGCACAGACGAAGCGCCGATACGCTCCGTCTGGCAAGCTTCCTGCATGACCCGGCGTGAAAGGTCGAGCCTTCTTCACGCTAAGCCACTCTGTTCTTGCCGAACTGTTGCGTTTCAGTTGCGGCGCTGAGGCACCGTGAAGGTGCCCGTCACGCGCCCGCCTGTGGTCTGGGTGCCCGCGGGCGCGCCGGCCGTACGTCCCCCTCCGTCCATCACCGCCCGTCCGCTATCAAGGTCGAGCACGAGACGTCCGCCCTGCACTCGCGATTCCCCGCGGGTCAGAGTGACGCCGCCCAGGAGTGTGATCAGGCGCGTGTTGAGGTCGTATATCGCATATTGCCCACGCGCCGTTTCGGACGGACTGCGCACCGTCACCCCGCCGCTCGCGTCGATCCGCTGGATCTGGATTCCACCGGTATCGGCATAGGCAACGGTGACGCGGGCCGCGCTCAGCGTCATGCTCGCCTGCGTCGCCACGACATTGCCCGAGAAGATGGCGCGGTCGGCACGGTCCTGCACCTCGATGCGATCGGAAGCCACAGTGACGGGCGCATTGGTATTGTGCCCCTTCAGCGCCGAGGTCGCGCCCTGCCCGATCGCCGGCGCTCCGCCGACGAGCAAGGAGGCGAGCGCCGCCACCGAGATGCTGAGCCGTTTCATGTCGTTTATCTGAGACCGCCCTGAACGATATGCAAGCGCGCCCGGCCGGTGAGCTTCACGTTGCGGCTCTGCATGTCCGCTTCCAGCTTGTCGGCCGAGAAACGCCCGAGCGGCATCGTGCCGTCGACGCGACCGTCGCTCTCGAGCGTGCGCTTATTGAGGTCCGCGGCCACGTCGCGTGTCTGGAGGCGATAGCCGTCGGCGGCGCTGAACAGGATCGGGCCGATTACATTCACCTTCTCTTGCTCCATGTTATAGCGACCTTTGCCGGCCTGAAGCTGAGCCGGGCCGCCGTCCAGCGCGATCCGCGCTTCCATTCCGGTGATGTCCACCACCGGATCCTGCGCGGAAACCTGAACCGCCGAGGCTGCATCGAGCGTGAACGGACGCCCCCTGTCGTCCTGGCCGCGATAGCGGGCGGTCTGCACCCGCATCCGCTCGTTGGTCGTCTCGACCTTGTTCTTGTCGAGGAGGAAGCTAATTTCGGGGCCTTTGCGGAGCGGTGTGATCGCCAAGTAGGCCATCAGCACGCCGATCAGCGCGGGCAGCGCGATCTTCATCAGCCGCACGAGCACGTCGTGGCCGCCGCCCGGCGCCGCCCAGCCCTGCCGCTTCATGCGCTCACGGACGGCGGCCTCAGACATGGGCGAAAATGTCCTCCTCCGGCCAGCCGGCGAGGTCGAGCATCGCGCGGTGCGGCAGGAAGTCGAAGCAGGCCTGCGCCAGGTGCATCCTGCCTTCGCGCGTCAGCCGTTCATCGAGCTTCTCCTTCAGTGCGTGGAGATAGCGCACGTCGGAGGCCGCATATTCCTTTTGCGCGTCGCTGAGATCCGGCGCGCCCCAGTCGGACGATTGCTGCTGCTTCGAAAGGTCCTGCCCGAGCAGCTCCTTGACCAGCTCCTTGAGGCCATGACGATCGGTATAGGTGCGGATCAGCCGCGAAGCCGTCTTGGTGCAGTAAACGGGACCCGCCATCACGCCGAGATAGGCTTGCATCAGCGCCAGGTCGAACCGGGCGAAATGGTAGAGCTTGAGGCGGCTGCGGTCGGCCAGCACCGCTTTCAGGTTCGGCGCGGAATAGTCGCTGCCGGCGGAGAAGCGAACGAGGTGCTCGTCGCCCCGCCCGTCCGAAATCTGGACGACGCAGAGCCGGTCGCGATGCGGATGCAGCCCCATCGCCTCGGTGTCGATTGCAACGGCGCCTGGGGCGAGCGCGCCCTCCGGCAAGTCTTCTTCGTGGAAACGCACAGTCATGCGCCCGGCATAAGCGCAAGCGCCGCCCGCCTCAATGGCTTGCGTCGGGCCGCCCGACGCCTCGGATCGGTATCATTGACACCATAAAATGCCGACTCGCCCGGCATTTTCTTTTCGGCTATAGCCTCCGAAGGTGCGCCATGATTCCGCGCCGAAACCGTTTGCGCGTTTGCCCAGCGCGGTGGTTCTTGAACAGGGTTCGGGCGCGGGAAAGAATAAGACGGCATGAGTTTCGATAGAGGACGCCGGGGTGATCGCGGCGGGCGCGGCAGGGACAAGCGCGACGGTTTCGGAGACGAGAGTTTCGGCGGCGGCGGCGGTTTCGAGGACCGCAGCAGCTATGGCGGCGGCGGTGGACGCGGCGGTTATGGCGGCGGCGGTGACCGATTCGGCGGCGGCGGTGGCAGCGGCTATGGCGGCGGCGGCGGCGGTGATCGCTTTGGCGGCGGTGGCGGCGGCTTTCGCAGCGGCGGTGGCGGCGGCTTCGGCGGCGGCGGTGGCGGCTTCGGTGGTGGCGGCGGCGGCGGTGGCCGCGGCATGCCCCCGCAGGTCGTCGGCGAAGGCAAGGGCATCGTCAAATTCTTCAACGGTCAGAAGGGCTTCGGCTTCATTGTCCGCGAGGATGGCGGTGAGGACGTGTTCGTGCACATTTCCGCGGTCGAGCAAGCGGGCCTCACCGGCCTTGCCGAAGGCCAGCCGCTCGACTTCACGCTCGTGGATCGCGGCGGCCGGATCTCCGCGACCGACCTCAAGATCGAGGGCGAGCCGATGCCGGTCACTGATCGTGGCCCGCCGCGCGAAGATCGTGGCGGTCCGGGCGGCGGTGGCGGCTTCGGCGGCGGCGGCGGCGGCGGCGGCGGCCCGCAGCGCCAGCTGACGGGCGAAAAAGCCTCCGGCACCGTCAAGTTCTTCAACGCGATGAAGGGCTTCGGCTTCATCAGCCGCGATGACGGGCAGCCCGACGCTTTCGTGCACATCTCGGCCGTCGAGCGCGCCGGCATGGTTTCCTTGAACGAGGGCGACCGGCTCGAGTTCGAACTGGAAGTCGATCGTCGCGGCAAAACGGCGGCGGTGAACCTGGCGCCGATCCAGTAACAGTTCCGCCTAGCGGACCAGAAGCCCGGCCGCTCACTCGAGCGCGCCGGGCTTTTCTTTGGCGAAGCACTTTCTTCGGCATCAGTTGATGATATATTCTGTGCTCTGAAGGAGCGCGACATGAGAACCACCGTAGCCCTTGATGATGATCTCTTGGCAGAGGCTCAGGCGTTCACGGGCATCTCGGAAAAGTCCGCGCTTCTTCGCGAGGCGCTGAAGGCGCTCGTGGAACGCGAGGCTGCCCGTCGATTGGCTCGCATGGGCGGATCGGACCCGAACGCGACAGCGGCTCCCCGGCGGCGAAACTTCTAAGATGATCCTGGTCGACAGTTCCGTATGGATCGACCACCTGCGCAAGGCCAACACCGCTCTTTCGGAAGCATTGAAGGCCAATCGGGTCCTGGCCCACCGCTACGTCATTGGCGAGTTGGCGCTCGGATCGCTGAAGGACCGGAGCTTGATACCGGCGAAACTGGGGCGGCTGCCACACGCAGTGCAGGCGACGGACTCCGAAGTAATGCACCTGATCGAGGGTGAGCGCTTGTTCGGGACTGGCATCGGCTATGTCGACGCTCACTTGATCGGCAGCGCCAGGCTGACTTTTGCCTCCTTGTGGACGCGCGACAAGCAGCTTCGGGCTGTGGCCGACCGGCTCGGCCTCGCGTCTGCTGACCCGTAGTGGCTCAGCTCACCATCCGCCGCAGCGTCTCGATCGTGTCGGCCTCATGCGCCGGTTTGTCGCGGCGGATGCGGGAGACGCGGGGGAAGCGCATGGCGAGACCGGATTTGTGGCGCTTGCTTTCGTGGATGCTGTCGAAGGCGACTTCCAGCACCAGGCTCTTCTCCACCTCGCGCACGGGCCCGAAGCGCTGGACGGTATTGTTGCGCACGAACCGGTCGAGCCACATCAGCTCCTCGTCCGTGAAACCGAAATAGGCTTTTCCCACGGGCAGCAGCTCGCCTTCCGGGCTCCAGCAGCCGAAGGTGAAATCAGAATAATAGCTAGAGCGCTTGCCGCTGCCGCGGGCGGCATACATGAGCACGCAATCGGCATTGAGCGGGTCGCGCTTCCACTTATACCAGTGGCCGACACGGCGGCCCGCCACATAGGGGCTGTCGCGGCGCTTCAGCATCACCCCTTCGATTGAGGCGTCGCGGGAGCCGGCGCGGATCTCCTCCAGCTGCTCGAAGCTCTCCGCCTCGATCAGCGAGGATAGGTCGAACCGCTCGGGGTTGAGCGTCGGCACGAACGCCTCCAGCCGCGCCCGACGTTCTTGCCATGTGAGAGAACGAACATCCTCCGCGCCGTCGAACAATATGTCGTAGAGCCGGACGAAGGCGGGATAATCGCTCAGCATCTTGGGCGAGACGATCTTGCGCCCGAGCCGCTGCTGGAGCGCGTTGAAGCTGGCAGCGGCCCCGCCATGTTCCTCCGCGCCCTGGAACTCGCCCTTCACCAGCAGCTCGCCGTCGATTACGCCCTCCCGGTCGAAAGCCTCGGCCACTTCGGGGAAGCTGCGGGTGATGTCGTCGCCTGCCCGGCTGTAGAGCCGCGTCTCCTGGCCGACACGCACGATCTGGACGCGGATGCCGTCCCATTTCCACTCGGCAGCATAATCATGCATCGAGACGCGTAGATCCTCGAGCCCGTGGGCGAGCATGAAGGGCCGGAAGACCGGCACATTGCGCGATGTCGGCTGCTCCGCCTGTCCATCCGCCCAGGCGAACAAGGCGGTGTAGGGCGGCCCGATCCCGTGCCACACCTCTTCCACCGCATCGACGTCCAGGCCGAAGGCTTCGGCCAGCGCCAGCTTGGCAAGCCGCGCCGAAATGCCGATGCGCAGCTCGCCGGTTGCGAGCTTGAGCAATGCGTAGCGTCCGCTCGCGTCGAGATGGTCGAGCATATGGGCAAGCGCCTGCGGTGCTTCGGAGCGGCCGAGGCCGGCCAGCCGTTCCACCACATTGCCGATCCTGAGCGTTCCGTCGTCGATGTTCGCCGGCTGCTCGATCCGCTTGGGCCAGAGCAGGGCAACGGTTTCGGCAAGGTCGCCGACATAGTCGCGGCTCATGTGGAAGAGCACGGGATCGACTCGCTCCTCCGTGATCGCGCGGATTGCGGCGGACTTCACCGCCGGCAGGTTGAGCTCGCCCGTGAGCGCCGCCAGCGCATAGCCGCGGTCGGGGTCGGGCGTGCGCTTCAGATAATCGCCGATCAGCTTCAGCTTCGCATTACGCGACCGCGTGTAGACAAGGGCGTCCAGCAGCTGGGAAAAATCGCGCATCGGGTCCGTAACGACAGGCGGCGCATAGATATCCGGCCTGCACGAAATCTGCACCGAAAAGCGATTGGCGCCTGCAGGCCGGGCGCGGCTAGTAAGCGGTCATGCGCCGCTTGCTGATCGCTCTGCTTATCCTCGCCGCCGCAGCTGCTGCAGCCGCATTGTTCGGCTACTCGGTTGCGACATCCACGCCGTTGGTGCGGCGCGCCACGCTGGAACTCGACAACTGGCCGGAAGGGGCGGAGCCGATCAAGCTGGTGCTCATCTCGGACATCCATGTCGCGGGTCCCGACATGCCGCCGGAACGGCTCGCGCGCATCGTGCAGCAGATCAACCGGCTGAGGCCGGATCTGGTGGTCATTGCCGGCGACCTCATCAGCGAGAAACGGCTCTCGACCCGGCTTTATTCGATGGCCGATGCAATCCGTCCTTTGGCGGGCCTGAGGCCAAGGCTCGGCAGCTATGTCGTGCTCGGCAATCACGATCATTGGTATGATGCGCCGGGTGCGCGAGCCGCGCTTCATGCTGCGAAGGTGACTCTGCTCGACAATGACGCCGTGCAAGCCGGACCGGTGGCTCTCGGCGGTCTGGATGACGATTTCACCAAGCGTTCGAACGTACCCCAGACCCTAAGCCGGCTGGCCGCTCTGAACGGTCCCCGACTTCTCCTCAGCCACAGCCCCGATCCCTTTCCGGATCTTCCACCGGCGGTCGCGCTTATGCTGGCGGGCCACACGCATTGCGGGCAGGTGGCGCCGCCGCTGATCGGGCCGATCAAGACGATGTCGCGCTACGGCAAGCGCTACGCCTGCGGCATCATCCGTGAGGGAAGCAAGACCCTGGTCGTGACCGCGGGGCTCGGCACCAGCGGCATCCCGCTCCGGCTCGGCGCGCTGCCGGACATGTGGCTGCTGGAAATGCGCGGCCGCCGGCCCGCGGTCAGATCAGCCGGAGCGCGTTGACCGCGACGATAAAGCCCCCGAGCAGGAACAGGACCGCGACGCCGTAGCGAATGGGCCTCAACGGCAGGGTCGTTTCGAAGTGAGCTGCGAGCAAGGCGGCGGGGGCTGCCGCAGCGACCACACCCGCGGTTGCCCCGAAAGCCGTGAGCACCGGCGCGTCATATTGGGCGGAGAGAGCGAAAGTCAGGAACTGCGTCTTGTCGCCGAATTCGGCGAGGAAGAAGAGGAAAGCGGAGGTGAGGAAAGCGCCCGTTTTCCACTCCTTGCCGATCTCCAGCGGCTTCTTGGTGAAGAAGCCCGTCGCGCCGGCATAGATCATGGCGACGGCGACCAGCAGCGAGAGCGCCCGCACCGTCACAATGCCGTTGACCATCGCCCCCGCTATGCCGGCGATCAGCGCATTGGCGAGCGCGCCCACGGCCGCTCCCGCAAGCACCGGCCGCGCGGCTCCGAAGCGAATGGCGAGAAAGGCGACCAGGATTTGAGTCCGGTCGCCGAACTCCCCGAGCGCGGCGGCGAGGAAGCTGGTGAGGAGTGCGTCCAAAGGGGTGCGTCAGGCGCCGAAGCGGACGGAAACGGATGCGATCATGGCTTCGCTTGCCGCGTCGTCGACGCGCGTGCAACCGATCGCGTCCTGAAGCCGGTCAAGATAAAGGGCGGTTTCGCGCCCGCCGCTGGTGCTGGCGCGCGCGGCGCGCTCCAGCGCCTCGGCGAGCCGGACCACCGGGGTCAGACCGTAGGCGGCTGCGAGGCGGCTGATGCCGGCGACGGTGCGCGCAAAGTCGCGCGGCCCCTGGCGCTCCGAATAGCTGCGAAGGCATTCCAGCCGCTGGCAAAGCTCGGCCCTGATCATTAGCATCTCGTCACGCTGCGTCTGCATCGTTCTGGCTCCCGGCCCTCGGGCACGAGAATGCGCGCATATGGTTGCCGCCCCGTTAAACGGCGGGCCGGTCTTGACAGACGCATGCCGAAAAGGCAGGAGCCGGCGCATATGAGCGGCGGCAAGCGCCGCTTTTATTTTTTCGCCACAACCAAGATGTGAAGAGGCTGCAATGGCCAAGCCGGCAACCGTCAAGATCAAGCTCGTCAGCACCGCCGACACCGGCTTCTTCTACGTGACCAAGAAGAATCCGCGGAACATCACCGAGAAGATGACCTTCCGGAAGTATGATCCGGTCGTGCGCAAGCACGTCGACTTCAAGGAAGCGAAGATCAAGTAAGCCGCCGCGGGTTCGCCCGCCGGTGCTTGGAAAAAGGGCGTCTCCGCTGCGCGGAAGACGCCCTTTTCGTGTTTGCGGCTCAGTCGTATTCGGGCGGCCAGGGTAGCGGAAAGAGGTGGCGGTAGGGGCGTGCCTCGTCGACCACGCGGGCGAAGCTCGGCCGGGCGAGCAGCCGGCGGTAATACGCCGCGAGGTTGGGAAAGCTTGCGAACGGCGCCACGATGTTCGAATAAAAGAGCGCCGGAGCGGCCGCGCAATCGGCGAGGCTGAACGCCTCCCCCGCTGCCCAGCTGCCGTGCGCAAGCTCCTTGTCGACCATGCCATAGGCTCGGGTGATGAGCCCCCTCGCCTCTTCCACTCCGTGCGGGTCGGCCCGGCCCTCGGGACGCAAGGTGTCGACGACGATCTTCTGCAGCGGCAGCGACACGTAATTGTCGAATACGCGGTCGAGCATGCGCACCCGCAGCGCCGCATCGGGATCTTCGGGGATCAGCCGCGCCGGCCCGGGATGATGATCCTGGAGATACTCGATGACGAGGCTCGATTCGGGGACCGTCACGCCTCTCGCCTCATCCCGGAGCACCGGGAACTTGGTCATGGGCCAGACGCGCTCCAGAGCCGCCCTCCGATCGGGATCGCCCAGATCGATGATCTCGCCCGTGAAGGAGGTCTCGTTCTCGTAGAGCGCGATCAGCGCCTTCTGGCAGAAGGAGGCGAACGGATGATAGTAGAGACGAAGCATCCGCTCAGGCGGCCTCTGCCGGCGCGTTCCGTTCGAATGGGGCGATCTGGTCCGCAAGCGCCTTCCGGAAGGCTGGCCGCGCCTCGCAGCGGAGCTGATAATCATGCAGCGCCGGCCGCTGGGCGACAAGGTCGGTGTGCCGGAGGAACCGGAGCACCGTCGTCATCATGAGATCGCCCGCGGTGAAGCGGTCGCTGTCCAGATATTCGCTGTCGCCAAGCCGGCCTGCCAGCGCATCGAGCCGTTTCTCCAGGAACTGCAGCGCACCCGGGCGCCGCTGCTTCGCCCACTCCTCGTTCGTGTAGAAGAGGTCGATAAGGGTGAGGTTCTGCACGTGCGGCTCGATGCTGTTCAGGGCGGCGAACACCCACTGGGTCGCACGCGCCCGCGCTGCCGGGTCGCGCGGCAGCAGGGCTTCCGAACGCTCGCCGATGTGCAGCAGGATCGCCCCGGACTCAAACAAGGTGAGGCCGTCCTCCTCCAGCACGGGGACCTGGCCGAACGGCTGGATGTGCCGATATTCGGGCCGATCCTGCTCGCCTTGCTGGATGAGGCGCTCCTCATAAGACAGCCCCGCTTCCTCCAACGCCCAGCGGATACGAAGGTCGCGCACCAAACCGGCCGCGAACGGCGGCACCCAGGCGAAAGCCGTCACTCTGATCATTGTCTTCTCCCTCGCGTCTTCGCTGTTGCGACTCACGTCTGTCAGGTTGTGGAGCAGAGAAGATGCATATACAAGTATGCCCATGGATGCCTCCGAGATCGGCCGCGCGATTGGCGCCGAATGCCTTTGCTTTCGATCGCGCCGTGTCGCGCGCGTGCTGACTCGGCACTTTGACGAAGCGCTGCGCCCGCTCGGCATTCAGGCGACGCAGCTCACGTTGCTGAGCGGCATCGCCGGGCCGGGCCCGACAGGCCAGACCATGCCTCGGCTCACGGCGATGCTGGCGATGGACCCGACCACCTTGTCGCGTAACCTCCGTCCGCTCGAGAAAGCCGGGCTGATCCTGATCGCACGCTCCGAACGCGACAAACGCGTCCGCCTGGCTCGCCTGACCCCTGAGGGCGAGCGCGTCCTGGCGCAGGCGCTGCCGGTCTGGCGCGAGGCGCAGGACCGGCTCGTCAATGCTTTGGGCGAGGACGCCGCGCTCGATCTGCGGACGCGGTTCGATGCGACGGCAGCGGTAACCCTGGTCTAGCTTCTAATCGGCCGTCGGCCGGAAGCGCCGCCTGCCCTCTTCCAGCTCGAACGCGAAGTGCGGCTTGATTTCCTTGTTGACGAACGCGCCCGCGGACGGGGCGGCAAGGAGCGCCTCATAGAGGCTGCGAGGAACGTCGAAGTAGCTGTAGCGGTCGCCGTCGCTGTACCAGAGATCGAGCGTGCGGCTTTCGTCGCGATACTCCGCGCGGTCGATCGCGCTCGACGAGAGTTCCGGCATGGCTTCGCGCTCCTTCAGCAGCTGCCTCACCGCTTCGACGAACCGGATCACGGAGATAGGCTTCGAAACATATCCTTCCGCCCCCGCGTCGCGAATCCGGTCCTCGTCGCCTTTCGCGGCGTAAGCGGTGACGGCCATGATCGGGATCGACGACAGCGTCTCGTCGCCTTTCAGCTGCTCGATGATCTCCAGGCCGCTGATGTGCGGCATCTGGATGTCCATGATCACCAGGTCCGGCGCGAAAGCGCGGGCGCGGTCCACCGCCTCACGTCCGTCGCGCACCGGCTCTGCCTCGTAGCCGTGGGCGCGCAGGATGTCGCAGAAGAGCCGGAGATTGAGTTCGTTGTCCTCGACAACGAGGATTTTTTGTCCCACGCGGCGCACCCTAAGCGATGCGAATTCAGAGCACAAATAGCGATGAAGCGGAAACGCTGGCGCTTTCCGCGCTGGGCTGGACGCTGAGCGACGGCGACCGGGCGGCGCGCTTTCTGGCGCTCACCGGCCTTTCGCCCGAGGATCTGCGCGAACGCCTGGGAGAAGCTTCATTGCTCGCAGCGGCGCTGGGCTTCCTGGAAGCACATGAACCCGACCTCCTCGCCTGCGCCGACGCGCTGAACGTTGCCCCTGCGCGGTTGGTCGAAGCTCGGGGCGTGTTGGAACGATGAGCCGCCCCCTGCTCATAAGCGATTGCGACGAGGTGCTGCTCCACATGGTGAGCCACTTTGCCGACTGGCTCGACGAAGCCCACGACATGCATTTCGCTCTCGAGGCGCCCGGCTTCGCCGAAGCGATCCGGGACAGAAAAGGCAAGCCGGTCCCGCACGAGAAGGTCTGGCCCCTTCTCGACCGCTTCTTCGACAGCGAGATGCACCGGCAGAACATTGTCCCCGGCGCGGTCGAGGCACTGACCCGAATCGGTGAGCAAGCGGACATCGTCATCCTCACCAATCTTGGCGACGAATATCAGGCGAGCCGCGTCGAGCAGCTTGCAGCGTTCGACATCCGGCACCGGGTGCTCTGCAACCGCGGCGGCAAGGGCCGTCCGGTGCGGGAGCTCATCGAGGAGCTTCGCCCCAGCGTTACTGCATTTGTCGACGACCTTGCCGTCCATCACGAATCGGTCGCGAACCACGCGCCCGAGGTCTGGCGGCTGCATATGGTGGCCGAGCCGCGCGTTGCGACCCACAGCCCGAAAGCGCCTCACGCACATGCCCGGATCGACGATTGGAACGAGGCGACGCGCTGGCTGCTAGATCGCTTCGTCGATGGCCCGGCACCTTTCGTCTGAGACTCGGCCGGTCGCAAATTTGGCTTTGTAGAGTTCTGAGTCTTTCCAGCCACACCACTTCAGATTGAGTCTTAAGTTCGGCTCGCGTCACAACATGTAGTAGGGGACTCTATCCGTTCCTACTACATGTTAACCTTTCTTAACGGTGCGTGTGAAGTCCCGCGACTTGACCAAGGCACAGCGCTGACTCACCCTAGTCATCTTTGGGGCTGGAGGGGTTGAGCTGCATGAGCGTCATGGGACGTGTCGGAACGAGTGTAAGGCGCGCCAAAGTGACGCCTAAGCCACTTGATTTGCCGGTAAATCGCATAATCGAAAGCGACTGCATCGCCGCCATGGCGGCGCTTCCCGACGCGTCCGTCGACATGGTCTTCGCCGATCCGCCCTACAATCTCCAGCTCGGCGGCGATCTGTTCCGGCCCGAGGGCGGCCGCGTCGATGCGGTCGACGACGACTGGGACAAGTTCGATACGTTCGAGGCCTATGACAACTTCACCCGCGCCTGGCTGAAGGAAGCGCGGCGGATCCTGAAGCCCAATGGCACGCTCTGGGTGATCGGCAGCTACCACAACATCTTCCGCTGCGGGGCGGCTCTCCAGGATCTCGGCTACTGGATCCTGAACGACATCGTCTGGCGCAAGTCGAACCCGATGCCGAACTTCCGCGGCACCCGCTTCACCAACGCGCACGAGACCCTGATCTGGGCGTCCAAGAGCGAGGACAGCCGCTACACCTTCAATTACCGCGCCATGAAAGCCTTGAACGACGAATTGCAGATGCGCTCCGACTGGGTGATCCCGATCTGCTCGGGCGGCGAGCGCGTGAAGACCGACGGCGTCAAGGCGCACCCGACGCAAAAGCCCGAGGCGCTGCTCTACCGTGTGCTGCTCGCCTGCACCAACAAGGGCGATGTCGTGCTCGATCCCTTCTTCGGCACCGGCACAACGGGGGCCGTCGCCCGCCGCCTGGGCCGTAACTGGATCGGCATCGAACGCGAGAAGAAATATGTGAAGGTGGCGCGCGAGCGGATCGCCTCCACTCTGGAACTGGACGAAAGCGCGATGCGCACCATGGCCTCCAAGCGCGCCCAGCCCAAGGTGCCGTTCGGAGCCTTGATCGAGACAGGCATGATCGAGCCCGGCGCGATGCTGACCGACTCCAAGCGCCGCTGGAGTGCCCGAGTGGGCGCGGACGCGTCCGTCGAGATGTCCGGAAAGCTCGGCTCGATCCACCAGATCGGCGCCGCCGCCCAGGGGGCGCCGAGCTGCAACGGCTGGACCTTCTGGCACGTCGAGCAGGGCGAGGCGCTGGTGGCGCTCGACGATCTTCGCCAGCGTTATATCGCCACGCTCGCCTGATCCCGTGCGGTGACGGTTTATCTTCGCCCGACCGGCTTCGTCGACGCGCCGTTCGGACATGATGGGAAGGTGGCGCGGCTTGCTGGCGGGCTGCTCTGGTTTTCGGCCGTGGAGCTGCTTCGCGTCAGCGACGACAACCGGCTGACGAGCGATCTGGTGCCGGTCGAGCGCATCGGGGAGCGGCTCGACGATGCGGCCTGGGCGGTCTGGGAGAATATCACCCGCGCACGCCCGCCGCTGACGCTTGGTGAGCGCGTCGTCCGCCTGGACCAACCGCAGGTCGTGGGCATCGTCAACGTCACGCCCGACAGCTTCTCGGACGGGGGCGCGCATTCGGACGCCTCCGCCGCCGTGAGGGCAGGCCACGACATGGCTGCCGCAGGAGCCGCGATCATCGAACTGGGCGGCGAGTCGACCCGTCCGGGTTCCAAGCCGGTCTGGGAAGGCGACGAGATCGAGCGGGTGCTCCCCGTCGCGCGTCAGCTCGCCTCTTCCGGCACCGCGCTCTCCGTCGACACGCGCAAGGCGGCCGTCATGGAAGCGGCGCTTGGCGCGGGCGTGCGGATGATTAACGACGTCTCGGCGCTTACCTTCGACGAGCGCTCTGCCGGCGTGGCGGCGGCTTCGGGCTGCCCCGTGGTCCTCATGCATCATCAAGGCACGCCCGACACGATGCAGCAGTCGCCGCGCTACGACCGCCCGGTGCTGATCGAGGTTTATGACTGGCTGGAAGAGCGCATCGCCGCCGCCGTTGCCGCGGGCATCGACCGCGCCAAGATCATCGTCGATCCGGGCATCGGGTTCGGCAAGACCATCCAGCACAACCTGCAGCTGCTGAACGGCCTGTCGCTCCTCCACGGTCTCGGCTGTCCCATCATGCTTGGCGCCAGCCGCAAGCGCATGATTGGAGCGCTTGCCGGTGAAGCCCCCGCCGACCAGCGGCTACCGGGTTCACTCGCGCTCGCACTGAAGGGCGCTGATCAAGGCGTTCAGCTGCTGCGCGTCCACGACGTCCCCGAAACCGTCCAGGCACTGAAAGTTTGGCGCGGCCTCAGGGACGCGGCGCTGACGCCCGCTTAGGCGGAGACGATCCGCGGGTCGCCGGCAGCGACGGCGAGCCGGGCGCGCGTGCTGATCGCGCCATTCCGTTCCGTCACCCGATCAAGCACCCTGAACTCGCTTTGCCAGCGCTCCGGCGTCACGTCGCAGATCAGATAGCCGCGCTGGTTGTTGTTGAACTTGAGCTGCGGGTTTGCCTTCTGGATCTCGACCATATCCGGCCGCTGGTCGTTGCCGTTGCCGCCCGAGCTGATCGACGTCGCGACGAATTCCGTGGCGATCGGGCGGCCTTCCGGGTTGCGGCCGTCGAGGTGGAGTTCGCCGGCATAGTTTTGATGCTCGTCCCCGGTCAGGACGACGGCATTCTCGATGCGCCGATCGCGAATGAAGCGTAGCAGCCGGTCGCGAGGGCGATTATAGCCTGCCCAGCTGTCTGGATTGACCGCGAAAGTGGCGGGATCGGGCACGCGATCAAGGTCCATGACCATGATCTGCTGGGCAAGCGCCTTCCACCGAGCGCGCGAGCCCGACAGGCTGTCCATCAGCCAGCGTTCCTGCGCGGCGCCCAGCACCTCGGCGCCTTCACGGCCGAGCTCATTGCAGGCCTGGCCCCAGCGATCGCCACAAGGCTGGTCGGTGCGGTATTGACGCGTGTCGAGCAGGTTTAGATCGAGCAGATTACCGTAGCTCGCCTTGCGGTAGAGCTGCAGCGAGGGGCCAACAGGGAATGAGCGGGCCCGGAGCGGCATATTCTCGTAATAAGCCTGGGCCGCGACCTGGCGCCGCAGGTTGAAGATGGCGGGCGGAGTCCCGTTCTCGTCAATCGAGCCGACCCAATTGTTCTCGGTTTCGTGATCGTCCCAGGTGGTGAACCAGGCCGCGGCGGCGTGGGCGGCCTGGAGGTCCGCATCCATCTTGTACTGGGCGTAGCGGCGACGATAATCGTCGAGGCTGTACATCTCGCCGCCCGCATGGCGGCGGATATTCTCGATCGGGCCGCCTGGGCTGTTCCACAGCCGCTCGCCCCGATATTCGTAGATATAGTCGCCGTAGCAGAAGACGAAATCGAGGTCCGGCTCGGCCGCGAGCTTGCGCCAGGCGGTGAACAGGCCCTGCTCGTAATGCTGGCACCCTGCCGAAGCGAAGCGCACGCGGGCGAGGTCGGCGCCCAGAGCGGGCGTGGTGCGGGCCCGCCCGGTGAGGCTGCGCTCCTTGCCCGCGACAAACCGATACCAGTAAGGCCGCGCCGGCTCGAGCCCAGCGACCTCGACATGGACGCTGTGACCGAGCTCCGGCCGCGCGACCGCCGTTCCCTTCTGGACGATCGTCCTGAAGCCGCCGTCGGACGCGACCTCCCACTGCACTTCGACCGGCTGCGAGGGCATTCCATAGCCGACCTCGAGCGGATCGGGCGCAAGCCGGGTCCAGATGACGAAGCCGTCCGGCGCCGGATCGCCGGCCGCGATGCCGAGCTGGAACGGATAGGTGGCGAAGATCGGCTGGGCGAGCGCCTCGCGGCCGAGCAGCGGCATCGCCGCCAGCGCGCCGAAGCTCTGGATGAGCCGGCGGCGCGAAAGAGCATAACGTTTCTCAAGAATGCGGCTCATTGGGGCAATCTCTTCCACTGTTCGGGACGGGGTTAGAAGCTGCGTGTGACAGACATGCGCGCGCCTCTCGTCTAACCTTCCGAGGTGCCGCTCGAAAGTTGCAATTCGCTTCGGTGGCACACAGATGGGCGCCTTCCTGCCCGCCCGGGCGCTTGCCAAGGTCCAAAATGAAGCCGCAACTGGCGGTGCTCTATGAGCATCCGAAATGGTTCGAGCCGCTGTTCGCGGCGCTGGAGCGGCGCGGCATCGCGTTCGAGGCGATCCGCTTATCCGACCACAGCTTCGATCCGACTTCCAGCGACATCCCCGCCCCCGTGGTGCTGAGCCGTGTCGCGATGTCGAGCTTCCTGCGCGAGGTCGATCATGGCATCTTCTATGCGGAATCGCTGCTCGCCCACTGGGCCTCGCGCGGCGCGCGGGTGTTGAACGGCGCCGAGGTGATCGCGATCGACTCCTCGAAGGCGCGGCAGCTCTCGCTAATCAGCGGACTTGGCTACGCGGTGCCGGACACGCGCGTAGTGCACCGCGTGGACGATCTCGTGCCTGCCTCGCGCGGCATGGCTTACCCACTGCTGGTGAAGGCGAATATCGGCGGCTCCGGCGCGGGGATCGTGCGCTATTCGAACGAGGCGGAACTGGCGCAGTCGGTGCGCGAAGGCACGGCCCCAGACAGCGTGGACAAGGTGCTGCTGCTGCAGGACTATGCCCCCGCGCGAAGCGGATCGATCATCCGCATCGAGACGCTCGGCGGGCGCTTTCTTTACGCGATCGAGGTGGAGAGCGGCGGCGACAATTTCGACCTCTGTCCGGCCGATGCCTGCGTCTCCGCGCCGGGCCGCACCGCGATCCGGATGGCGGCGGTCACGCCCGCGCCGAAGATCATCGAGGCGGCCGAGCGGATCGCCCAGGCGGTCGGACTCAATGTCGGCGGCGTCGAACTGCTGATCGACGACCGCGACGGCACTCCCCGTTTCTACGACATCAACGCGCTCTCCAATTTCGTCGCCGATCCGCTGAACGTGCTCGGCTGGGATCCGCACGAGCGGCTGGTGGATTATCTCGCCGCCGCAATCGCACAGAAAGAAGGCCAATGAGGTTCGGTTACTGGATGCCCGTATTCGGCGGGTGGCTTCGCAACGTGCCCAACGAAGGCATGGAGGCGAGCTGGGACTATGTGAAGCGGCTGACGCAGCGGAGCGAGCAGACCGGCTGGGACCTGACCCTGATCGCCGAACTGAACCTCAACGACATCAAGGGCGTCGAGGAGCCGGCACTCGACGCCTGGTCGACTGCGGCGGCGCTCGCGGCGGTGACCCAAAGCATCGATCTGATGGTGGCGGTGCGTCCCAACTTTCACCACCCTGCCCTCTTCGCCAAGCAGGCGGCCAATATCGACAATATCAGCGGCGGGCGGCTCGCGCTCAACGTCGTCTCCTCCTGGTGGGCGGACGAGGCCAAGCAATATGGGCTTCAGTTCGACGAACATGGCGACCGCTATGCCCGCACGCGCGAATGGCTGACGGTCGTGGACGGCCTCTGGACCGAGAAGCATTTCAGCTTCGAAGGCGGCCGCTACCAGCTGACCGACGCGATTTGCGAGCCCAAGCCCGCCGCCAAGCCGCGCCCTACCATCTATGCCGGCGGCGAGAGCGATGCTGCCAAGACGATGATCGCCACACAATGCGACGCTTATGTCATGCACGGCGATCCCGCCGAGGCGATCGCGCCCAAGATCCAGGACATGAAAGAGCGGCGCGCGAAGGTCGGCGGGGGGCCGATGCAGTTCGGAATGGCCGCCTTCGCGATCGTCCGCGACAGCGAGGCGGAGGCGAAGAAGGAGCTGGCACGGGTCACGGCCATGCCGCCGCAGCCGCCCAAGGGCTTCGACAATTTCGACCAGTGGCTGTCGGGAACGCAACTGGAGCGCGAACTCAAGCTGCAGGAATATTCGGTTTCGAACCGAGGCCTAAGACCCAATCTCGTCGGCACGCCCGAGCAGATCCGGGAACGGATCGAGGAATATGAGGCAACCGGTCTCGACCTGTTGCTGCTCCAGATGAGCCCGCAGGCGGAGGAAATGGATCGTTTCGCGGCCCAGGTGATCGCGCCGATGAAAGAGGCGGTGAGTTAGGAAGCCAGTCTAAGCTGCATCGCGATGCGAACCTTTTTCAACGCTGAGGGTTCGCAGCTAATGGCTTCTTCCGCCCGCACGGTCGCACTCCCGCTCGCAGAGCCCCGGCGCGTCCCGCTGAAGCTCTCGCTGATGCACTGGTGGCGCAACGGGCATTTCCCCGATCTTGCCCAGCCGACGAGGTTCAACGAGCTCGTCCAGGCACGCAAGCTCCACGACCGCGATCCGCGCCTCCCCCAGCTTGCGGACAAGGTGGCGGTGAAGGAGCACGTGGCCCGCCGCCTTGGTGCAGAATGGGTGATCCCGACCCTCTGGCACGGCACCGAACTGCCCAAGGCGCCCGAGTGGCCCCTCCCCTTCGTGCTCAAATCCAGCCATGGCTGCTGTCAGTGCGCGTTCGTGCGCACCGGCGAGGAGGATTGGCCGGCGATCCGCCGGCGCGCGGAGGGTTGGCTGAAGCAACGCTACGGCGCCATCCTCGACGAGTGGCTCTATAGCGAGCTCAAGCCGGGCCTCCTGGTCGAGCCCTTCATCGGTGACGAGGGCGCGCTTCCAGTCGACTATAAATTCTTCGTCTTCGGCGGCCGCGTCGAGTTTATCCAGGTCGATACGGACCGCGAGCATGACCATAAGCGCGTCATCTTCGACCGGCGCTGGCGCGCGCTTCCCTGCGAGCTCCAATTCCGGGTGGAGCGGCGCGAGGTGCCCCGCCCTGCCGCGCTTCAGCGCATGATCGAGGCCGCCGAGACGCTCGGCCGCGGCTTCGAGTTCGTCCGGGTCGATCTTTACGAGATCGGCGAGCGGCCGATGTTCGGAGAACTGAGCTTCTATCCGGGCTCCGGCCTGGACCGCTTCCGGCCGGCGCATTTCGACGCGTTATTCGGCGAACACTGGTTGCGGGCGCGCGCGCTCAGCCCGGACTGGTAGGCGCCCGCAGGTCCGACCAGCGCGGGTAGAGGATGGTGACGGCAAGGCCCGAAATCACCAAGGCGGCCGCTCCGATCTTCCACAGCGGCAGCGGCTCGCCCAGCCAGAGCAGCGACACGGACATCCCGAAAACCGGGACAAGGAGCGCCATAGGCGTGATCGTCGCGGCAGGATGCCGCTGCAGCAGCCAGCCCCAGGCAACGAAACCGAAAATGCCTGCGGCCACGGCATTGTAGAGCACGGCGGCCCACACGCCCCAGCTCGCTCCGATGAGACCGGCCGAAACGGCGTTCCAGCCTTCGAACAGCAAGGAAAGAAGGAGCAGCGGCGGCACGGCGAAAAGGTTGGACCAGACCACGAAGGCCGACATGTCTGCCGGATCGGCGGCGCGGGCGGCGAGATTGGCTCCGGCCCAGCTCGCCGCCGCGACAAGCATCAGCGCGACGCCGAGTGGGGTGGTGGTCCCATCCGTGTTGGCCATGATGAGGGCGAGGCCGGCAAAGCCAAGTGACAATGCGAACCAGTGGAATGGCCGCAGCCGCTCCCCGCCGCGCCAGACGAACAGGCCGATGGTGAAGAAGACCTGCATCTGCACGATCAACGACGCGAGTCCGGGCGTGATGTCGCGCTCCATCGCGATGAACATGATGCCGAACTGACCGAAGCCGATCAGGAAGCCGTAGGCCGCAAGGTAGCGCCAGGGCACGCGCGGCCGCGGAAGGAAGAAAACTGCGGGCACCAGCATGAAGGTGAAGCGAAGGCAGGCGAAGAGCAATGGTGGCAGCTCCGCCAGCGCCACCTTGATGACGGTGAAGTTGGTGCCCCAGACGGCCACCACCAGCAGCGCCAGCAGGATGTGGCGCAGCGGGAGATGGTGGTGGGAAGCGCCTTGCGTCACCGAGCGCGCTTAGCGGCTTCACCGGGCCGGGCAAACGGATGCCCTCGCTGCGCTCCTCGCGACGGCAGGGAAATTATTGCTCCGCTGCAAGCTCGCGAGCGGCGGCAAGCACTTCCTCGGCATGACCGGGGACGCTGACCTTGCGCCAGATGCGCTTCACGATGCCGTCGCGGTCGACCAGGAAGGTCGCGCGCTCGATCCCCATATATTTGCGGCCGTACATCGACTTCTCGACCCAGGTGCCGAACGCCTCGCAGGCCGTGCCGTCCGTGTCGCTCGCGAGCGAAACCTTCAGCTCGTATTTGTCGACGAACTTCTTGTGCTTGGCCGCCGCGTCCTTGGAGACCCCAAGGATCCACGTTCCGTCCCTGGCGAACTCGTCGGCCAGTGCGCTGAAATCCTGCGCTTCCTTGGTGCAGCCGCTGGTGTCGTCCTTGGGGTAGAAATAGAGGACGAGCTTGTTGCCCTTGAAGTCGGCGGGGCTGACGGGCTTTCCTTCCATCCCTTCGAGCTTCACGTCCGGAACGGGATCGCCTTCGTTCAGCATCCTAGTCTCCTTGAAAAGACGCGACCTCGCGCCACAATCCACCGACCCTCTGCCGCGCCGCGTCATGCGCCGCAAGCAGGCTCTCCCAATCGTCGAACCCGCAGGCCTTCGCCACCAGCCCCCGCGATGCAGCCGGAGGCTCGGCGGAGCTGGGCGAGACCAGTCGGAGCGTGACGAGAATACGGGTGAGGAGCCGCAAGGCGGGATCGATGTCCTTGGTCACCAACCCGGCGGCAACGAGATCAGCAAGCGCATCCTCAAGCCGCGGATGCAGGCCGACGCCGTGGCGAAGCTGCAGCGTGTGCACGGCGAATTCGAGGTCGACGAGCCCGCCAGACCCAAGCTTGATATCGAACGGCCCCTTGACCGGCTTGTGAGCCGCCATCTCGGCGCGCATCGCGGCGGCGTCCCCCGTGATCTTCGCAGCGTCGCGGGGGCTTGCCAGCGTCTCGCGGATTACCTGCTCGAGCGCCACCTTGCTCTCCGGCGATCCGTAGACGGGGCGCCCCCGCGTCAAGGCCATGTGCTCCCAGGTCCAGGCATGGTTCTGCTGATAATCGGCAAAGCTCGACAAGGTGATCGCGATCAGGCCGTCCTTGCCCGACGGCCTGAGGCGCGTATCGACCTCGTAGAGCGGCCCGGCCGCAGTCGCCACGCTGAGCGCCGCCGTGACGCGCGGCGCGAGGCGGTTGAAATAGTCGGTTGCCCGAAGCGGCCTGCGGCCGTCCGATTCCGCCTCATGCGTGCCGGTGAAGAGATAGACGAGGTCGAGATCGGACGCGTAGGTGAGCGCCTCGCCGCCAAGGCGGCCGAGCCCGAGGATCAGCAGCTCCGACCCGGGCACCCGCCCGTGCACGGCCTTGAACTCGGCGACCGCCGCATCGGCAAGAACGTTGATGGCGGCCTCGGCCACGCGCGAATAGCCCTCAGCGACGTCCAGCGGGTCGCTTCGGCCGAGCACGAGCTGTGCTCCCAGCGCGAAGCGGCGCTCGTTCACGCGGCGGCGAACCCGATCGAGCAGCAGCTGATAATCCTCGCCGGCGCGCTCAGCGCGCGAAAAATCTCCGATCAGCTCCGCCACAGGCGGGGTCGGCTCGAACGCCGAGGAGTCGATCAGGCCGTCGAGCAGCTCCGCGCGTCTCCCAAGCTGCTCGGCAAGCGCGGGCGCGTGGCTGAGGATGGTCGCGAGCAGCTGCGTGAGGCCGGGGCGCGCGTCGAGCAAGCGGTAGAAATTGACACCGCTGGGCAGCTTCATGACCATGTCATCGAAGCGGTTCACGGCGCGCATCGGGTCCGGCGCGGCGCCGAACGCATCCATCAGGGCCGGCAGCATCGCCTCGAACGCCTCGCGCGCCGGCGCGGTGCGAAGCGAGCGCGGCTTGCCAGACCGCCACGCCTCGATGCGCTGCCGCGCGGCCACCGGATCGACGAACCCTGCTTCGGAAAGGCGCCTTTCGAGTGCTTCGGGCGCTTGCGGCAGGCGCCCGCCCCCTTCTCCCTCGAGTGCTCCGTAGATGGCGGCTACCCGTTCCACCTGCGGCTCTATGAGGCGGAGCAACGCCTCCCCGTCTCCAAGGCCGTGCAGCCTTGCGACATTGTCGAGCGCCGCGGGATCCTGCGGAAGGCTGTGCGTCTGCCGGTCGTCGACCATCTGCAGCCTGTGCTCGATCGTGCGAAGTAGGCGATAGGCCTCTGCCAGGTGGGCCGCGTCGGCTGCCGTGATACGACCCGCAGCGGAGAGCGCGGCCAGCGCATCCAGCGTTGCGGGGGGACGAAGCTCCGGCTCACGGCCGCCGTGGATAAGCTGGTGCATCTGCGTGAAGAACTCGATCTCGCGGATGCCGCCCCTGCCGCGCTTCAGGTCATAGCCGGGCCCGAACGACTGCCCGCCCGAATAATGATCGCGGATCCGCCCGGTAATCGCCTGCAGCTCCCCGATCGCTCCGAAATCGAGGCTCCGGCGCCATACGAAAGGATGGATCGCCTCAATGAAGTAGCGGCCGAGCTCCCGGTCGCCGGCGGCAGCGCGAGCACGGATGAATGCGGCCCTTTCCCAAGGCAGGGCGCTCGTTTCATAATAAGAGATTGCAGCGTCGGCGGAGAGTGCGATCGGCGTCACTTCGGGCGACGGGCGGAGGCGCAGGTCGACTCGGAACACATAGCCTTCGCCGTCGCGCTTCTGCAGCAGCTCGATCACCCGCTGACCGATCCGGACGGCGCCCTGCATCGCCTCCTCCCGCGGTTTCAGCGGGAGGGTGGCGGGATCGTAAAGGAACAGGACGTCGATATCCGACGAGTAATTGAGTTCCCGGCTGCCGAGCTTGCCCAGCGCAATTACTGCGAAGCCACGCGGCTCAGCGGCTGGAGTGCGCTCCAGGATCGCGGTTTTTACAGCCCGCTGAAGAGCGTTGTCCGCGAAGTCGGAGAGTGTCGCGACAACCGTTTCCAGCGCCAGCAAGCCGGCTAGATCGCCCATTCCGACAGCAAGCGCCAGACCACCTCGCTGCCGGCGCAAAGCAGACCCTTCATCGGACGCGCCAGCGCCACATTTCGCCGCAATTTCAATGGCTTGATTGACGGATCCCCGGTCCAGCGCAGCCGCCACTTCCGGCCTCTTATCGAGCTCCAGACGCAGAAAAGGCGAGTGGTACCGAGCGCGCGCGAGCGCCCCCTGAACCGCATGGTCACCCTCTGTCGCCTTCATGTCACAATACAGATCAGTTCCGTTCGCGAGGCGCAACGGTTGCAACCCAGATTAAGGATGTGCGTTCTACCCGGCGTGAACACGATCAATCCAAGAAGAGAAGCCATGGTGAACGCTTCGTCCCGGCGCTTCGTGAAGGTGGCGCCACCCACCGTCCATGCCGGTGTCGGCAATGCGTTGCGCGAGGCTTTCGCGATGGACGGCGAGTTGCGCTCGCTGAAATCGTTCGAGGAATTGCTCGCAAAGCTCGACTGAGCCTGCGCACGACCGGACCGGCAGCGCGCGGACCGGCAGCGTGCCGGCCCTCATCAATCTTCGAGTGAGCCTGCTGGATCCCGGTCGCGGCTGAGGTCGTCGACTTCGCTCATGATCGATTGCAGCGCCGTCTTGTTGACGTCGGTCTCGTGATCGCGGCGTGACGGAAGCTTGCCGTCGGTGAGCAGCGCCTCCAGCGCGACGCGGCCGCGCGCGACGCGGCTCTTGATGGTTCCAACCGCGCAGCCGCAAATCTCGGCTGCTTCTTCATAGGCGAAGCCGCCAGCGCCGACCAGGATGAGCGCCTCGCGCTGCGGCTGCGGCAGGTGCATCAGCGCACGCTGCATGTCGCCAAGCTCTACATGGCGGTCCTGGCTCGCCGGGGCCGCTAGCAGCTTCGAGGCCGTCAACTCGTCCCACTCGCCCTTGAAGCGCGCGCGGCGCATCTGGCTGAGGAAGAGGTTGCGAAGGATGATAAAGGTCCAGGCCCGCATGTTGGTGCCCGCCTGAAAGCGCTTGCGCGCCGCCCAGGCCTTGAGCAACGTCTCCTGCACGAGATCGTCGGCGAGGTCGCGGCTGCCGGACAGCGAGCGCCCGAAGGCGCGCAGATGCGGGATCACCTGGGCAAGCTGATCCTTGAATTCATTGTCGGGGAGCGGAACGGGCTCTTCCCGAACCGGATTCTCTTCCGTCAATGCTGGCTTATCGCCGGCCATCAAGCCCCCAATCACAGCAGTCATGAAACGCCGCCGCCGCGGCCTACCCGCCGGGGCGACAGGCTCCGGCGGAACGAATTGTTACGGCTAGGTATGAGCTTAGGCCCAGACAAACAAGATGAGGGCAAAGGCGATCACCGTCAGGGCGATTCCGAACACCAGAACGTAGCGCACCATGTGCGGCGTCGTGCCGGCACGAGCTTCGGTCTTTCCAACATGGCGTTCGGGTTCGGGCATAAGCGCGTTCAATCCTGTTTCAGCATGCAACTTAGAACCGCCAACGCCTGCTCGGTGAGCCGGTTCCCGTTTGCGACGGAAGCCTCTCTGTCGCGGCTCCCGTCAGGCAAACGCGGATTTCCCGCGGCTCTCCTCAGGCGGGAACCGTTGCGCTGTCGAAGAACAGGGCCTGCGCGATCGCAGCCTTCACCGTCGAACGCTGGAACGGCTTGGTGATGAGGAAGGTCGGCTCCGGCCGCTCGCCGGTCAGCAGCCGCTCCGGGAAGGCGGTGATGAAGATCACCGGCACGTTGAATTCCTGGAGGATGTCCTTCACCGCATCGATGCCCGAGCTGTCGTCGGCGAGCTGGATGTCGGCGAGCACCAGGCCCGGGCGGCGCGCCAGCGCCTGGCTGACCGCCTCGTCGCGGGTAACGGCCACGCCGGTGACGCTGTGACCAAGGTCGCGGACGATCGTCTCGATGTCCATCGCGATGATCGGCTCGTCCTCGATGATCAGCACTTCCGCGCGGGTCTGGCGCTCGATCTCGGCCAGCGCCTCCGCCACCAGCGATTCCACCTCGTCGGGTTCCGCCCCGATCAGGTAGCCGGTATCTTCCGGGGTGAAGCCCTCCATCGCCGTCAGCAGCAGCGCCTGGCGCGAAAGCGGAGTGATGCGGGCGAGCCGCGCTTGGGCGATGCCCTCAGGGTCCGACGCGTCCGATCCTTCCGGATCTTCTTCGATGTTGGCGGACGACCAGATGGCGTGAAAAGTGCGATAGAGGCCGAGCCGCGGGTCGACGCCGCGCGGGAAATCGTTCGGCGCCGCTACGATCGCCTCCAGCGTCGCCCTGACGAAGGCGTCACCATGGCCCTGGCTGCCTGTCAGGGCGCGCGCATAGCGCCGGAGAAAGGGAAGGTGCGGCGCGAGTTCCTGACCGAGCGACATGATCGTTACGACTCCTATTCACAAAATCGCCGGTCTTGTGATGGGCTGCCCCGCGCTTGGCAAGCCTGCCTGGCGGCAGTTCTCAAGCACGCAAACATGCCCGGGAAAGAACCCCGGCCCGCTCTCTTGGTGCATGGAACCATCGTGCGACTTTTTTGTTTCCAAGCCCACGCGGGCACCATATGCGTTCCCGCAGCAATGATCTGTGCATTTGGTGGGCGGCAGGCGCTTTACCGAGGCGCTTGGAATAGGTTGGCGAGCGGAGACGCTTGTTTAGGGGTGGAATCATTTGACTTTCGCGCGTGAAAAGGATGGCGAACGTCGGTCAAAATCCGATCAGCAAGCCGAGGCCGAGACCATCAACACATCTTATCCCAAACGGAAGAAGCGGGTCGACAGCCCTGAGCTGGGGAGCGCGCTCAAATCCGTCTATCAGCGCACCGTCGACGAGGATATTCCGCCGGATTTGCTCGATCTCCTCGGCAAGCTTGGATAAAGCCGCGTCGCAAGACGTTCGGACCCAGTGAACAAAGAACAAGGCAGGCTTGCATTCAGGGGCGATCGGCGAATGCCGACCGGCCTCAAGATGCTTCTTTACCTCAGCCTGGGGTTGCTTCCGCTCGGGCTGATCGCGGTTCTGGCGTCGATCGAGAGCGCGCGGGAGAATCGGGCGGAGCATCTCGAGGAATTCCAGGCACGCGTGCAGCTCAAGGCGCAACGCATCGAGAATGCGGTCGCCAGGAGCATGTTGATGCTGCGCGCCGCGAGCGCCGCGAGCGATCCCTCCGACAGTCCTGATCTTTGCAGCCGCACTCTTCAGCGCCTCAGTCGCGCCGAAGCTCTGCCGGGCCGCTATGCGCTCTATTCCGCCGGCACCTTGCGCTGCTCGACGCCGGGCTACAGCCCGCCGATGTACAGCGCGGTGCGCGGCGAGAGCACGCGGATCGAGCTCGCTCCGGGCGGGAACGCGCTCCGCTTCGTCGTGTTCGAAGAACGCGGCTGGATCGAGGGCAGCGGCGAATTCACGCGTGAGGCGCTGGCCCGCTTGACCGACCTTCCCGGCGGCAGGACCAATTATGATCTGATCCTGTCCGGCGACGGCCGCAGCACCAAATTACGGAGCGGACTGCAACCCGGCGCGATGGATCGACCGGTCGACGTGAGCGCGTCCGCTTTGGGCGGGCGACTGCAGCTTCGGCTCCTGACCAGCGCGGCTCCGGTCAGCGCCGCCGAGCTCCTTATCATCCTCTTGCCCGTGATCATGTGGATCGCAGCCGCGGCGATCGGCTGGGTCATCCTCGACCGCCTAATCCTGAAGCCGCTCATGGGCATGCAGCGCGCGATTGCCGCTTATCAGCCGGGCGACCGGCATTTCGCTCTCCCGCAGCTCCGCTCGCCGGCGCGCGAGATCGGCGAGCTCGGCCTCGCCTTCACTCGAGTCACCCAGACAGTGGCAAGGCACGAGGCCGAGCTGGAGGCCGGGCTCGAGCGCCAGACCCGCCTGGTGCGCGAGGTTCACCACCGGGTGAAGAACAACCTGCAGGTGGTCGCTTCCTTGCTTAACCTGCACGCCCGCGGTGCCACCAGCGAGGATGTCGCGGCCGCCTACGCCTCGATCCAGCGCCGGGTGGACGCGTTGTCAGTCGTGCACCGCAACCATTATGCGGAGCTTGAGGAAAATCGCGGGGTGGCGCTGAAATCCTTGATCTCCGAGCTTGGCGCCAACCTGCGCGCCAACGCGCCGAAGAATGCCGCCAGCATGCAGATCAAGCTCGACGTCGAGCCTTATTATGCGACGCAGGACGTGGCGGTGTCGGTGGCCTTCCTTGTCACCGAGGTGGTGGAGTTCGCGATGTTTTGCAGCGCGAAGACCGTCGCGATCGCATTGGAGGGAGTGGACCTCGCAACCGCGCGGCTTACGATCGAGTCCGAAGCTCTTCGCGGCGAGGTCCGCTGCGACGAAAGGCTAGCCGAGCGGTTCGACCGGATCGTCACCGGACTGTCGCGGCAGCTCCGCTCCAGCCTCGACCGCGATTCCGAAACAGGGCGCTACGGGATCAACATCGCGGTCGTGGATAAGGGCGACAGGTAAAGGTGCTCCCCTCCCGTAACGGGAGAGGAGCGTTCCGTTTCAGAAGGTCACTTCCTTGATCTTGCCCCCGTCGGGAGGCGATTGGGTCACGTTCGCCTTTAGCACCTTGGCGATATAGACGAGATTGCTGCTGGTTGAATCCCAGAGCTTGCCCTCTTCCGGCTCCACTGTGATCAGCGCCACGTCGGGGGCGTCCGGCCCTTCGGGAAGCCAAGCTTCCGCCCACATCGACCAAAGCTCGCGCAGCTTCGCCCTGTCCTGGCTCGTCCGTGCCGTTCCGGACACCGACACGTAGGTGTTCTTGTGCGCGTCGGAATAAGCAAGATTCACAGGCGAGGACCCGCCGATCTCGCCAACCTTGGCGTCGATGCGCGTCACGAAATAAATCGCACCGTCGTCCGGCCGCGCGAGGCTTGCCATCGGGCGGCTGACCAGCCGTCCCTCTTCTTCCACTGTGAGCATCGCGATCCGCTGACTCGCGATCGCGGCCCAGATCTCCTTCACGTCATCGGGTGCGGTCATCTACATTCTCCTTGTCGTCCGAATAGGGTGGCTTGGCGACCTTCTCGTCCTGGACCTCCTTGAGTTCCTTGGCGCTTTCACCGAGTTCGGTCGCCACGTCGGTGTTGCGCCGCTCGTCCTGGTGCACTCCATCAATGTCGGAATGCGGCGTCGCCTGGGGCGGTTTGGCCATAAGCTGCGTCTCCTCTGCCTCCCATAACCGGCAGGCCTGCCGCAGGTTGCGATATGCTCTTGGGCTTCCTCGAACTTTTTCAATCGCGATGGATTTTTTTGGAGCGCGCGCGGAACCCCTGCCCGGCTTCCTCGTTCTGCTATTCGGATAGTGACCTTTTGCCCCCCCGCTCTCGCTATCCAGAACATGAGCCCGGAAGCGCTAACCCTCCCCCCCGGTAGCGCTTCCGGGCTCAACATTTTTCGGGGCATTTTCTTCCAGCTTTGATCGAAATCCTCGGCATGAGATCCTTGGACGCAGCCAGTGCTCCCCTGCGGCGTGCCGTGCGGAAGCGGCAACCCGGCAGGCAAATCGTTACGGCTTGGAACACTTACGGGCGCGCGGGCATTTACCATCTGCTCAACACAGTTTCGGGAGACACCAGTATGATCCGTAAAGCCCTCAACATCGTCCTCATCACGGGCGCGATCACGACCCTGGTCGCATGCAACACCATGCGCGGCGCGGGCGAGGACGTTCAGTCCGCCGCGAACGCGGTCGACAACAAGACCTGATCAAGAAGCGGAAGTTTCCGCGTTTCGGAAGGGCGTCACCTGCGGGTGGCGCCTTTTCTTTTGCCGCCGGGCAGCATTCCCCCAAGCGATGACGCGGAGGTCGGACCGCACCCTAGCGTCACCCCGGACTCGACCGCGGGGTCTACCTGCCAAGGGACGATGAAAAGAAGGTGGATGCCGGATCAAGTCCGGCATAACGCGGTGAGTAAGCTTCCCCCGGCTCAGCGAAGCGGCGCTATTCCAGCTCCGCCATCCGCGTGCGGCCGACGCCAAGGCGCGCCATTTGCGCGGCGTCCCGGTTGTAGGGATCGCGGCGGAAGGCGATGCCCTTCTCCGTCGGCGAGGCGGTCAGATAGGTGATGAACACCGGCACCGGCTGCGGCAGGTTCACCTGCTGCTCGGGCTTGTCGGTCTTGACCACCAGCGGCCGGCCAAACAGCCACTTGGCGAGCCGCTGGGCATCCTCGACCCGCACGCAGCCGGAGCTGAAGCGCCGCTCCTCCTTGGCGAACAGCTCGCGCTCGGGAGTGTCGTGCAGGTAGATGCCGAGATCGTTGGGCAGCATGAACTTCATCCTGCCCATGGCATTGTCCTTGCCGGGCAGCTTCCGGATCGGCAACTCCTTGCGCCCCGACGCGACCGCGGCCCAGTCGACACTCTTGGGATCGAGCGGCTTGGCGTTCGGCGAAAAGTCCGAAAGCACCTCGAACCGGTTCGCGCGAACGAAGCTCGCTCCCTTCTTCAGGGCAGGTTCCGCCACCCGCTTGCGCGCAAGATCCGGCGGCAGGTTCCAATAGGGATTGACCGAAGCATAGCGGATAAAGCCCGCCATCATCGGCGTCTGCTCGCTGGGCTTGCCGACCACGACCTTCATCGAGTCCACCACCCGGCCGTCCTCATACATCCAGAGGCGCGCGGACGCGGCATCGACCACGACGTGGCGCTGGCGGGGATCGGCAGGGAGCGAGCGGGCGCGTTCCAGGTTCAGCCGGATCACGTCCTCGCGGCTGCCGCCATCCTCGTTGAGGGCGGCAATGGTGCGGGGGCCGGCCACGCCGTCGCTGGGCAGGCCGTGCGCGGTCTGGAAGCCGCGAAGCGCGTTGGCGACGTCCGCATCATACTCGCCGGTCGGGTCGAGGCCGAGCCGCTGCTGGAGCGCGTGCACGCGCGCGCCGGTGGCACCGAGCTTGAGCGGCGGCCCAGCCGGCACGTCGACACCGCCGCCTCCGCCCCTGTTATATTGATAATCGCCGAGACCGCGGCGGAGCTGCGCATAGATGGGATGCATCCAGCCGAGCCGCTGCACGTAGTTCTCGAGCGACGGCGCCGCCGCCGCGGCGTTGAGGGCGGCGATCGCCCCCGGGGCGCCCGGCGCAAGCTCCTTGTCGACATAGACCATGCCGATGTCGGTCGGTCGGCGCATATCGCGCACAAGCGCAACAAAGGCATCGGACAACAAAGCTTCGGCGCGAGCGAGCGCCCTTGTTGAGCCGCCCTGGGCGGAATCGAGCGCTTCCACCAGGCGGCGCGGACGATAGCGTTCCGGATCGAGGCCGTCCGCTTCGACCGACGCGATCAGCTCCACCAACGCTTCGGCAGCGGGCGAGACATGGCCGTCCTCGATCCAGAGCGGCCGGAAACCGCGGGATTTGTAGAATGCGCGAAGCTCGCGGCTGTCCGTCGCGGACTTGATCGCGCGCTCGACGGCCTGGCCGGACTGAGCGCGGGCCGTATCGACCGGCAATGGGGCGAAGAGGAGCCCGGCGGAGACGAGGCTTAGCAGGGCGTTCCTGCGTGCTGTGGAGAATGCCATGATCAGCAACCGATCCGTGGATCGATGGCGCCGGACGCTGGAACAGCGAAAAACAGTCTGCTCACATTCAAACTCCCTGTACGCCTGCTCACGCGCCACCTTGCGGGCGCCACGCAGGCCCTATTTTTCCCGAAACTGAAGCCGGGCTCCATCGCCGAAAAAACGGCACGCCTTTCAAAACGTTCCGGTTGCCGAACAGGCTTGCTCCCTCAAACCTCTATGCGTGTCAGCCTGACACGCACCTGAACACGAAGGTTGATGCGGAAGGTGAGACATTCACCTTGTTTTAATCATATTTTTGAATATTTATGCATGACATAGGTTAGTTGAGGCTATTCCAATGAAGACGTTCGAGTGCTCGAAGGAAGCTCCCTGGGGTATCCACCTCTCGCTTCTCGGCGAGCACTGCCCGCGATGCGGGTGGGAAGCTCCACGGCCCAAGCCCCAGCAGCAAGCGGATCTGCCTGAGTTCGGCTGGATGCCGTTCGGCGCGATGCTCGCCGCCAGCTTGCCCGTCCTACCGCTCTGAAGCTTCCGGTCCGGCCCTGAAAAGCTCGATCGCCAGCCGGGCGCAGGCGAAAGGCGCGAGCGTTACCGCCAGAAGGACCACGAGCAGGATCAGCAGATTGCTCCAGCGCGGTCGCCGCGGCTCCCCATCCCTCGGCAGCTTCAGACCAGATCGTCGGGGATGAACCAATAAGGGCGTGCGAAACGGCGTGCCCGCCCAAGCTGATAGGGAAGCACAAAACCCTGCCGGTCGTGCGGCTCGGCGCTGCTGTTGAACCCCGCCACGTCGCGCCAGCCTTCGAGATTCATCTGCTCGGGCAAGGCGCCGCCGAACAGCTGCCACCAGAGCTTGCGGCGGAATTCGGCGATGGCATCGCCCTCTTCCGCCCAGATGAAGCCGAGCTCCGTATCCCATTCGAAGCTGCGGCCGTTGATGTTCGCGGACGATAGCAGACAGACATCGTCGTCCGCGATCAGCAGCTTGGAATGGATGTGGATGAGGCCGGAGCCGTAGGCGGTGCCGCGTGTTTCTTCGAACTTCTCCTCGTTCGGCTTGACGGGCTCCTGCTTGGCGAGGGTGAAAAGACCCACGCGGTTCGGTCCCGCCTTGCGAAGCAGTCGGCCGAGCGCACGAGCCTGGAGATGTTCGCCATGGCGGTGGGCGAGATTGTCGGTCTGCCCTTCGAACGCGATCTCCTCGGGCGCATTGGCCACCAGGATGATGACCTCCAGCTCAGGATGGAGCTTCAGCGCCGCTTCGACCCAATCGGCCGCCTCTTTCGAGCGGAAGAATTGCGCTTCGATATAGAGCAGCCGCTTGGCCGAAGTGATGACGCTGCGATGCGCCGCCTTGAGTTCGCGGATGCAATGCTTCGGCCCGACCGCGAAGGGGGAGGCATTGCGCTGCGAAAGCGTGCGAACGAGCTGGACCGTCGCATCACCCTGTTTGGAGAGCGGTTCGGCTGGCGCGGTTATGTCGCTCAACGGGTCCAGCATCAGCTGCCGTCCGCAGCGGCCCGTCCACTCCTCCACCGTCGAGCGGTAGCGCGGCAGTTCGCGATTCCAGAGCAAGCCGAAGTGCCGCGCGGCGTCTCCCGCAGCGGGACCTTCGATCAGGGCGGAGATGTCGTGCCAGGTCTCGTTCGCGCGCTGGCGGTGGCGGCGGTCGTCCCAGCGCCGCTCGTCGAGGTCGATCCCGCCGACGATCGCCTTCTCATCGTCCACGACGACGAATTTCTGGTGGTAGGTGGCCGGCCAGAGCCGCGGCGGCGGAGCGGCCTTCCAGGCGGTTGCCTTCTCCTTTTCCCAGGCAAGGTGCCGCCAGAGGCCGGGCCTCGTATCGAAGCCGCCATCGTCGTTGCGACCGCGCCGCAGCAGCTTCTCGACGACCTTGCGGATGCGCCGGCGCAGCAGCGGCCGCAGCAGCTGGCGCCAGCACCAGCCGATCTCGCCTTCATGCTGGATGATGATGAGCTGCAGCCGGTGCCGCTCATGCAGTTCCAGCTCTTCGACGACCTGGCGGATGCGCAGATAGGTGTGCCAGGAGCCGGCGTGGAGATAATCGGCCAGCACGGGCTCGAAATCGGCAAGGAGGATGCGAACCTCGACGCCGCGCTTCACCGTATGCGAGATCAGCGCCGACCAGTCGTCGAGGCCGAGTTCCCGCGCCCGTTCGGAACGAAGCTTGGTGTCCGGGTCGAACACGCGGAAGGAGAGCCAGACCGACCTCTTCGCGTCCAGCGCCAGTTGCTCCAGCATCGGGAACATGTCGGCCGCTTCGATCAGCGGGGTGACGCGGCAGCCCTCGCGCGCCGGGGCGGGCTCAAGCCACTCCGGACCGCTTTCCACGGCGAGCATCGAATTGCTCCGATCCAGGAAAAGCGCCTCCGCATACATCGCGGCACGGCGGGGATCGGCTTCTGCCACTACAAGAGTTCACTCCCTGTCGTTTCCCGAGCCCGACGCCGCTCGGTAAACCAGATGGCTATCAGCGAGATTTCATAAAGCAGGATAAGCGGCACGGCGAGCATGAATTGCGACAGCACGTCCGGCGGCGTGGCAACCGCGGCAATTACGAAGGCAATTAGGATCGCATAACGGCGCCCGCTCTTCAGCTGGTCGCGCGTGACGAGCCCCGCCCGCTCGACCAGCATCAACAGCACCGGCAGCAGGAAGGCGATCCCGAACGCCATGATGAAGTGCATGACAAGGCTGAGATATTCCCCGATCGACGGAAGCGCCTCCTGCTCGATGCCGCCCAGATTGCCTTGGAAGCTGAGAAAGAAGTGAAAGGCGGTCGGCATCACCCCGTAATAAGCGAGCGCCCCGCCCATCGTGAAAAGGATCGGAGTGGCGATCAGGAACGGCAGGAAGGCCCGCTTTTCCTTCGAATACAGCCCAGGCGCTACGAACGCCCAAATCTGATTGGCGATGATTGGGAAAGCAACGAAGAAGGCGGCGAAGAAGGCCACCCGCACCTCGACGAAGAAAGCCTCGTAAAGCTTGGTGTAGACCAGCTTCCCCTCACCCGGCGGAAAAGCCTGCACCAGCGGCTGGGCGAGGAAGGCGAAGATGCGGTCGGCGAAGTAGAAGCAGACGCCGAAGGCCGCCAACAAGGCCACGGCTGACCAGATCAGACGCTTTCTCAGCTCCACGAGATGGTCGAGCAACGGCGCGGCGCTGTCGTCCAGTTCCCTCAAGGCAGATCCGGTCGCGGCTGCGCGGGCGCCTCGCTCTCCGGCGAAACCGGCTCAGAGTGAGCCGGCGCCTGGCCCTCGGGCGGGACGGAGTCGGAATGGGCGGGCGGCAGGTGAAGCGGCTGGGGATCGGCGGTGGCGGGGAATTCGCTCATGATCCGCTCATTCTCCTCCTTCCACTTCTTGTCCATCTCCTCGAGCTCGGCCTCGCGAATCATGGTGTCGATGCCGGAGCGGAAGTGGCGCGCCATGCCGCGCGCGCGGCCGACCCACTGCCCCACGGTGCGCATCACCTTGGGCAGGTCCTTGGGCCCGATCACGACCAAGGCGACGAGCGCCACGATCAGCAGCTCGGTGGGGGCGATATCGAACATCTACGCGCCTGGGACGCGGGCGCCGTTCAGGGTTCGCGCCGCTCGACCGGATCGGCTGCGCGGGTGCGGTCGGCGGTCGCGTCGACGGTGCGATCGCCCTCGAGCCGGCGCGCCGTGGCGGGCACCTCGTCATCGTCGGTCATGCCCTTCTTGAAGCTCTTCAGCCCCTTGGCGACGTCGCCCATCATGTCGGAGAAACGGCCCTTGCCGAACAGCAGGAGGATGATCACCCCCACGATAAGCCAATGCCAGAGGCTGAAACCACCCATCAAAATTCTCCAATGAACCTGGGACCCATCTAATGCTCTTCGCCCTCACTTTCCAGTTCTAGCTGGCCGAGCTGTTCCAATGCGGCATCGATCGGGTCGAGCAGGCCCGCCGCCTTGAGGTCGTCGAGGCCCGGCAGATCGCGCCGGCTCTGCAGCCCGAAGTGGGTGAGGAAGCCGACAGTGGTGGCGTAGGTGAGCGGTCGCCCGGGCGCTTCGCGGCGGCCGGCCGGGCGAACCCAGCCCGCCTCCATCAGCACGTCGAGGGTGCCCTTCGAGATCTGCACGCCCCGGATCGCCTCGATCTCGGCGCGGCTGACCGGCTCGTGATAGGCGACGATGGCGAGGGTCTCGACAGCGGCGCGGCTGAGCTTCTTTGCATCCTCGCGCTCGCGGCGCAGGATGTGCGCGAGGTCGGGCGCGGTCTGGAAGTGCCAGCGCTTGCCGCGTTCGACCAGCTCGATGCCGCGCCCGCGATACTGCTCCTCCAGGATCGACAGCGCCTCGGCGACATCGACGTCCGGTCCGACATGCTCGGCGATTTCGGCGGCGTTGAGCGGCTCGGCGGACGCGAACAAGGTCGCCTCCACCGCCCGCACATCCTCGCCGACTTCGTTCATGCGGCGCGGATGTAGAGGGGCGCGAAGGCCGATTGCTGGTCGAGCTCGAGCTTGCCCTGGCGCGCCAGCTCCAGCGTCGCGACGAAGCTGGAGGCGAGCGCGGAGCGTCGATATTCGCTGTCCTGCGTCTCGGGCAGGAAGGAGCGGATCTCCGCCCATTCAAGCCGCGTGCCGAGCAGCCGCTCGACGCGGGTGAGCGCCTCGTCCAGCGTCATCACAGGGCGCCGGCCGACGATGTGCACCGCCGGCTCGTTGCGCGCCCGGATCGCGCCATAGGCGCTGATGAGGTCGTACAGCTCGGCCGACCAGGCGGATTTCCTCACCACCCGCAGCCCCTCCGGCGCGCTGCGGGCGAAGACGTCGCGGCCGAGCCGGTCGCGCCCGAGCAGCCGCGCCCCCGCCTCTCGCATCGCGCTGAGACGCTGGAGCCTGAGCTGCAGCCTGACGGCCAGCTCTTCGGGACTGGGATCGGCCGCCTGCTCCTTGGGAAGCAACAGGCAGGATTTGAGGTAGGCGAGCCAGGCCGCCATCACCAGATAATCGGCCGCGATCTCCAGCTTCAGCTTCTTCGCGTCCGCGATGAAGGTCAAATATTGCTCGACCAAGGCCAGGATCGAGATCTTCGCAAGGTCCACCTTCTGCGTGCGCGCGAGCGTCAGGAGGAGATCGAGCGGGCCTTCCCATCCATCCAGGTCGAGCGTCAGCCGATCCGCCTCCGCGACGCGCGGCGCGCCCTCGAAATCCGCATCCGTGAACATGTTCGAAAGCTTAGGAGCCCGCCTTGGTCTTGCGAAGCGGAAATGCGCGAAACGGGAGCCACGCATGGCGTCGTGGCTCCCGTCCCCCCTTAGCGGTGCACCCGGACGATAATCGTCCGTTCCCCCTGCACCACCTGAAACCCGGCCACGGCGCGGTCGATCTGCCCGGAAGCGTTCGCAATGGCGGTCCTCACACACCTCCGGTCGGCACGCGGCTCCATCAGCGACTTCGTGCCCCGGCTGGTGCAGAGGCCCGATGCGGCCCAACGGATGCGGCGGTTGAGACTTGCCAATCCTTCGGGTCGGGAAAGATCGAGGTCGTCATAGCCGACATGGGCGGTCCGAACGTCGCTGGCGGCGGCGACCTCAATGGCCGAGCCGGACGCCACCGCCGCGCCGAGCGAGAAGAGCCCGAACGACGCCGCGATCGTAAGAAGGTATCCGCCGGTCATCTCGATGTCCCCTTCCGCCCGGCTTCATCGCCTTGCAGGTTCGGGATAGGATGCGGAGACGCGGCGATCTTGAGCGGTTGTTGGGGAGATTGTGACCCAGAATCTTTCCACAATTGGGCCGCAGCCGATCGAGCCGGCGTTGCGGGCAACGCTGGAGCATCTTGCCCCATTCACCGCTGGGCTGGCCGAGCCCTGGTGGCTGTTCGGGAGCGCGAGACGTTGCTTCGCGCGCTGCTGAGGCCTTAACCCGCCTGCCGCTGGGCTCGCTGGTCCTGCGCCGCGGCCACGATCACGCGCAGCAGCGCGGGGTGGAGCGGAGCCAGGAAGCGGCAGCCGGCAAGGCGGCTGCTGACCCAGACGATGGTGCCTTCCAGCGGCTCCAGCAACGGAAGCTTGAGCGACACCTTGCGGCCGACGCTGAGCGGAACCGGCGCAACCAGCTTCGCCCCGTCGGTCGAGATGTCGGTCACGACCACGAAGTCGATCGCTTCGCTGTCGTTGGCGACCTCCGTGGATATCCGCTCGGTGCGACGGCGGTCGAACAGCGCGCGAAGGCTCCCGGGGATGCGCATCGAACCTGGCATGGGCCGATCCTCAGCGCGGGCACTGGCGCGCGCGGCGCGGGCCGAGGCCGTAGAGGGCGATCGCTCGCTGCCATGCCTCGATGACAGGAGCCGCGATCCCGTATCGCTCCGCGGCCTGGTCTATGCCCAACTCGCATCGCGTGACCGCCGCGGCGGCGGCGGCCGCTCGACGGGTCAGTGAGGCCCGGTTGGATGCTCTTGTGTTGCGCAGGGTGGAAGCTTCGGCTTCCGGCTTTTTTGTGTCACTAATCAATATCATCACGCACCTTCCGGTTTAACCCCCCGGTTGGCACGACCGCTGTCGCGGCGGCGGGTTAAGAAAGTGTAAACACCGGGCGGAGCTGAAACGAGGCGTGCATTGGGAGCGATGGGCGGTGGAATGAGGGCTGCTTTCACCGGGACGACGGAGTGGTTGGCGCCCGCACTTGCCGCGCCTAAACGAGCGCCGTGAAGCCGCGCTGGATCCTTGTTTCGGGAGCTCTCCTCGCCGCGATAGGCGTCGGCTGCGGCGCGTTCGGAGCGCATGGCTTGCAGGACATTTTGGGCCCGGTCCGGCTCGGCTGGTGGAACACGGCCGTGCAGTATCAGATGTGGCACGCGGTTGCGCTGGTCGCGATCACCGCGCTGCCGCTGCAGGGCCGCGGCGCACCGGCGGCGCTGCTTGCGTCGGGCACGACGATCTTCTCGGGCACGCTTTACGTGATGGCGCTCACCGACATCCGCTGGCTCGGCGCCGTCACGCCGATCGGCGGGCTGCTGATGATCGCCGGCTGGGCAATGCTCGCATTGCGCGCGTGGCGGCAGCCTCAGGCGTAAGCGAGCAGTTCGTCGCGGCGCGCGGCGAGCTCCGCGTAATCGGGGCCCGCCCCCTGCCCTTCGACCGTTGCCATGGCGCGGTCGAGGCGGCGGCGGGCTTGGTCGGACATGTCGCCGAGTTCATTGGCGATGGACTGCATCTCGGCCATGTCGCCGGAGCAGTGCAGGGCCACATCGCATCCGGCCGCGAGCACGCCGGAGGCGCGAGCACCGAACTCGCCGGACAGAGCGTGCATGCCCAGATCGTCCGACATCAGCCACCCGTCGAAGCCGATGCGGCCGCGGATGATGTCGCCGATCACCCTGCTTGAAAGGCTGCCGCAATAATTGCGGTCCCAGGCCGTGAAGACGACGTGAGCGGTCATTCCCATCGGCGCCCAGTTGAGGGTGCGGAACGGCTCAATGTCGGTTTCCAGCTCCTGCTCGGAAGCGTCGACGACCGGCAGCTCCTTGTGACTGTCGGCCATTGAGCGGCCGTGGCCGGGCATGTGCTTGACGACGCCGACCACGCCGCCCGCCTGCAAGCCTTCGAGAACGGCGCGCCCGAGCGCGGCCACCTGCATCGGTTCCGAGCCGAGCGCACGATCGCCGATGATGTCGTGAGCGCCCGGCTGGCGGACGTCGAGCAAAGGCAGGCAGTCGACGTTGATGCCGACCTCGCGCAGCGTGACCGCGATCGCCTGGGCGTTGGCGCGGGCAGCCTCGATCGCTCCCACGGGCGAGATATCGTAGAGTTTGGCAAAGCGCTCGCCGGTCGGGAAAGGCGGCCAGACGGGCGGCTTCATGCGGGCGACGCGGCCGCCCTCCTGATCGATCAGGATCGGAACGTCGTCGCGGCCGTGGAGCGAACGCAGCTCGTCCGTGAGCGCGCGCACCTGCTCTATGCTGGAGACGTTGCGCGCGAACAGGATGTAGCCGGCGGGATCGGCGTTCCTGAAGAAGGCCCGTTCGTCGGCGGTCAGGCGCTCGCCCGCCATCCCGTAAATTGCCGGCTGCATGTCGAAGCATCCCCTGAAAACAAGCTCATCCCGAGCAGGCCGGAGCCTACTCAGGATGAGCGCGATGGGGAATAGTCGTAAGTGGGTTTAACTCACCACGATGCAGGTTTCGCCCGCCACTTCGAGGCGGCGGCAGATGTCGCGGGCGCCGGGGCCGCTTGCGCGAAGGCGGTAATAGGTCTTGCCCTTCACGTTGGCGGTCATGACGCTCTGGCTCAGCGGCGCCAGATACTTGAACCGGCCCGACATCGCCTTCCATGCGGAGTTGGCGGTCGCGGCGCTGTCGAAGGCGCCGAGCTGGATCGTCGCGCCGCCGCCGGCGGCAGCCGCGGGCTGCGCGGCCGGAGTTGCGGCTGGAGCCGGGGTCGGGCGCGCCACGGCAACCTGCGTCGGCGTCGCGGCAGGAGCCGGCTGCGCCGCCTTGGGCTGAGCCGTGACCGGAGCTTCCGTCACTGCATTCACGTTGATCTTGCCCTTGGGCTCGGCGCCTTCGCTGGCGGCCAGAGCGGTTCCGCCCTGTCCTTCCACCTTCATCCCGCCGGGATCGCTGGGCTTCACCTTGTAATCGCCCTGGGGCGCGGCGATCAGCGTGTCGTCCGCCCCGGCACCCGGCGCGGCGTCGCCGCCGTCGTTGCCGCGATTGCCCATCCAGAAGAGCCCGCCGACGATCAGCCCGATCGCCACCAGGCCGATGACCACGAAGGCAATCAGCTTGGCTGCGGAGGGACCATCGCGAGTCTCGTCCTCGTCGACTGCCTCCAGCCAGGGAAGCCGATCATCATCGTCGGCCCGAACATCCGTCATCACTGCATCTCCTCCGCTGCGGCCACCCCCATAAGTCCAAGGCCATTACGGATTATTTGCCCGATTGCGGAAGCGAGTTCCAGCCGTGCCCGGGTCAATTCGGGACTCTGTGCCAATAAAAAACGCCTGGAAGGATCATCGTTACCTTTGTTCCAGAGCGCGTGGAACGCGGCGGCCAAATCATTGAGGTAAAAAGCGATCCTATGGGGCTCGTGCGCCATCGCCGCAGCCTCGACGATGCGCGGATATTGGGCGGCCACCTTGACCAGCGACAGCTCGTCCTCGTCGAGCAGGCTGAGGTCCGATTCACCGGACAGGTCGAACCCCTCCTCCTTCGCCTTGCGGTGCAGCGAGGAGATCCGGGCATGGGCATATTGGACGTAGAAGACCGGATTGTCGCGCGAGGCTTCGACCACCTTTGCGAAGTCGAAATCGAGCGGAGCATCGGCGCGGCGGGTGAGCATGATGAAGCGGACCACATCCTTGCCGACCTCCTCCACCACTTCACGAAGGGTCACGAAATTGCCGGAGCGCTTCGACATCTTCACCGGCTCGCCGGCGCGGAACAGGCGCACCATGTTGACGATCTTCACGTCCAGCTCGACGCGACCGTCGGTGAGCGCCCGCACCCCGGCCTGGATGCGCTTAACCGTGCCGGAATGGTCGGCGCCCCAGATGTTGATCAGCTGGTCAGCCTTGCCCGCCTTCTGCAGATGGTAGGCGGCGTCGGCCCCGAAATAGGTCCAGCTGCCGTCCGATTTCTTCATCGGCCGGTCCTGGTCGTCGCCGAACTGGGTAGAGCGGAACAGGGTGAGTTCGACCGGCTCCCAATCTTCCGGGGTCTCGCCCTTCGGGGCTTCCAGCTGCCCCTCGTAGATCAGCCCCTTGTCGCGCAGCGTCTGAAGCACGCGATCGGCCGCGCCGCTGGCTTGCACATCGGCCTCTGAGGCGAAAAGATCGTGGTGGATGCCGAGCAGGGCGAGATCGGAGCGGATCAGCTCCAGCATCGCGTCAACGGTGCGGCGGCGGAAGAGCTGAAGCCATTCGCTTTCGGGTGCAGCGGCGTAGCGATCGCCAAACTCCTCGGCGAACTTCCGGCCGACGGGCACCAGATAGTCGCCCGGATAGAGACCTTCCGGAATGTCGCCGATGCTCTCGCCCAGCGCCTCGCGGTAACGAAGCCAAGCCGAGCGGGCGAGCGTATCGACCTGCGCGCCGGCATCGTTGACATAATATTCGCGGGTGACGGCATAGCCGGCATGTTCGAGCAGGGCGGCAAGCGCATCGCCCACCACCGCGCCCCGGCAGTGGCCCATATGCATCGGCCCGGTGGGGTTGGCCGAGACATATTCGACGTTCACCCGCTGGCCCTGGCCGAGCGCGGAGCGGCCATAGGCCTCTCCGCCCACGAGAATGGCCCGCAGCTCGTCCTGCCAGATTGTCGGGCTCAGGCGGATGTTGATGAAGCCGGGGCCGGCAATCTCCGTCCTTTCGACTTCGGCAAGCTCATCGAGCTTCGGAGCGATCAGCCCGGCAAGCGCGCGCGGGTTGGTCTTGGCGCCTTTGGCGAGCACCATCGCCGCATTGGTCGCGAGATCGCCATGGGCGGCATCGCGCGGCGGCTCAACGGCGACATTCCTGCGCTCCAGACCCGCCGGCAGCTGCCCTTCGGCTTCGAGACTGTCGAGAACCGCATCGATATGCGCGGCAAAGCGGGCGTAGAGGGTCAAGGGCCGGTCCGTTCGCGAAAGGAAAGGCGCGGCTTAGACGAAGCGGCCGTCGATTTGAAGCGCAGGAGCTAGCGCCGCGCAAGGCGATGGATGGCGCGGTTCTCATGCACGTAACGGCCCCCGGCCACGTCACTCAGCACCGTCACGATCGCATCGGCGACGACATTGCCTCCGATCGCTGCGTAGCGGTCCAACGGCCCCTGCAGGAACAGGTTCGCCACCGGGCTCACCAAGATACCGAGGCGCTCGCCAAGGCGTCGCTCCCCGCCGCGCTCCCCGCGGAGCAGGCCCGGACGAAAGATGTCGAGGCGATCGAACCCGATCTTCGCCAGTTCGCCGTCCACCTCTGCTTTCAGCTTCAGGTAGAAATTACTCGAGCCAGCATCGGCGCCGACCGATGAGACGGTGATCATGTGCCGAGCACCGCTCTCGTGAGCGGAGAGTGCGAAGGCGATCACCGCGTCGTGATCGACCGCCCGGAACGCCGCCTCGGAGCCGGCCGCCCGCATTGTCGTTCCAAGCGTGGAAATGGCAATTTCGGCCGAGAGGTTCGCTGCGATCTGCGGCCACTCGGCAATGGGAGCCACATGCTCGTGCCAACCCGCACCCGTGCGCCCGCTTGGACGGCGCAGGATGGCGTGGACCTCCGCTTCCCTCGCCAGGAGGCGATCGACGACCTGCTTGCCGATAAGCCCGGTTGCGCCGATCATCGCAATCCGCATCAGAAGCCTTCCGGCAATTCCACAGGGCCGATGAGCTCGCGATAGAGACGCACCGCATAACGGTCGGTCATCCCCGCGATGAAGTCCCCGATGGCCCTGGCGGTGCTGACGGGCGAGGGATTGGTGGGCTGCCAAAGGGGCGGCAGCAGTCGCGGATCGGCGCGATAGGCTGCGGCAAGGCCGGCCACCACCCGCTGCGCCGCGACGCGCACCGCCTCCACTTCAGGCGCCTTGTACATTCGTTGGTAGAGGAACGCCTTCAGCGTCCGCTCATCGCCCGACATTTCGTCCGAGAAGCCGGCGAGGGCGCCGGGATGGTGGCGCACGTCGTCCGCGGTTTCGACCCCCGAGGCTGCGACACGGCGGCCGGTCTCGACCAGCACGTCGTTAACCATCAGCCCGATCTGGTGGCGGACCAGTTCAGGCAGCAGCCGATCGGCATCGACATCCGCAAAGCGCCCCCGCACGGCCTCCCAGCAGCGGGCGATGAGCGGCACGTCCAGGAGATCGTCCAGCGTGAACAGCCCGGCTCGCAACCCGTCGTCCACGTCGTGATTGTCATAGGCGATGTCGTCGGAGACGGCGGCGATCTGCGCTTCGAGGCTGGGCCAGGTGCCAAGGTCCAGCGGGAACTCGCCATTGGCCTCGGCAAGCGCCCAGCTCGGCTGCGGCACGGGGCCGTTATGCTTGGCGAGGCCCTCCAGCGTTTCCCAGCTCAGGTTGAGGCCGGCATGGCGGGGATAAGGCGTCTCGAGCCTGGTCAGCAGCCGGAGCGTGTGCGCGTTGTGGTCGAAGCCGCCCGCATCGGCCATCGCGGCCTGCAGCGCGTCCTCACCCGAATGACCGAATGGCGGGTGGCCGATATCGTGTGCGAGGCAAAGCGCCTCCGTCAGATCCTCATTGAGCGCCAGAGCGCGGGCGAGCGTCCGCCCGATCTGCGCCACTTCCAGGCTGTGGGTCAGGCGGACGCGAAAGTGATCGCCGTCCGGAGCGACGAAGACCTGCGTCTTGTGGCGAAGGCGCCGGAACGGAACGGAGTGGATGATCCGGTCGCGATCGCGCTGGAACGCGTCTCGCGGCCCTCGCGTCTCGCCTGCGCCGGGCTCGTCGTGAAGGCGCCCCCGCGTTTCCGGCGGGTCCGACGCATAGCGGGCCAGCGGCCTCACTGGGTCGCGAGCTTCACGATCTCCTGACCTTGCGCGCTGGTCCATGGCACGGCGACTATATTCGCCTTTGCCAGCGCATTCACCAAGGTCTGTGCTTCTTTTTCGTCTGCGAACGGGCCGACGAGCACGCGGTTGCTCGAGCGGAATGCCGCCTTCCAGGCGGTCGTATCGCCGAGCAGCTTCGGCGCCTTCGCCTTGAGGCGCTTATATTCGCTGACGGTCAGCTTCTCGGGGGCGCTGGCGATCTGCACCCACTGGCGGCTCGGCGCGCCGTCCACGGCGGCTACCTTCTTCGCCGGCTCGAGCTTCGGCGCAGCCTTGGGAGCGGCCTCGGCGAGCTTGATCGCCGGCTTCGTCTCTTCCGAGGGGAGCGCCCGGATCGTGGCCGCGATATCTGCCAGGCCCGAGGAAATGCCGGTCGCCGCCGGAGCTTTCGGGGGCGTGGCTTCCACAATGGCCGAAGGGACCGGCGGGGTCACGGAGGTGACCGGCGCGGTGGTTGGAGCCTGAGCCGAGGAGGTGACGGTGGAGGCAAGCACATTCGAGAGGCTGCCGGAGGGGGCGGCGGACGCGTTCGGCGTCGGTCCCGCCGCGACCTGGATGCTCGGCGACGTCGTTGCGATGTTCGGCAGCAGGTTCGCCGGGCCGCTCTGCGTCACTGGCGCAATGGCTGACGGAAGCGAAGCGCCGGCAGGCGGCCCCTGGACCGCAGCCGCGCTCGTCCGCACCGCAGCGGCATCGGCGAACTGAGTGGGAGCGGCAAGCGGAGCGCCGACCCCCGAATTCTGTGGGGGCGCAGTCCCGGCCTGCGTCGCCGCGGGCGCCGTGTTCACGATCGGCCTCTGAACCGGAGCAAAGGATTGCACCGGCCTCGCAACCGACGCCCGCGCGAGCGGATCATTGACTTGGGACAGTGCCGGCCGGCTGTTCGCAATCGTCGCGACACGCCCCGGCGCCTGGCCGGGCGAAGCAACCCGCGTATCCGCTCGGGCGATCTGCGTGGGCTGCTGCTGGGCGGATTGACGCGACTCCCGACGAGGGCTCGGGCCGGAGCCGCGCAACATGGCACGCTCTTCGGCGAAGCTCATTTCCGATTGGCGGGGGACGGGGCGATTTCGAACAGGAGCGGCGGCCGGTGCCGGCGTGGGCGTTGCCCGCGGCGTCGGCGTCGCTTGGAGCGGAGTGCTGTTGCGGTTCAAGGAGTAGGTGGGGGTAGCGATCGTCTGCGAAAGACTGGGGCTGAGACCGGCATATTGCTGCGGCGCTTGAGCGACCTGGAAGCCCTGCCCGTCGCCGGGGAAATGGCCGAAATGGACGGCGGCCGCGCGGTCGGCCGGACGCAGCGAAGGCAAACGGGAAAGAAAGGGCTGCATCGCCGCCGCCTGGGTGGGCATCAGCGTCCGCACCGTCTCGGTCGCTCCGTTCGCATCGCCGGTCAGCGCCAGCACGAAGGCGCGGACGCGCCAGCCGGCGCGGTCCTGCCGGCGCAGCTGGGGCTCGATCGCCGCCAGCGCACCGGCGCGGTCGCCGGTGATCGCCTTGGACAGCGCCATGCGGCGGCGCAGCTCGTCATTGTCGTTGGTGCGCATCGCCAGCGCATAGTCGCGCTGCGCCTGGGCCGGGTTGCCGAGGAGGTCGTTGGCAAGTCCGCGATCGGAGGCGAACTCGCCCTCCGGCGTGCCGAGCGCGCGCGCATCCTCGAAGAATTTGAGGGCGGCCTGCGCCTGCTCCATGGCCAGGAACGAAGAGCCGAGCCCCGCCTTGACGCGGCCGTCGCGCGGCGCGATTTCCTCGGCGCGGGCGTAGAAGGTGGCCGCCGCCTGTGCGTCGCCCAGCTCCAGCGCAGCCTTTGCCGCACCCGTCAGGGCGCCAAAGTTGCGCGGGGATTCCGCCAGGGTGCGGAGGTTCCGCGACAGCGCCGCGCCCGGATCTTCCTGGTAGATGGGCATGCCGTAGCCGGCCTGCGCCACCGAGGGGCTTGCCGCGGATAGGGCGAGGCCGCCCGCGAGCAGGGCCATGCCGAACCGGAGCTGCGTCTTGAGCTGATGCGAGGTCATGCCAGGATTAAGCCCGGCAAAACCTGTATCGGCAATGACCAAGCCCCTGATTCTGCGTCCGGGCGGTGCAGCGCGGCGGTGAGCGGGTGCGTCACCCAGGGAACCAAGTTCGACGCGCCAAAAAGAAGAACCCGGCGGCACGGGGCCGCCGGGTTCCTGGTGCGTGGGCTCGCCCCCTCCCGCTCGAAGGGGGAAGCTAAGTCACTGATTGTTCTGGCGGTTCAGGAAACGCGGGATGTCGAGCGGGTCGCGGCCGTTGGCGCGGGTCGGCGCCTGCGGCTCTTCGTCGACCTGCGCCTTGGCGGCGCCGCGAGCGATGTTCGACATGCGCTCGAACAGGGTGCCACCCTCGCGGCGGACGGTCGGCTGCGGAGCCTCTTCCACCGCCGGACCGATCCAGCTGCGGTTGCCTGGCACGTTCGCGGCTTTCGGCTGCTCCGCTTCCATCATGCTGCCGGCATCGAGCAGGAGCTCGTCGCCGCCGTCATTGGTGTCGTCGAAGCTGACGCTGACCGGCATGCTGAGCAGATCGGGCTCGGCTGCCATGACCGGGGCCGGCTGCGGCGCTTCGGCGAGCGGCTCGGGCGCAGGCTGCGGAGCCGGAGCGGCCTGAGCCATCGGAGCGGGCGCGGCAGCGACGGGAGCCGCGACCGAAGCGGTGCCCGGGGTCCTGATCGGCTCCACGGCGCGGGACGCGCCCGGGAAGGCGAACACCTTCGCCGGAGCGGCCGGGGTCTGGATCTCCGCATCGATGCCGGTCGCGACAACCGACACGCGGATCTTGCCTTCCAGGTCGTTGTTGAACGCCGAGCCCCAGATGATGTTGGCGTCGGGATCGACCAGCTCCTTGATGTGGTTCGCGGCCTCGTCGACCTCCATCAGGCGCATGTCCTCGCCGCCGGTGATCGAGATGATGACGCCCTTGGCGCCCTTCATCGACACGCCGTCGAGGAGCGGGTTGGCGATCGCCTGTTCGGCGGCTTCGATGGCGCGGTTGTCGCCCGAGGCTTCGCCGGTGCCCATCATCGCCTTGCCCATTTCGCCCATCACCGAGCGCACGTCGGCAAAGTCGAGGTTGATGAGGCCGGGCATGACCATCAGGTCGGTGATGCCGCGAACGCCCTGCTGGAGGACCTCGTCGGCCATCTGGAACGCTTCCTTGAAGGTCGTGTTCGGGTTCGCAATCCGGAACAGGTTCTGGTTCGGAATAACGATCAGCGTGTCGACATGCTGCTGCAGCTCTTCGATGCCCGCATCGGCCGAACGGCCGCGGCGCGTGCCTTCGAACGCGAACGGCTTGGTGACGACGCCGACGGTCAGGATGCCCTTGTCGCGCGCGGCCTTGGCGATGACGGGAGCAGCGCCGGTGCCGGTGCCGCCGCCCATGCCGGCCGCGATGAAGCACATGTGAGCGCCCTCAAGCGCCTTTTCGATATCGGCTATCGTCTCTTCGGCGGCCGCCTTGCCGATCTCGGGACGCGAGCCCGCGCCGAGACCCTGGGTGATCTTGAGGCCGAGCTGGATGCGGTGATCCGCCTCGGACGAATTCAGCGCCTGCGCGTCCGTGTTGGCGACGAGGAAATCGACGCCCTGAACATCGCTCTTGATCATGTTGGCGATGGCGTTGCCGCCCGCGCCGCCGACGCCGATCACGCTGATCCGGGGCCGAAGTTCGTCGACTTCCGGCCGGATGAAATCGATGCTCATTACGCTACGCTCCCCTTGCCACGCACGCCCGCTCGAGCGGTGCTACAACTGCTTGAATCACATCTGATTCGGCCGATCCAGCGAAAAGTTAACGGCCGATTCAAATTCCTGTTAATAACCGCTCCGGAAGGCCGAAATGAGCCGCTGGACCACGTTCCCGCCCTCCTGCTTGGGCGCCGCCGAATGGCTGGTCGCCGTTTGCCGGATATCGATCTCCTTCGACGCCGCGAACTGCGCAAGGCCGGCAAGCGTGGTAAACGCCGGACCGCTATGTGCGTCGGGCAGACCGGGCATTTTCGGCCGGCCGACCCGCACGGCGCGGCCGAGCACGCCCTGCGCGTAATCGGCGATCCCCTTGAGCTCCGATCCGCCGCCGGTCAGCACCACCTGCCGCCCGAACGGGCCTGAGAAGCCGAGCTCCTTCAGCGCGTTCGCAATCTCGCCCATCAGATGTTCGAGCCGCTGGCGGATGACGCCGATCAGCTGAGCGCGCGTGATGCGGACCGTCTCGGTGCCCTCTTCCTGGCTTGCCACCGGGTTGACGTCGATCATGTCGTGATTGTCGCGCGGAGAGGTCGTCGCCGAACCGTAGAAGCACTTCATGCGCTCCGCCTCGCCCCGCCGGGTGCCGAAAGCGGACGCGATGTCGTCGGTGATGTCGATCCCGCCCATCGGCAGCGACTTGAGGCCGACCAGCATGCCGCCCGCGAACACCGACACGTTGGTCACGCCGGCTCCAAGCTCGACAAGCGCGACGCCGAGCTCGCGCTCCTCTTCGCTGAGGCAGGCCTTGCCCGCAGCCACGGGCGAGGCGACGATCGCTTCCACGCCGAGATGCGCGGAGCGGACGCAGAGGTCGAGATTCTTGACCGGCGACGGCTCCGCCGCGACGACGTGGATGTCCACCGCCAGCTTGTCGGCATGGAGGCCGAGCGGCTTTTTCACGCCCTGCAGCCCGTCGAGCGTGTAGAGCGCCGGCAGCGCGTGCAGCATCATCCGGCCCTGCGCGTCGATCGATTGGCGCCCTGCGGTCAGCAACTGGTCGACATCCTGCTGCTCGACCTGCCGGCCGCCAATCTCGAGTTCGACACTGGCAACCGTGCTGACAAGGCCGCCGGCGGAAAAGCCAACGAACACCTGGTCGATGTTGAGCCCTGCGATCCGCTCCGCCTGCTCCACCGCCTCGCGGATGGTGGCTTCGGTGCGCTCCATATCCGCGACGAAGCCGCGGCGCACGCCGCGGCTTTCACGCTGGCCGGTGCCGAGGATCTTGAGCTCCCCATTTTCGCCTGGCTCGGCGATGAGGGCGCAGACCTTGGACGAGCCGATATCGAGCGCGGTGACCAGCTTGCGGGCTGGAGGAGGCGACGTCCTGTTCCTCAATGCGGGTCCTTAAATAACGGTTGCGGGGTCGACCGGGCCGGTCTGGGCGGGCGCGGGCGGCGGAGGCGTGGGCTCGTTCGGGATCACCGTGCCGGGCTGGCTCGATACGCGGACGATGAACTTGCCGGGGACGCGCATGTCGAAGCGGACCAGGCCGCGGCCGAGCAGCTGCGTCATCTTGTCCATGCGAGCGAACTGGACGAGCGCCTTCTGTGCCGTCTCCCGTCCTTCCGGCAGCGCCAGCACCTCGCCCGACTGGAACCTCAGATCCCAGCGTCGCCCGCCGACCCAGGACGCGCCCGCGAGCTGGGGCTTGAGGTGCGGTGCGGCGGTGACAAGCTGGTCGAGGTCTCCGGTATGGCGGTTGGCTGCGGGACCGATCACCAGCGGCAGATCGGGCATGGCGTCGAGCTGGACCGTCTCCAGCGGAACGCCGGCCTTGTCGATCAAGGTGAGCTGCTGGTTGTGCTGCCAGATGGCGGCGGGCCGGCGCTCGACGATGTCGACGACGAGCGTGTCCGGCAGGCGGCGCGAAACGCGGGCCTCTTCCACCCACCCGAAGCGGAGCAGCCGCTCACGCGTGGCGTCGAGATCCACCAGCGGCATCGCCATCGAGGGTTGATCGAGCGCGACCGCATAGATGGGCAGGCGCTGCATGCGATTGAGCCCCTTGATCTCGACCCGCTTGACCGCGAACCCAGCCTCGCCGACGGCCTCGCCGGCGGCCAGGCCCGCCGCCTGGGGGATCTGGAAGGCGGTCAGCACCGCAAGCAGCAAAGCCAGCAGCATGCCGGCGAAGATCCACATGCTGACCTTTCGCACCGTCTCTGCCGGAAGCGGGAGCGCCTCCACGGCTCTGGGCGGCGCCTTGCGCGAGCCGCCCTTTCCGGCGCCCCTCCCCTTCGGAGCCGAACGAGTTTGAGTGCCGCGTGCGATCTTCGCGCTCATAGCGCTTCCTCCACGATACGCTGAACAAGCTCGGCATAGGTCATGCCGCGATACTTGGCCTGCTCCGGGACCAGGCTCAAAGGCGTCATGCCCGGCTGGGTGTTCACCTCGAGCAGATAGAGTCCCTCGATGCCCTGGCTGTCGTCCCAGCGGAAATCGGAGCGCGACGTGCCCTTGCAGCCGAGCGCCTGATGGGCCTGGAGCGCCATCGCCATCGCCGCGTCCCGCACATCATCCGGGATCTGGGCGGGGCAGACATGCTCCGTAAGGCCGCCCGTATATTTGGCGTCGTAATCGTAGAATTCGTGCGTCGGCTTCAATTCGGTCACAGCCAGCGCCTCGTCGCCGAGCACGGCCACCGTCAGCTCATGACCCTTGATGAAGGGCTCGGCGAGCAACTCGTCGAATTCCTGCCAGGGGCCCGCCACGTCGCGGCCGATCGGGTTGCCGTAATTGCCGCCGTCGGTGACGATCGCGACGCCGACCGAGGAGCCCTCGTTGACCGGCTTCAGCACATAAGGCCGCGCCATCGGATCGGCTTGGTAGAGGCTTTCGCTCTTCACCATGTGCCCGCCCGGCATGCGGATGCCGCGCGGCACGAGATGCTGCTTGGTCAGCTCCTTGTCGATCGCGATCACCGAGGTGACGAGGCCGCTATGGGTATATTTGATGCCCATCAGGTCGAGCATGCCCTGGACGGTTCCGTCCTCGCCGGGGGTGCCGTGAAGGGCGTTGAACACCACGTCGGGGCGGACTCCGTCCAGCACCAAAGCGAGGTTGCGGTCCATGTCGATCCGGGTGACCCGGTGGCCGAGGCCCTCGAGCGCCTGGGCGACACCCTCGCCGGTCACGAGCGAGACTTCGCGTTCGGCGGACCAGCCGCCCATCAGAACGGCGACATGAAGATTATTGGCCACGCTCACTCCCCAGTTCCCCGGCATTCTTCAGTTCCCCGGCGAAAGCCGGGGCCCAGCCGTTCCGCCGGTGCCGCTGGGCCCCGGCCTTCGCCGGGGAGCAGATCAGGCACTCCCACGCGCTGGATCTCCCACTCAAGGTCGACCCCGCTGTTTTCCCGAACCCGCCGCCGCACTTCGTCCCCCAAAACCTCGATATCGGCCGAGGAAGCATTGCCGAGATTGAGGAGGAAATTGCAATGCTTTTCAGAGACCTGGGCATCGCCGATTCGGAGCCCGCGGCAGCCGGCGGCATCGATCTCCTTCCAGGCCTTGGTTCCGGGCGGGTTCTTGAAGGTGGAGCCGCCCGTTTGGGTCCGCGTCGGCTGAGTCGCTTCGCGCTCTTCGGCGATGCGGATCATCTCGGCGGCGATGGTATCGCGGTCGCCGGGGACGCCTTCGAACAAGGCCTCGACAACCACCGCTCCTTCAGGAAGCTCGGAGTGGCGGTAGGTGTAGCCGAGCCTGTCCTTCGGCCAAGTCTCGATTCTGCCGTCGCGAAGCACCAAAGTCGCTTCGACAAGGATGTCGGCAGTCTCGCGGCCGTAGGCTCCGGCGTTCATCCGAACCGCTCCGCCGACGGTGCCGGGGATTCCGGAGAGGAAGGAGAGGCCGTCGATGCCGGCATCACGCGCGGAAGAGGCGACCTTGATGCCCGCCGCTCCGCCGCCGGCGCGTAGGCTCCTTTCGCGTAGAGCTCTTCGTACAGCGGGACGAGGTCCGGCCGCTGGGAGCGCAGCCAGTCCATGAACACTCCGCGCACCTCGCCGCGAAGGTGCAGCGCGATGCCTCCGATGCCGGTGGCCCCTGCGTCGGCCGTGGCCGCCAGCAGCCCTTCGATCTGCCGGGGGTCGTCGTTGATCCCGGGCATCAGCGGCGCGATCAGGACACCCGTCGGGATGCCGTTGCGGTTGAGCTCGGCGACCGCCTCCAGGCGCGCCCGCGGGTTCGGGGTATGCGGCTCCGTCGCACGCCAGGCCGTCCTCTCGAGCGTGGGGATCGAGAGGTTCGCCGTGAACGACGCGACGTCCCCGATCTGCTTCATGACCGCCATGTCGCGCAGCAGCAGCGGCGACTTCGTGAGGACCGAGCTCGGCGTCCGCGCGTCACGCAGCGCCTCCCAGATCCCCGGCATCAGCCGGTACTTCGACTCGACCCACTGATACGGGTCGGTGTTCGTCCCGAGCGCGACATGCTCGCGCGCCCACGACGGCCGGCGCAGCTCAGCCCGCAAGACTTCCGGAGCGTTGACCTTGACGACGATCTCCCTCTCGAAGTCCCGCCCCGCGTCCCAGCCGAGAAATGTGTGCGTCGGGCGCGCGAAGCAGTTATGACTGACGACACCGTTGGCGATGAAATCGCCCGTGCCGGTCGTGATGTCGCACAGCTGCATGCGCCCGAGCGGCTCGATCGAGACGACGCCGAGGTTCACGTCGGTCTTTATGGCCTGGCCGGCGATCGAGCACTTGCTTCGGATCGCGGGATCGACGGTGTGAATAAAGCGCAGGTGCTCGACGAGCCCGCCGCGGAGGCGGACCTCCCGGAGGCCGTTCGGCTCCTGGATCGCTTCGAGGACGGCGTCGAACTTGAAGTGCCGAAAGCAATCCATCGTCCAGCCGATCAGCACC
>NZ_CADCWD010000034.1 GCF_902806315.1 uncultured Sphingosinicella sp.
CGACGCGAACAGCCCCGAATTCGGCAAGAAGATTGACCAGCTCACCAACATGGGCCGCAAGGAGATTGCGGAGGCCGCGGGCCATTCGAACCGCTTCCTCGACCGCCCGGTCAAGGCGATCGACGCGGATACGGGCATTGGCGCCGATCTCACCCAGTTGCGCCGCACGGTCGAGGAACTCGATCCCGGCCGCCAGGGCAATCTGTCGACGCCGCGCAAGATTCTCGGGATCATCCCGTTCGGCAACAAAATGGGGAATTATTTTCAGAAATATCAGTCGTCTCAGACCCACATCTCCAAGATCCTCGGCAGCCTCGCGTCGGGCAAGGACGAGCTGCTGATGGACAATGCCGCCATCGACGTCGAGCGCGCCAATATGTGGAAGACGATGGGCAAGCTCGAGCAGATGATCCACATTTCCAAGACCATGGATCAAAAGCTGGAGGAGAAGGCGAACGAGCTCGACGCGACCGATCCCGCAAAGGCGAAGGCGATCCGCGAGACGGCGCTCTTCTACACCCGCCAGCGCACCACCGACCTGCTCACCCAGATGGCGGTGACGGTGCAGGGCTATCTCGCGCTCGATCTCGTCAAGAAGAACAATATCGAGCTGGTGAAGGGCGTCGATCGCGCCTCCACCACGACCGTGGCGGCGCTGCGGACGGCCGTGACGGTCGCGCAGGCGCTGACCAACCAGCGCCTGGTGCTCGATCAGATCACCGCGCTCAACACCACCACCGCCAACATGATCGATCGCACCGGCGAGTTGCTGAAGAGCCAGTCGGCGGACATCCACAAGCAGGCCGCCTCCGCCACCATCCCGTTGGAGACGCTGCAACGCGCGTTCCAGAACATCTACGACACGATGGACACGATCGACCGCTTCAAGCTGGAAGCGCTCGGCAACATGAAGCAGACGGTGAACGTGCTCACCAGCGAGGTCGAGAAGTCACGCGGCTACATCGCCCGCGCTGAAGGCGTCGCGCAGAACCAGCTGACCGGTCCGGACCGGTCGCCGCTGACTGCACTCGAGGGCTGAAGATGCCGCCGCGCGGAGTCGAGGACACGCTCGCGCGTTTCGACGAGATTACCGCGCGTCTCGACGGTCATGTGCCGACCCGGCCGGCGGCCCGCGCTCACGTCACGCGCGTGGGCAAGAAGCTCGCCAACATCGCCATTGCGGTCATGGCCGTCATTGCCGCCACGATCGGATTCGGGTTGATCGTCGGCCCGATCGGTTGGACCGGCCTCTTCCTCGCGGTCCTCGCCATCATCTGCGTCCTGGTCTTCTTCTCCGTCTTCCCGCGCGAGCGTGCGCCGAAGCGGGTCCAGTATAACGAGCAGCTCCCGACCAAGGCGGTCGTGCAGCAGCTCGGCACCCTCCTCAACCATCGGCGCACCGCCCTTCCCGCTCCGGCCGCGATGCGGGTCGACGCGATCGGGCAGCAGCTTCCGCTCCTCGAAAACCGGCTCGCCGAAATGGACGCGCTCGATCCGCTCGCCCAGGACGCGCGGCGACTGATGGGCAAGCACTTGCCCGACCTCATCGATCGCTACGAGAAGGTGCCCGCCGCCTATCGCAGCCAGCGCGACGGCGACGGGCTGACCGTGGACGAGCGACTGGTCGCCAGCCTCGACGCCGCCCGGGTCGCGCTCGACGATATCGGCGCCAGGCTCCACAAGCAGGATATCGACGCGTTCGAGACGCAGGGGCGCTTCATCGAAAGCCGCTACAAGGATGGCGGCCCCGCCGGGAGCGAGTGAGTTGCTGTTCGATCTGAACTCGGCCTGGCAGCGTGCCGAAGACTTTCTGCGCCGACAGATGAAGTCAAAGGCGGTGCGCGAAGCGGAGAAGCGGCAGATCGAGTGGAAGTCGCGCGAGAAGAAGCTCAGCTGGGAGCGCCAGACTCGCGAAGCGGGAAAGCGGCTCGGGCGAGCGACGGCGGTCGCGGGCGTGTCCGGAGCGGGGATTGCCGGCTACACGATCGCCGTCGCACCGCTTGCGCCTCCCCTTCTCCTTGCCGCGGGTGCCGCCGCATTGGTGGCCGCCACCGCCGCCCTCGCCTGGCCCGCCGGGCAGGAGGATGAAGCCGCCTTTTCGCGCGAGGAGCTGGCGGCGCTTCCTTTCAAGGCCGAGGAATGGCTGCTGAAGAAGCGGCTCGAGCTGCCGCTGTCCGCTTCGCCGATCCTCGACCGCATCTTCGTCGCGCTCGGAGACATGTATCCGCATCTCGGCACGATCGAGCCCAATTCGACGCTCGCATGGGAGGCGCGGCGACTGATCGGCAATCACCTGCCCCGCCTCATCGAAGCCTATTCCGAGCTGCCGGCCAGCGCGCGGGAGACGGAGCCGGAATTTCAGCAGCGCCTATTACAGGGGCTCGGCATCGTTGCCGACGAGATGGTCCGCCTGGCGAAGGAAGTCTGCCGCGAAAGCCTCACGAGCTTCGAAACGCACGGTCGCTTCATCGAGACTCGATACCGCGACGATATCCGCCCGAGGTGAGCCAGGCGCGCGCGTCCTTGCTAAACCGGCTGGTGCCGGACAGGTTCATCCTGTGGCTGCTCGGCGCCGTCGCTCTTGCGACATTGCTCCCGGTGCGAGGCGTCCTGGCCGAGGCTCTGGACTGGCTGACGCTGGCTGCAATCTTCACGCTCTTCTTCTTGCACGGCGTTCGATTGCCGCGAGAGGCGCTCGTATACTGTCTCACCTACTGGCGCCTGCACCTCGCCATACTTGCGGCGACCTTTGCGGTCTTTCCGCTGATTGGCTTCGGCCTCGCTGCTCTCTTGCCGGGCGCACTCACGCCGGAACTGTGGACCGGCATCCTCTTTCTCTGCGCCCTTCCCTCCACCGTTCAAAGCTCGATCGCCTACACGTCGATGGCGGGCGGCAATGTCGCGGGCGCGGTCGCGGCGGCAGCCTTCTCGAACCTGATCGGCGTGTTCCTGACGCCGCTCCTCGTCAGCCTGCTACTGGAAGCGCAAGGCGCCGAAATCTCGCTGACTGGCATTGGCAAGATTGCCGCTTTGCTCTTTCTCCCCTTCCTGCTCGGCCACGCGTTGCGGCCGCTGCTGCTGCCGCTGGTCAAGGACCGGCCGCGGCTCACCACCGTCGTCGACAAGGGCACGATCCTGCTCGCCGTCTACGGCGCCTTTTCGGCGGCCGTGGTGGAAGGCATCTGGAGCCGCGTCCCGCTGTTCGATCTCGGCCTGCTCGGCGCGGTTTGCGGACTCATCCTCGCTCTCGTGCTTGCAGCCACCTGGGTGATCGGCCGCCTCGGACGCTTCGGCCCCGAAAGCCGCGCGGCCATCCTATTCTGCGGATCGGTGAAGAGCCTGGCGAGCGGAGCCCCGATGGCGCGCATCCTCTTTCCCGGAGCCGCGGCCGGAACCGTGATCCTGCCGATCATGCTGTTCCACACCCTGCAGCTGATCGTTTGCGCCTGGATCGCGGCGCGGCTCGCTCAGAAGGTGCCGCTCACCCGCAGCGCATAGCCGTTGTTGCTCAAGGCGAAGCCGGACGCGATCAGCCGGTCGCGCATGGCGTCGTCGACGGGCCGCACGGCAAGCTCGACCTCGTAGCGGCCGTCCTCGAAGAGGCGCAGGTTCAGACCCTCCATCCCGGACTGGCTGACCAACGGCAGCAGCAGCGCGCCCCGATCGCAGCGCGCATTGCCGCTGAGGCCGCCCGGCAGGCTGACGCCGGCGACGTCGCCCGCCACGTTCGCCTTCACCAGCCCCTCGGCGCTCGTGCAGAGGCCGTCCGCGAAATGGGCGGTAACGTCGCTCATGTCGACCGCCCCGATCGGCAGCGGCGCTAGCGCGGAGCCGACGTCGAGCTGCGCCGTCATGTCGTCGATGCCGAAGCTGTGGCGCGAGACGGTCGCCGAGCCCTGGAACCGGTTCGCCTCGTCGACTCGCTCCAGGTCCACGCGGGCCCGACCGATCAGCAGCGGCAGCGTCCTGAGCTGCGCCTGAAGGTCGCCGAGCGCCACATTGCCGAACTGCGCCTCGCTGATCGAGCCCAGCCAGATGCTCCCCTTCGCCTCGCGCGCCGCGAAACCGCGCTCGTCCAGCGCGAACCAGTCGAGCGCCAGCCGCAGCGGCAGCAAGGCGACAAGCGAGAACAGAAAGGCACAGACGAAGAAGACCGTCCGCCCGAGCGGGAGCCGGATGCGCATCAGCTCCCCCTCGCTCGGAAGGCGATCTCGACGCCGAGCGTCTGATCGGTGTTGGTGGTGGCGCTGAGCCGCTCGACCGAGAGGCCGCGCTCGCTTTCCATCCGCCGCACCCAAGCGAAGAAGGCCTGCGGCCGGACATTCTCGAACGCCATGATCGCCACGTTCGCGCCTTCGCGCTGGACCCGCGCCGGGGTGAAGCCGGCCTCGCTGGCGCTCTGGTTCAGGATCGCTTCCAGCGGAGCACCGAGTGAGGTGGCCGGACGCTGCTGCAGGGTCGTGATCGCAGCCGCCCGAGCACGCGCCTCCGCCAATGCAAGCACCGCCGCGCCATGACGCTCGCGCGCCTGCGACAGACTGTCGTTGAGCGGCCGGAGCACCAGCAGCCACAGCAGCACGAGCCCTAGCAGGCCGAGCATCGCGAGCAGCAGCCGCTGCTCGCGAGATGTCCGAGTGCGCCACCAGATCTTGAGGCTGTCGTTCATCGCGCCCGCACCGTAACATCCGCCGTCGGCCGGCCGCCGCCGCCCCGCATCTCGCCCGTTGTGGCCGCGAAGCCGCCCGCCTCGATCCGCTGCTGGAACAGGGCAAGGGTCGCCGGAGAGTCCGCCTGCACGCTCGCCCGCATCGCTCCGCTTTGGTCGAAGAAAAGGCCGGTCAGCTCAACATTGGGCGTGTCGCGGACCGCGCCGAACACCGCGCTGGCCATGGCGCTGTAACCAGGCCCGTTGCCGCCCAGTTCGGTTAGACGCCGCTCGAGTTGCCGCGACCCGTCCGTCACCGGCCCGCTCCGCTGCAGGGCGGTGGCCGCGATGCGGTTCGCCTCCAGTTCGAGCGCGTCCGCCTCCAGCGTATATTTGAAGATCGAAGCGACCTGGACGGCGAGCGTCACCGCCGCCAAGGCGACCGCCAGCATCGCGAGCCTGCGCACCAGCGCCCATTCGATCGTCCAGCGCCGGCGCTTCGCGAACACGCCCTGGCGAAGGTTGACGACCGGATAGGTGACCGCATCGCCAAGCCCTCCTTCGAAGGCTTCCTCGTCGACCGGCTCCACCGATCGGTCCGCGACAATCAGCTCCGCCAGCTCCGGCTCCACGCTGAACGCGTCCGCTGGGCCGCGATAGAGCGGCAGCCCGCCGCGCTCGTGCCGCACATAACCTTCGCGCGGCGCGCGCAGCAGCAGCGGCTCGGGTAGCACCACGTCGGGATCGAGCGCCTGCGCCTGCAGCTTGCCCAGCCACCCCGCCATCGTGATCGCCGGAACCACAGCGACCGCCCGCAATGCACTGCCCTCGGCTTCGGGACCGACAGCCACATGCATGTCGCCAAGCGGCTGCGCGCTTACATCGCCGGCCATCAGTCGTGCCGCCGCCGCCGCCTGCGCCGGTGCCAGGCCAGCAGGCACCTCCAGCCAGTGCAGCGTGACCGCCTCGCCCGGAACGATCGCCGCTACCCTGATCGGATTGCCCGAAGCGGGACCGCTAAGGCCGGGCAGCCCTTCGAGGCCCCGCCCGCGCGCCGTAACGGCATCTCCGGCGACCCGAAGCCAGCCTTCGATTTCATTATGCGCGTCGATGAAGATCAGGAGGGCGTCGCTCACTCGTCACCTCCCCATCGTCTCACCACCAACCGCGCCGGAGCAATCCGGGCATCCAGAAGCGCGGTCTCGTTGAGCTCCGCCCCCTGAAGCTCGACGCGAAGGTCGAGCGCGAACCACCTGGTTCTTAGCTGAGGTTGAAGCTGCGCGTCGAGGGGGAGGATGACTTGTTGCAGCCCCGGAGCCGTCCAGAAGTCGGTAATGTTATCCCAACCCGCCGCCGGCCGCTCGGCAAGCACCTGCCGCGCCCGATCGATCGAGATCTGCCCCGGCGCGAGCATCGCAAGCAGCGGTGCCTGGTCCGGTGAAAGCGTGTTGATGTTTATCGGCGACAGAGCGGCCACGGGAAGGGCGCAGAGCCATGGCCGCAGCCGTTCGTAGATTTCGGGAGTCATGCCGGCCACCGCGCGGAGCTCGCTCACTTCGGCGAAGAAGGTGTTGCCAACCCGCCGGCCGCCTTCGCCTCCCGCATAGTCCGAATCCTCCGCGCCCTCGCGGCTGCGGTCCGTGTCGGCATCGACCCAGTCGCCCGCCGCCTCGGCGATCCGCCGCGCCTCCCGCTCCGGCACGTCCAGGCTGCGCATCAGCCCGGTGAACTGATCGATGCCCATCGGCCGCGGCGTCAGCGCGGTCGGCATTTGGCCTTCCGCGACGCTGTTGATGTTGAAGCAATTGCCGCCGTCGCGGATCGTGGCGTTGACCACGCCGCCCCCCGGCATCGGAATGGTCCGCGTCTGCCCGTTCCAGCCACCGGCGAGCGTGGTGCGCTCGGGGCTCGCAGCGATGAGGTCGTCGGCGGTGAGCGCGAGGAGCGACTCCACCCCCACCGCATAAGCGCGTGCCTGGTCGAGCGCGGCGTTGTTGACTGCAAGCGCGGTCGACAGTCGCAGCCGCTCCAGCGCCGAGGCGGCAAGCGCGCCCATCACCGCGACGAGCAGCAGCACCGCCAGCAACGCCGCGCCTCGCTCATGCGGGGGAACGCGCATCAGATTACGGTTCCAACCAGGAAGAGCTGGCGGATCGACCCGCTCTCCTCGGTGGCCATGACCATCTCGACCGCCGTCGGCAGCAGCATCGGCTGAGTCGGATCCCAACGGTCGCGCCACTCGCCGCGCGGGCCCCGGTAGCGAAGCCGGAGCGCGCGCACCCCGGTCACCACCGCCACCGATGGCATTGCGGGGCTGCCGTCGACGAAGCGGTAAGCGATGCGCTCCAGCTGCCCTCCGACCCAGCGATACTCGACCTTCTGCAGCGAAGGCCGCGCGGCGCCGTCCAGATTCTCCCAGCCGCGCCGCACCAGCGAAAGCACGACAGGGCTCCCCTGCCCGCTCTCGCCGATCATCGCCGCGCGCGGCGCTCCCGCTTCGTCGCGCGATACTCGCGGCGCGGCCTGGGCGAGATCGCTGGTCAGCAAAGCTCCCGCCCGCCGGATCTCCGCCAGCCGGGTCAGCCGCTCGTCGGCCGCGTCCTGCGCGCGGACGCTGAACGAGAGCAGGGTGACGCCTGCCGCCGAAAGCAGGGAGAAGATGGTGAGCGCCACCAGCAGCTCGACCAAGGTGAAGCCGGCGCTCCTCATTCCCCGGCCCGCCTGAAGATGGTCAGCCGTGCCGACTCGGGCCCAAGCTGGCTCTGCACGTCGATCTGGATCTGCTGGATGCGCGGCTCGGGCGAGCGTCCCACCGTCCGCGTCCAGCGCCAGCTGCGCCCGCCATTCGCGGTGCTGCCGCTCTCGCTCCCGAAGGCCGGCGCCACCGGATCGGTCATCGCCTCGACCGCGAGGTTGCGCGCCACGATCTGCGCCATCGCCTGGTCCTGCAGCCGCGCCGTGTTCGCGACCGTCGCGCCCTCCAGCCGGAGGAGCGCGAGCGCCGCCAAGCTGAAGATTGCCAGCGCGACCAGCATCTCGATCAGAGTGAAGCCCTCCTGGGCGGAACGCCGCAAGGGGCGGGAGCCGCCTTCGGAGCGCTCAGACCTGGACACGGATGCTGCCGTCATAAGCGATGTCGACCACCACCTGGTCTTCGGCGCGCTGGAGCACGACCTGCGCCGGCTCGGCCGCCCCGGTGGAGTCGAAGATGATGCGCGCCGCCGCGGCCCCGCCCACTGCCGCTGCCGTGCCATCGGTCCAACGCTGGTCGGCGAAAGGCGCCGCGCCCATCGGCCGCCACCCCTCCCGCTCGCGTCGATCGAAGCCGTAGCCCACATTGGTGACCCGCACCGACGTGGCCCGCGCGTCCATGATGGCCCGCTCCTGCGCCGCCTTGGCCCGGGCCGCGAACCGCTCCGCCTCCTGGGTTAGGCTTCCCCGCGGATCGGGAATGGCGAGCATCACGACCGCCGACATCATTCCGATGATGGCGAGCACCACCAGCAGCTCGACGAGGGTAAAGCCTCGATCGCGCTTATTTCCAGTTGCCGATGTCGGCATCCTCGCCCTCGCCGCCTTCGCGGCCGTCGGCGCCAAGGCTGTAGATGTCGAACGGCTGCCCACCCCGGCCGGGCGTCGCGTAGCGGTAGGCATTGCCCCAGGGATCGTCCGGAAGCCGCTTGATGAAGCCTTCGGAGACCAGAGCCTGCAGCCCGTCGGAGCCGCCCGGATAATTCATCTTGGAAAGCCGGTACATTTCCACGCCCTGCTCCAGCGTCGAGATATCCGCCTCAACCTTCGTCGTGGCCGCCTTGTCGGTCGCGGGTGCGACGTTGATCACCACCACTGTCGCGAGCAGGCCGATGATCACGATCACCACCATCAGCTCGACCAGGGTGAAGCCTTCCTCCCGCCTTCTCTTCGCTAGCTGCTTCAACTTCTTGCGCATGTTCTAACCCACTCCGCCCGCAAGCGTGTCCAGTTGGAGGATCGGGAGCAGGATCGACAGCACGATGAGCGCGACGATCCCTCCCATGACGACGATGATCGCGGGCTCGAGCAGCGACAAGGCGGTCGCCGTGAAAGTGTCGAACTCGCGCTCCAGATAATCGGCCGCGCGCTCGAGCATCACGTCGAGCTTGCCCGAAGCCTCTCCGCTCGCCGCCAGATAGACCAGCAGGGGCGGAAAGATCGCCGCCCTCCGCAACGCCGCCGAGAGGCTGCCGCCGGTCCGGATCGCCTCTGTGATGTCGCCCGAGGCTTCACGCAGCGCCCGATTGTGCACCGTCTGCGTGGTGAGCCGCAGCCCCTCCAGCAGCGGCAACCGGCTCGCCACCATGGTCGAGAGCGTCCGCGCCATGCGAGCGGCATGAAGATCGCGCAGCAAGCGTCCTAACAAGGGGAAGCGCAGCAGCGTGCGATCGAAGCGGAGACGCAGCGTCTCCTCGCGGAGCGCACGCCCGACAAGCAACGCGATGCCCACCAGCGCGAGCGCGAGCGCCCACCACCAGTTCGCCAGGAACTCCGACAGCGCGATGACGATGCGCGTGAGGAGCGGCAATTCTTGTCCGACATCCTCGAACTGTTCGACGACGCGCGGCACTACGAAGATCATCAGCGCCATCACGACGAAGCTCGCCACGATCGCGAGAATGATCGGATAAGCGAGCGCGCTCGTCACCTTGGACCGCACCTGCGCCTGCCGCTCCTGGAGGTCGGCGAGCCGGTCGAGGATCTGCGGCAGGGTGCCCGAACTCTCGCCCGCGGCCACCATCGCGCGGTAGAGCGGCGGAAAGCTTGCCGCCTCGCGCGTCATCGCTTCGGAGAGCCGCCGCCCCTCGACCACGCCCGAATGGACGGAGAGGAGGATGTTGCGCACCTGCTCCTTCTCCGACTGGCGGCCGATGGTGCGCAGCGACTCCTCGAGCGGGCTCACCTGGATGAGCGTTGCGAGCTGGCGCGTGAACAGGGTGAGTTGCTTGGCGCCGAGCTTCTTGCGGAACCTGAGGCTGCGCGACAGCAGGGGCGGTGCCACCGCGCCTGTCGAGCGCTCCATCCGCACGACGTAGAGCTTGCGTGCGCTCAGCGATGCGCGGGCATCCTCCACGCTCGCGGCGCGCACCGACCCGCGCCGCTCGCGGCCCGCTGTGTCGAGCGCGAGATAGTCGAAATCAGACATCTTCGGTTTCGCGCCGCGAAATCCTGACGGCTTCCTCGGCCGTGGTCACGCCTTCCCGCACCAGCGCCCGGGCGGCCGATCCGAGAGTGGGCGCGTTGCGGAAGGCGTGATTGGCGATCACCGCCTCGTCGCCGCCGGCATTGATAAGCCGCCGGATCGTGTCGTCGATCCGCACCGCCTCGAACACGCCGATGCGGCCCTTGTAACCGGTCTGCGAGCATTCGGCGCAGCCCCGCGCCTCGTAGATCACTGTGCCGCTGTCGAAGCCGAGCAGTGCGCTCACCGAACCGGTGGCCTGCACCGGCTGCCGGCACGTCGGGCAGAGCCGCCGCACCAGGCGCTGCGCCACCACTGCGCGCAGTGTCGATGCGAGCAGGAACGGCTCGATCTTCATGTCGCGGAGCCGGGTGATCGCGCCGATCGCATCGTTGGTGTGCACGGTCGAGAGCACGAGGTGGCCGGTGAGCGAAGCCTGGACGGCGATGTCCGCCGTCTCACGGTCGCGGATTTCGCCGACCATCACCACGTCCGGGTCCTGGCGCAGGATCGCGCGTAGGCCCGTTGCGAAGGTGAGACCGACCTTGTCGTTCACCTGCGTCTGGCCGACGCCTTCCACCGCATATTCGACAGGATCCTCGACGGTCAGGATATTGCGCGTGCCGTCGTTCAATTGCCGAAGGCCCGCATAAAGCGAGGTGGTCTTGCCGGATCCGGTCGGGCCGGTGACGAGCACGATTCCGTTCGGCTCGGCCAGCGCCGCGCGGAAGACGCGATCGATCTCCGGCGGCATGCCGAGCACGTCTAGGTCGAACCCGGCATTCTCCTTGTCCAGGATACGCAGCACCACTCGCTCGCCCGCACGGCTCGGCAAGGTGGATACGCGAACGTCGAGCAGCTTGCCGCCGAGCGTCAGGCCGATGCGCCCGTCCTGCGGCACGCGCCGCTCGGCGATGTCGAGTCGCGCCATCACCTTGATACGGCTCACCACCACCGGCGCCACGTGCGGCGGCATCCGCAAAGTCTCGCGCAGCACGCCGTCCACGCGCATTCGCACCACCAGGCCGGTCTCGTAGGGCTCGATATGGATGTCCGAAACGCCCTGCCGCGCGGCATCGGCGATGATGCCGTTGATGAGGCGGATTGCCGGAGCATCGTCGGCACTGTCGAGCAGGTCGTCGGCGGTCGGAAGGTCGGTCGCAAGCGAGCTCAGCTCGTCGCCGAGTCCCAGCGTGCCCGCCGCATGGGCCGCCGCCTCGCCGCCGATCGCATAGCGCTCCGAAAGGATCCGGTCGAACTTTTCGGGCGGCGAGAACTGGATGTCGAACGAACGAGCAAGATAGCGCCTGACTTCAATGAGCGCGCGCGGGTCCCCGCCCTCGCGCATCGCGACGACCAGCCGGCCGTCCTCCTCCCCCAGGAGAGCAACCCCGAAACGCTTGGCGAAGCCATAGGGGATGTTGACCGGAAGCGTGGTCTCCGCAGGCGCGTCCAGAACGATGTCCTGCTGGATCATGGCCTCACCTGCCGCTCGGTGAAATCGGGGTCGGCGTCACGACAGCATCTCCGGGCCGCACCGCGGGCGCATAGAGGGCGGGATCGACGGGCGGCGCCGCAGCGGCGGGCGGCGGCGGGGTGGCGCCCATATATTCGCGCACCAACTCGTCGATGGTCGGCTCCTGGTTCGGGTTCTGCAGGAACTGCATGTTGCGGACATAACCGTAGCGCCGGTCCGACATTGCTCGCGCGTCGGCGGCGGAACGCAGGATGGTCGGGCGAATGAACACCATCAGGTTGGTCTTCTCTCGGCTGCGCCCACGCGATTTGAACAGGTTTCCGATCACCGGCACGTCACCCAGGAACGGGATCTTCTCGATCGTCCGCCGCTCATTGTCGTTGAGCAGGCCGCCAATGCCGATGATGTCTCCGTCGTCGACGACGATCGAGGTCTCGATCTCGCGCTTGTTGAGGATGAGGTCGGCGGAATTCCGGCCTCCCACGGTCCCCGCCACCGAGCTCACCTCCTGACGGATGTCGAGCTTCACCGTGTCGCCCGCATTGATCTGCGGCGTTACGTCGAGCGAAATGCCGACATTCTGGCGCTGCACGGTGCGGAAGGCATTGTCAAAATTGTTCGACAGCGCCTCGCCCGTCGTCACGGGCACTTCCTGTCCCGCGAGGAAGTGCGCCGGCTGGTTGTCGATGACCGTCACAGAGGGCGTGGCGAGCAGGTTGGAGCGATTGTCCGACTGCACCGCATTGACGATCGCGCCGAAAATGGCGTTGCCCGCGCGCAGGCCGACCCCGAGCAGGCCGGTGCGCGTGCCCAGGATCTCCTGCGCGGCGGCCTGCTCCAGCGCGTCGGCGATCGGTGAGCTGCTGGTGGTCGTTACCACCTCGCCATCCACGGTTGTCGTGTCGGTCCGCAGATCCTGAGCAGCGATCGCACCTGCGATGGTGGCGATATTGGGCGACGCGTTCGAATAATTGGTGACGGCGAACGGGATCGCGCTGCCGCCGGTGCCCGCGAGCAGGAGCTGCACGCCGAGCTGCCTCGCCGCCGTGTCGGAGATCTCGACGATGATCGCCTCGACCAGCACTTGCGGGCGACGGACGTCGAGCTGGCGGATGACCTCGCCGATCTGGCGTTGCACGTCGGCGGGCGCCGCGATGACGATCGCGTTGGCGCCCTCGAAGCGCGTCACAATCGCCGGCTTGTCGCCGAACACACTCGCGCCCGTCGAAGCGGCTGCGCTGATGGGAGCGGCGGGCCCGGGCGCGACATCGTTGGTGGTGGTGCCGCCGGTCGTGTTCCCGCCACCCAAGATGGTTCGCCGGCCCGTGGTCGCAGGCTGGCGCGAGCTCCCGCGACTGCGGGGCCCGACCGGCGTCGGCGCCTGCCCCAGCAATTGCTGGATCACGGGCAGGAGCTGCTCCGCATCGGCATGCTCGAGGAAGATCACTCGAAGCTCGGTGCCGCTGGCGGCGCGCCTGTCGAGATCGCGCGCAATCTCGACCAGTCGTGCCACCGTTGCCGCATCGCCTCGCAACGCGATCGATCGGGCGCTGTCGATCGGGACGATCGAAACCTGAGGACCCCGCGCGCCTTCCTGCGCCACGAGCGCCGTCAGCGCCTCCGCAATTTCGCGCGGACCGGCATTCTGAAGCGCAAGCACCCGCGTCGCAGCCGTGTCCCGGTCGATGCTCCCCACGATCTGGCGGATCCGGGCGACATTGTCGGCGAAGTCCGCGATGACGAGAGAATTCCGGCTCGCCGTGACGGATCCCTCACGGCTGACCAGCGGCCGCACCGTCTCGATCGCGGTGGCGGGATCAACACTCCTCAGCCTTATGATCTCGGTCACGAAGCTGCTCGGGCTCGCCGCACGCCGGCCGACCCGCCCCGCCGTGGTCGCCGCGGTTGCGACCGGCTGGATGCGGAGCGCCCCGCGCGCGGCGGGCACGGCGACAAGGCCGTTTGCGCGCAGGGTCGAGAGGAACACTTCGAAATATTCCGAGCGCGACAGCGGCCGCTGCGTCACCACCGAGACCCTGCCCTGCACAGTGGGGTCGATGATGAAGGTCCGACCCGTCACCCGCGCCGCATCGTCGATGAAAGCGCGGATGTCCGCCTCGCGCAGGTTCAGCACATATTGCGAGGCGGCCGGCACGACTGGCGCTGAAACGAGCGCCAGCGCGAGGGCAATGCGGAAACTCTTCATTGTCCTGCCTTCACTCGGAGTGACACGGTTCGCCCACCCCGCTCCACTTCAACATTCGCTTCGCCGCCGCGAAATTGGCTGGCGATCGCCCGTGCCTGGTCGGCGGACGTGATCCGCTGCCCGTTCACCGAAGTCACTATATCGCCGGCCTGGAGCCCCGAGGCGCGAAACGCATTGCCGCTGCCCTGCGGCTGCACCGTGACGCCGGTCACCTGCCCGCCATTGAGGCGCGGCTGAAACTGCACTTCGGAGGCGATATGGTTGGTCTGCATCGGCGTAGCCGTAATCACCGGGGTCGGTGGAAGCGGAGGAGGCGGAGCGGGAGTCGGAGTTGAACTCGTCGCGAATGGCGACGGCGGGGCGGGCGTCACCACCGTCGCAGGCGGCGACTGGTCGAGGAACAATTGTTCGGCCGTGCCGCCGCGCGACACCGTCACGCTGTCGAATCCCACCGCCGTCAGCTTCACGCCGGGAATGACCTCCTCACCCACGGCGAAGCTCCGCTGCTGCCCGTCCTGCGTACCGATAATCGCCGACCCGCGCCCTGAGGCCCGGTCCTCGCGCACGCCGAACAGCTTTAGATTGAGCGACGTAACGACCACCGGCGCCGCACTTTGCGCGCTCAGGCGAAAAAAGGGATCGAAGCTGCCGAGCAGGTTGCCCGAGGCAGGCGCCACGGGCCGGAGCGCGCTCCCGGCCTTCCACTCGCCGACGGGGCTAAGTGGTGTCACCAGCGTCCAGACCAATCGCGCAGCTTGCAACGCGAGCAGCGACAGCAGCGCCAGTTCCATAGCCGAATATACAGTAGTTCGTGGAAGACGCCTCAGCAGGCGGCGCGCACGCGGGTCCAAGGCCAAACGCATCAACTACTCTCCACCCCAGCGGCGCTTACCCGTTTACCATGACATAGCGGCAGAGCAAATGTGACAACAATTTGCTCTGCATAACCGCATTCGGCGCGGATATCGCCACTGGCGCGCCCCGTCGGCGCTGCTAATCTTGGGGTATGCACATCGCCGAGAACATCGCCGGCCGTCCGGGCGTACAACGGGTCCCCTCCCCCAAGCTCAACCTCTTCATCCGCAAGCGCTTCCTGGAAGCGGACGAATGCACGGAGATCATCCGGCTGATTGATGAGAAACGCCGTCCCTCCACCATCGCCGACGATGTCGGCGATCCGACCTTCCGCACCAGCGAGACGTGCGATCTGGACGGCACCCACCCTGCCGTCGCCGCGGTGGACGCCAAGATCATCGCGCTGACCGGCCTCGACCCCGCTCATGGCGAGCCCATGCAGGGCCAGCGTTACGCGGTCGGGCAGGAGTTCAAGGCCCACACCGACTATTTCGAGCCAGATGGCGCCGACTATCCGCGATTCTGCTCGGTCTCGGGCAACCGCACCTGGACGGTGATGATCTATCTGAACGACGTTGAGGCCGGCGGCGCGACCCGCTTCACGGCGATCGACAAGACCGTGCAGCCGGAGCTCGGCAAGCTGCTCGCCTGGAACAATGGCCTGACCGGCGGCGGCATGAATCCCAATACCATGCATCACGGCATGAAGGTCCGCAGCGGCGTCAAATATATCGTCACCAAATGGTTCAGGGAGCGCCCCTGGGGCTGAGGCAGAGCCCAGGCCGGACAAGGTTCGGGCGGCGCGTCTAGGGAAGCACGCCGCCCGAGCTGCCTTCCTAGGCCCCGGCGCCTATACCGCGGCTGAACATCTAGAGCTTGAACGAGATGCCAAGGCTGAACGTCCTTCCGACATCGTAGCTGTTGACCTCGATGCGGTTGTCCTCGAACTCCTGGAACTCTTCATAATCCTGGCCGAGCAGGTTGCGGGCCTCGAAGCGAATCTCGGCCTGGGCGCCAAGAAACTCGACCTGCTCGCGCGCGACGAAGTCGAGGCGGAAGCCAGGCTCCTCGATGAGGTCGGGCTGCCGCGCCGAACCCTGGATCGGGCCGCGATTGGTGACCCGCTCGCTGGCATAGTTGAGCAGCACCGTCGCCTGGCTGATCCTGTCCGTGTCCTCGATGCCGATCTGCAGGTTGGCGATGTGGTCCGACTGCCCCGTTAGCGGAGCGCCGTCCTGGAACAGGAGGTTCGCGCCGATCGGTTGCAGGTTCGGGCCGATGATCGTCGACTCGTCAACGTTGAGCTCGGATTTGGTGTAGGTGTAATTGCCGATCAGCAGCAGCCGTCGCGTCGAGAAGAAGCCGCCAAGACCCTCCAGCGGCAGGAAATATTGAAGCTCGACTTCGGCGCCGTAAAGGTCGGCTTGCGGTGCGTTGGCGAAGCCGGTGCGAAGCTGACCGCCGCCCGCGAAGAAGGCCGCGGCTTCGATGGGGTTGTCGATCTTCTTGTAGAAGCCCGCGAGGCTGAAGCGCTGATTGCGTGCGAAATACCATTCGTAGCGCGCTTCGGCGTTCAAGAGCTCGCTGCCGGTCAGGAATGGGTTGCCGGTGAACTCGCGGTCCGATTCGAAATCCTGATAGATTTGCGGCGCGAGCTCACGGAATTGCGGACGGGCGATCGTCTTGGACGCATGCAGGCGGAGCTGCATGTTCTGCATGAAGTTCCAGGTGACGGTGGCGGCGGGCAGCCAATAATCGTTCCGGATCAGCGTCGGGCTGACGTTCGCGCCGACCGGCTGCACCCTCTGGTCGCCATCCTCGTAGCGCACACCGAACTGCGCGCGCAGGCCGAGGCCGTCATGCTCGAGTTCGGCCTGGGCGTAACCGGCATGAACCTCCAGGTCGGCCGTGTACGCGGCGGCGCCCTCGGCGCCGGACACGTCGCGCAGCTGGATGTTGTAGTTGTAGACGTTGAAGTCGGAGAGCAGATAATCCGGCCGCTGCTGCGAAACGCCCAGCGGCAGCGAGCCTTCCGGCGGGAAATATTGGAAGGCGTAGCGCGATGAAGTGCGGTCGTTCTTGCTGTAAGCATAGCCCGCCGAAAGCGTCGCGGAGATGTCGCCAAGGTTGCGCAACCGGTAGCCCAGGTCGAGCCCGCCGGCGTAAACATCCTCGTTGAGATCGCTGAACGCCACGGTCGCGAACTGGCCGCCGGAGGTGAGATTGTTCACATAATCGTCGACGTCGCTGACGCTCTTGGTCAGCGGATTGCCGTCGCCCAGATAGAAGTAGCTGATGTCGCGTTCGTACGGGGACTCGCGCTGGGAGTTCGCGTAGGTGCCGCGAAGGTCGATGCTGAGATCGCCGAACTTGAATTCGCCGACGAGCTGCGTGTTCATCAGCTGCCGCTCGAACCAATAGGTGTTCTGCTCGATGATCGAGCTGGGCAATCCGGGCTGCGGGTCGGCGACGTTGCGGTTGAAGCCGCTCGACAACCGCCCCTGCTTCAACGTGTCGCGGATGTAGAGATTGGTCCACCTAAGCTCATGCTCGCCAAATTCGGCGCCGACGCCGAACAGGCCGTTCACCACCACGCGGTTGTCGGTGATGACGGTGCGGAAGCTGCGTTGGGGCGTCCCGGCGAGCTGCGGATCGAGTGATGTCTGCTGGAGCGTGTCGCGGGTGCGCCAGTTGCTGCTATAGCCTGCCGCGGCGATCACGCCGATACGGCCGCCCGAGATCTCGAAGGTGGTGCCGCCGCTCGCATCGGCCGAGACATTGCCCGGAATGTCACGGTTGCGCTGGAGGAGCGTCGTCTCGGCGTTGCGCAGGCTCGCGGCGAAGTCGCGGCGCTGCGCGGGAGTGGTGGCATTGAAGTTGCCGCCCACAACGGCGTCGCGAAGCCCCGCCGGGAAGTCGCGGGATCCGTCGTCGAAGCCGAGGAAATCGAGATCGCTTCCGAAATAAGTGTAGCCCAGACGGCCGGTCGTTTCCGTGTCGACCTGGCCGGAAATGCCGACGCTCAGGAAGGGCTCGCGCGGGATCGAGGCGGAGGTGAGGTTGATCACGCCGCCGCCGAACTCGCCGGGATAATTGACGGAATAGCTCTTCTGGACGAGCGAACTCGAGATGACGCTGGTCGGGAAGATGTCTAGCGGCACGACGCGTCGAAGCGGCTCCGGGCTCGGCAGCGGCAATCCGTTGAGCAAAGCAAGCGAATAGCGGTCGCCGAGGCCGCGCACGAACACGAAGCCTGCGCCAACCACGCTGAGGCCGGTCACGCGCTGGAGGGCGCCGGCTATATCACCCTCGCCCGTCCGGGCGATGTCCTCGGAAGAAAGCACCGACACCACTTCGGGCGTCGCGCGCACGACGTTGGGAATGTTGCGCCCCGTTACGACGATCTCTTCTTCCGGCTCCGGGTCGATACCGGGCGCGGAGACCTCGATCTGCTCCTCGGGATCGTCCGCCGGCTGGGCGATCGCATCGCCCGGGGTGGCGGTCTGCGCCGGCGAGGTCGACTGCCCCGTGCCCGTCGTCGGTCCGGACGATTGCGCGATAGCGGCGGGCGCGGTCAGTGCGGATGTGAGGAGCAGCAGCGCCCCGAACGTGAGTGGCTTGGTCATGACGGTCCCCCGATCACTTCATGTTTCGACACCGGGCGGCAGCGCCTGCCGCCCGGTGTCGGTCGTCGATCAAGTGGTCGGAAGCGCGGTGCAGCTGCCGCTGCTGGCGCCGAAGCCAGCATAGCCCGAATTGCAGGTCCAACCGGCAAAGTTGGTGTCCTGCGCATTCTGGACCGCGCCGATGAAGCTCACTGCGGTAAGCCGGTTCGGAGCGCTGGTATTGGGCTGGCCGGTGCCGGCGAACGTGTCGAGGTTAAACGGCGTCGGATCGGTCGCAGCCACGGCAGTCTCGTTCGCGCCGTTCACGAACACGCTTGTCAGCGAATTGGTGAAGGCCGAATTGTTGTTGCTGCTGCCCGATCCGAAGATCTCGGCGACGCGTGCCGCGGTGACGTTTTGATCCTCGCGGAACGTCGTGCCGCACTGCATCACCACCGAGCGGAAGGTCGGCGCGCCCTGGTCCTGCAGGGTCGCGTCGCCAGCGCGGGTCGTGGTGCCGCCGGTCTCGTCGATGTCGAGGCAGGTCTGCGGCGTGACCACGATGCTGTTGAGCAGCGCATAATCGGTGCCGCCGCGCAGCAGGATGGCGTTGCCGCCCGAGCTCGTCTTCTGCTGGATGAAAGTAGCGTTGGAGACGCGGGTATATTGGCGCGGCAGCGCGTCCTCGTTGCCGTTGGAGTCCGCTTCGATGCCCGAATCTTGGTCGCCGCCGGCACGCTGGACGGAAAGCAGGAACTGCGTGGTGCCGCGATAGCCGAGATCGGTGTCGAGGCTGTCGTCGTCAGCGCCCGTGACTGCGATATATTTCAGGTTCACGCGGCCGCCGAAAATCTCGATCCCGTCGTCGGAGCTGTTGTGGACCTGGACGTGGTCGACCGTCGTAAGCTGGCCGACGCCGCCCATGGTAAGGCCCTGAAGCTCGTTGCCCGGCGCGAGCGAGACACCCGAGAAGCGGATCTGCACGAAGCGCAGCGAACCGCTATTATCGTTTGGCGCATTGCCGCCGTAGAGCGAAGAGGTCGTGCCCTCGATGACCTGCTGGCACTGGGCCGAACCGCCGGGCACCTGCGCGTTGCAGTCCGAGATGGGCGCGCGGCCGAGCAGGATGATGCCGCCCCAGAGGCCTTGGCTCGTGTCGGTCAGCGTGCCGGTGAGCTGGTCGTCGGCGGTGAAGATGATCGGGCTGCTGGCGGTGCCGACGGCGTTGATACGCGACCCGCGATTGACGGCGAGGTAGGAGGTGCCGTCGGTGGCGACGATCTTGGTGCCGGCCTGGATGGTCAGCGTCACCGCCTGGCAGCCGGACGCCTGCGCGCTCGGATCGCCGCCGCAATCGGTGCCGACGTTGACCGGACCTGCGATCTGGTAAACCGCGCCTTCGAAATTCTGGATCGTGGTGTCCTGGGTGAAGCGGGCGGGCATTTCGAACACGCGCCGGTTGCCTTGGATGCCGCGGTCGATGAAGCCCGCTGGCGTCGCACCATTATAGGCGCCACCCGGAGTGGGCGTGGGCGAAGGGCTGGGCGTCGGAGTCGGTCCGGGAGTGGGCGTCGGCACGATAATCACGCCTTCACCGGGCGAAGCCACGTCGTCGGCGCCGCAAGCGGCCAGCGGGATGAGCGTGCTGATCAGGAGAAGCGAACGAAGAGTCGACATGAAGAACCCCCTTTTAGACGTGGCCGATTCGGCTCGTTGCGACGAGTCCGGTTGAGGGGCCGACTAGGCGGGTTCTGTGATAGTAATATTACATGTCATGCGGGCTGGAAGCTGCTGGTGTCTTCGACGCATTGCCTTAAGAATGTCGCCAAACTGACATGCGACTGTCACACTTATTAAGCGAGGGTGCTTATCACCTTTGAAGTGCTAGCTTTATCTTGCGCCCGTCGCGCAGAACTTCGAATTCAGTCGAGTTGGAATTGGCGATCGTCCAGGACAGCTCCATTAACTGCTCCTCGTTGAGCACGCTGCCGTTGACGCTCAGGATCACGTCGCCCGCAACCAATCCGGCCTGGTCGAGGTGCGGCAGATTCGCTCCAGCCTTGATCTGGTGGCCGGTGACCCGCCCATCCGACTTCACCGGCTGGAGCCCGAGCCGGTACGCCATGGTCTCGGCCCGCCTTATGGCGTCGCTTGCCGGCGGAGAGGCGCCGGCCGGGGGCGGGGGTGCCGAGACTACGGCAGTGGCGCCCGCTTTGCCGAATTCGAGCTTCTGGTCTCCGGACGCGGAGCCGAGGATCACATGGTCGATTCCGACCGCCTTCAAGGTCAGCCCCGGCTGGAACTCCCGGCCCACGGGAATTCTCCGCTGAACGCCGTCCGGCGTCGCGATCACCGCCGTCCCGCCGCCGGGTCCGCCTCCGAACACGCCGATCAGCACCAGCCCGCCGGTGGTCGCGGCAGGCTGCATCGACGCGGGTGGCGGAGGCGGAGGCGCGTAGGTGACTGGAGCCGCAACAGATGCGGGAGGCAGAGGCGGCGTGCCGATCAGCTCCACGGGCTCTTCGCTTCCGTCGCGTAGCATCAGGTAAAACAGGAAGGCGAGAAGAGCCGCGGCGCCCAGCCCAAGAAACACCCGCTCGCGCGGGCTAAGCGCGGCGAGCCGCTGCCGGATCAGCATGGGGAGCCGTGGCGGGGCGGCCGTTGCCATCCGCTCTGGCTAGGCCGCCTGTGTGACAGGTGAATGACGCTCACGCGGCCACCAGCAGCCAGATCGGCCAGGCAGCGAGCGCCATCAAAGTGCCGAGCGGCAGCCGGTCGGTGGCGGCGACCGCTTTGCCGCGGAGCCGCATTGCCACCACTGCGGCGAGCCCGATCAGGCCCGCCCCAAGCAGCACATGCGAAAGCAACGCCCAGCCGAGCCAGGCGCCGATCGCTCCGAACATTTTCGGGTCCCCTCCCCCAAGTCCCTCGCGTCCCCGCAGCCTTTGGTAGGCCCAGCCGATCAGTGCCAGCGTTCCGTAGCCGACTGCTGCCCCGATCAGCCGCGCCTCGACCGGGGGGCCTATTCCGATCAGCCCCACGGCCAATCCCGCAGGAAGCAGGCTGAGGGTCAGGCGATCCGGCAGCCAGTGATGCTCGACATCGAGCGCCGCCAGCAGGAACAGCCACCAGCCGAACAGAGCCGTGAACACTGCCGCCGGAAGCGGATGAGCGGCGATGGCGGTCAAGCCGATCAGCGCCGCTCCCGCCTCGATCGCGAGCAGGCGCCGGTCGATGGTGCCGCCGCAATGCCGGCAGCGCCCCCTCACCAGAAGATAGGAGATGATGGGCACGAGGTCGCGCGCTCCGATCGTCCGCCCGCACGTGTCGCATTGCGAGCGCCCGCTCGCAACCGAGCGCCCCTGCGGCCAGCGCACCAATATGGCGGCAAGGAAGCTGCCGATCACCGCCCCGAGCACGAAGCCGAGCGCCGTGGCTGCGCCGCCGGGCACGCGTGCGAAACTTCAACCGGTCAGTTCGAGTTCGCTGCGGGTTCTGGAGCGCTGAAATTCTCTGCCGCCTTGACCTGCTCTTCCGCCATCGCCTGCCCTTCGGCCGCGGACTGAGCGGAGCCGACCGCCGACGGCTCGGCCGGTGCGACATCGTTGCCGAGCTGGTTTTCGTCAGCCGGGGTGCAGGCGCCGAGCGCCAGCAGTGCAAGAGCGAGGGAAATACGCATGGGCTTCCTCTTCGAAACGCCGACGCGCCTTAGGCAGCCCCGGGCGGCGGTGCAATCAGCGCGTGGCGCTGCGCACCGCGCTTTCGTGACGAGCGAGCGCCTGCTCGGCCAGGTCTTTGGTATTCACCCAGCGGCCATCGCGGGTCGCCACCATGAAGTGATCGTTCGAAGCCGCCGCCAGCCGCCAGGCCGACAGCGCCATGCCCGGCCGGCCGGTTTTCATGTAAACGGTGCCGAGGTTGATCAGACGGGCCGGGTCGTTGGCGGCAATGTTGCCGGCCCTGCCCTCCATGATCTCCTCCGCCGCGGCATAGTCGCCGCGATCGATCGCGGCCACGCCGAGCGCGCCGCGTTCATATCCATCCTCGACTGCCGCCATTCGGTCGGTTGTTGCGCAGGCGGCCAGCGGAAGCGTGGCAAGCGCCAGGAGTGAGAGCATCCTCATCGTCATTCTCCGCAGCGGGGTGTTCGCTGCCCTCGAATGTTACAGGAATATGACATTTCCGCAAATTTTTTGTTACATGGCGGCGTCGCAAGGAACGGCAGATTTCCGCCGCTTCCGCAGCGAAACTGATCCACGGCAGCACGATTTGCGTGACGGTTGCGGGCGAGAAGTCAGGCCATCGAGGCCGCGAGCGTCCGCTGGGCCTGCACGAGGTGCGGACGGTCGATCATCTTGCCCTCCAGAGACAAGGCGCCCGCGCCCGGATCGGCTTCGAACGCTGCGACCACGGCCCGCGCATGCGCGACCTCCGCGTCGCTCGGGGTGAAGGCGGCGTTGATCACTTCAACTTGCGCGGGGTGGATGGCCATCATGCCGGTGAAGCCGTCCCGCCGCGCCCGCGCGGCATAGGCAGCGAGCCCGTCCAGATCGCGAAAGGCGGGGTAAACGGTCTCGATCGGAGCCACTCCCGCCGCCGCCGCGCCGAACAGACAGAGCGAGCGAGCCAGTTCGTAAGGCGGCGTGAAGCGGCCATCCTCCTCGCGGCTGGTGGAGGCGCCGATCGCCGCCGGCAAATCCTCCGCCCCCCAGGTGAGGCCGGCGAGGCGATCGATGCCGCCATAAGTGCCCAGCTGGAACATGGCCGCCGGAGTTTCTGTGGCGATGGCGAGAATGCCTGCTTGAACGATGTTGAAGGCGACCAGGCGTTCCGCCAGCTCCCGCACGGAGGCGCCGCCTTCCGCTTTCGGAAGCACGATCCCGGCCGGCCGTGCCGCCGCAATTGCGGTCAGGTCGTCCAAGCTCTCCTGACTGTCGAGCGGATTGATCCGCACCCACAAGGGCGCCTCGGGATAGGCCTGGAGAAATTTGGCGACATGGCCGCGCGCCTCCGGCTTCGCCGCAGGGGCCACCGCATCCTCAAGATCGAGGATCAGCGCGTCCGCGCCGGCACGGAGCGCCTTTTCCATTCGGTCCGGCCGGTCGCCGGGCACGAACAGAAGCGAGCGCAGCCTCATCCGGGCCGCCGTTGCATCAACGCGGTCCGTTCGCACAGGCAGACCAGCTCGTCGCGCTGATTGAGCATGCGGTGCTCGAAGGTGACGATCCCCGCATCGGGCCGCGACTTCGACTCCTTGAGCGCGATCACCTCGGTCTCCGCCCGGAGCGTGTCGCCGATGAACACGGGCTTCGGCATCCGCACCTTGTCGTAGCCCAGGTTGGCGACCAGCGTACCGAGCGTCGTGTCGCCCACCGACAATCCCACCATCAAGGCGAAGGTGAAGGTGCCGTTGACGACGATCCGACCGAACTCCGTGTTGGCGGCATATTCGGCATCGAGGTGCAGCGGCTGCGGATTGTGCGTCAGCGTGGAGATGAGGAGATTGTCCGTCTCCGTCACGGTCCGGTGCGGC
>NZ_CADCWD010000035.1 GCF_902806315.1 uncultured Sphingosinicella sp.
ACCCGCGTCGATCGCGTTTTCGACGAGCTCCTTGAGCGCGCTCGCGGGGCGCTCGACGACCTCGCCGGCGGCGATCCTGTTAACGAGATGTTCGGGGAGTCGCCGTATCGCCATTCACGGGCCCATAAACCAAGTGCTGCCGGTCCAACATGGTTAACTCACTTGTGGACGCGCGCTGCGAGCGCACCCTATAGGATAGTGGTTGGGCAGTGCCGGCCCGATGCGGCGCTACGACGTTGATGAAGCGAGATGAGTAACATGGGGCTGTTCGATTTCCTTAAATTCCCGTCGCACGACATGGCGATCGATCTCGGCACGGCCAATACGGTCGTTTACGTGCGGGGTCGCGGAGTTGTCCTCAACGAGCCGTCGGTGGTCGCGATCGAGACCATCAACGGCGTCAAGCGCGTCAAGGCCGTGGGCGACGACGCCAAGCTGATGATGGGCAAGACCCCCGACCAGATCGAGGCGATCCGCCCGCTTCGCGACGGCGTGATCGCGGACATCGATGTCGCCGAGCAGATGATCAAGCATTTCATCCAGAAGGTTCACGGCAAGCGCCGCTTCCCGCGCTGGCCTGAGATCGTGATCTGCGTGCCTTCGGGATCGACTTCGGTCGAACGCCGCGCGATCCGCGATGCCGCGTCGAATGCCGGCGCTCGCCAGGTGTGGCTGATCGAGGAGCCGATGGCGGCTGCGATCGGTGCCGACATGCCGGTAACCGAGCCGATCGGTTCGATGGTGGTCGACATCGGCGGCGGCACCACCGAGGTCGCAGTGCTCTCGCTGCGGGGGCTTGCCTATACCACGAGCGTGCGCGTCGGCGGCGACAAGATGGACGAGGCGATTTCGAGCTACGTCCGCCGCAACCACAATCTGCTGATCGGCGAGGCGACGGCCGAGCGGATCAAGCAGCAGGTCGGGATCGCCAAACCCCCGGCGGACGGTGGCGACGGCCTGACCGTGCACATCAAGGGCCGCGATCTCGTCAACGGCGTGCCCAAGGAAATCACGATCAATCAGCGCCAGATCGCGGAGGCTCTGTCGGAGCCGGTGGGAACGATCGTGGAAGGCGTGCGGATCGCGCTCGAGAATACCGCGCCTGAACTCGCGGCCGACATCGTCGACCAGGGTATCGTCCTTACCGGCGGCGGAGCACTGCTCCAGGGGTTGGACGAGGTGCTGCGCGACGAGACTGGACTGCCGGTGACGGTGGCGGACGATCCCCTCACCTGCGTCGCGCTCGGCACCGGGCGCGCGCTGGAGGAGGAGATCTTCCGCGGCGTTCTCCAAACAGCCTAAGAGGAACGGACCCAAGGCATGGCGCCGCCAAAAACCCGGCGCCCGGGATTTTCCCGCAGGGCGCAATATGGATTGTTCTTCGGCTACGTCGTGGCCGTGGGCGGCGTGCTGCTCGCCCTGCTGCTGCTGTTCCTGGCGGTCAGCGACCGGCTCGGCTTCACCGGACTTCGCGGCGCCGCACTCGACTTGACCGCGCCGGTCAGCGCGGGCGGGCGGAGCGCTGTGCGCTTCGTCACGGGCGGGGGCGAGCTCGTCACCGGCTATTTCGGGGCTGCGGCGAGAAACCGGGAGCTGACCCGCCAACTGAGCGCCATTCAGCACCGGCTGATCGAGGCGCGCGCAATCGAGCTCGAAAATCGCCAGCTCAAGCGCATGCTCAAGCTCAACAGCGCGGCAACCGACGCGATTACAACCGCGCGGGTGGTCAGCTCGAGCTTCGATTCGAGCCGGCGGCTGGCGACGATCGACGCGGGCCGCCGCAAGGGTGTCGAGGTCGGGCAGCCGGTGCGCGCTCCCGAGGGGCTGATCGGCCGGATCATCGAGACCGGGCTGTTCGCCTCACGCGTGCTGCTGGTCACCGACGGAGCCAATAACGTGCCCGTTCGGCTGGTGCGCGACGGCACGCCCGCGCTTGCCACCGGGCGCGGCGACGGCACGATCGAATTGAAGCCGCTCGAGGTCGGCAAGAACCCGTTCAAGCGCGGCGACATCCTTGTCACCTCCGGGGTGGGCGGCATCTACCCGCCCGGCGTGCCGGTCGCGATCGTCGTCTCGGTCAACCGCGACGACACGGTGGCAAGGCCGCTCGCCGACCCGTCTCGGATCGATTTCGCGATCGTCCAGAACATTTACGAGCCGGCGGCGAACCAGCCGCTCGTCACTGCCCCTGCGCAAGCGCCGCCGCCCGCCGTGGAGGCGCCGCAGTGAGGATCGCGCTTACCACCTCCGATGTGAGGCGCGTCCAGTTCTGGCGCCGTTACCTGCCGATCCTCTCCACCGTCTTCGCCTGCTCGCTCGGCCTGCTGCCGATCGTGGTCAGCTCGCCGGTGGTGCCCGATTTCGCATTCCTGGTGCTTCTCGCCTGGCGGCTGCTGCGGCCGGAAATGTGGTCGGCGACTACTCCGCTGCTGCTCGGCTTCTTCAACGACCTGCTCGCGGGCCACCCGGTCGGCCAATCGATGGCGCTGTGGACGATCACCTTCATTGCACTTGATATGGTCGACAGCCGCGTCGTGTGGCGCGATTATTGGATGGATTGGCTTTTCGCGTCGCTCGCGATCATCTCCTATACATTTGCCGACTGGTATATCGGGCGGCTCATGGGAAGCGTCTCTGAATTCGCGGTGATGCTGCCGCAGCTGGTGGCGTCGGTGCTCGCCTATCCGATCATCGCGCGCCTGGTGCTGATCCTCGACCGCTGGCGGCTCGGGCAATGAGGCCGCGCAAGGTCCCGCTCGTCACCGAGAATTCGCAGGCGTACACCTTTTCGCGGCGCGCGTTCGTGCTCGGTGCTCTCCAAGGCGGTGTTGCTGCGCTGGTCGCCGGGCGGATGGCCTATATCTCGATAGCGGAGAACGAGCGCTACAAGCTGCTCTCCGAAGAAAATCGCGTGCAGATGGTGCTGGTCCCGCCGCGGCGGGGCTGGATCGTCGACCGCCACGGCCATCCGATCGCAATCAACCGCAGCGACTATCGCGTCGATCTGATTCCCGATCAGTTGAAAGAGCCCGACCGCATCGTCGGCCAGCTTGCGCGATTGCTCCAATTGCCGCTCGAGGAAGTGGAGCGGATCCGCAAGGAACTCGAACAGGCGGCCGGCTATCAGCCCGTGGCCGTGGCGGAGAATCTGCCGTTCGAAAAATATGCCGCGGTGACGCTGCGGCTGCCGGAAATGCCGGGCGTCGCGCCGTTGCGGGGCTTCAGCCGCTTCTATCCCGAGGGCGCTGCGGTCGGCCATCTGGTCGGCTATGTCGGCACCGCGAACAAGGAAGATTTCGAGGCCGCGAACAAGGACCCGCTGCTGATCACGCCGGGCTTCAAGATCGGCAAGGAAGGTCTTGAGAAGGTGATGGAGCCGCGGCTTCGCGGCAAGCCGGGCGCCAAACGGCTCGAAGTCACCGCGCGCGGCAAGCTGATCCGCGAACTCTCGACATTATCGGACGCGGGCGGCGGCACCCTGCCCCTTACGATTGATGCGGGGCTGCAGGCCTATGCGGCGCGGCGGCTGGGCAACGAGTCCGGGTCGGTGGTGGTGATGGACTGCGTAACGGGCGACATCCTCACCATGGCGTCGATGCCGGCCTATGATCCCAACAGCTTCTCGGACGGGATCGGCCAGTCCGAATGGAAGATGCTGTCCGCCGACGAGCGCAAGCCGCTGCTCAACAAGACGTTGAACTCGCTCTATCCGCCCGGCTCGACGCTCAAGCCCATGGCCTCGCTCGCCTTGCTCGGCGCCGGGATCAGCCCCAAGGCCATCGTTGGTTGCGGCGGTGGCTATCGGCTGGGGAACCGCACGTTCAAATGCCTCGGCCGTCACGGCCCGATGGACATGCATCGGGCGATCGCCAAGAGCTGCAACACCTATTTTTACTCGATGGCGCACAAGGTCGGCTACGACGTGATCGCAGAGACGGCGCGCAAGCTGGGCCTGGGCGAGAAATACGAATTGCCGGTCGTGTCGCAAAGCTTCGGCACGGTTCCAGACAGCGCCTGGAAGCTCAAGAAATACGATCAGAAATGGACTCAGTCCGACACGCTGAACGCGGTCATCGGCCAGGGCTATGTGCTGGTCAATCCGCTGCAGCTCGCGGTCATGTCGGCGCGGCTCGCCTCGGGACGCAATGTCGAGCCGCGGCTGATCGGCAAAGGCGCGCCGGGTGCGGCCTTCGACATACCCGCCGAGCATTTCGAGATCGTCCGCGCGGGCATGTGGGAGGTCGTCAACGGCAACGGCACCGCCGGCCGGAGCAAGCTCCCGCTTCCGGGGATCGAGATGGGCGGCAAGACCGGCACCGCGCAGGTGCGGCGGATCGCGGGCAGCCAGCGCGGCCAGAGCGGCGAATGGAAGTATCGCGACCACGGCCTGTTCGTCTGCTTCGCGCCGACCGCGAACCCCCGCTATGCCGCCGCTGTCGTGATCGACCACGGCATGGGCGGATCGCGCGCCGCCGCGCCGGTCGCGAAGGACGTGCTCACTTATTTGTTTGACAAGCCCAAGGCGATGGAAGCCTTGTTCGAGCTGGAGAAAGGCTGGGGCGGCACGATCGCGGAGCGGATGGAGCGGCAGGCGCAGCAATGGGCCGCGTCGCAGGGCGCTCGCAAGGGCGCGGAACAGGCATCGGCCGCCAAGAACGGCAGCTCGCGCACGTGAACAGCAATTCGCTCGTTCCAAATCAGGTCGCCAAGCTGCCGTGGCGGCTGATCTTCTCCGTTCTCGCGATCGGCACCTTCGGAGGCATGTGCCTCTATTCCGCGGCGGGCGGTTCGCTGATGCCATGGGCCCTGCCGCATTTCGTCCGCTTCTTCGGCTTGTTCGGGATAGCGGTCGGCATGTCTTACATTCGGCCGGAGACCTATCGCGACCTCTCCTGGCCGGCTTATGGCGGCGTCATCCTGCTGCTGATCGTGACGTTGATCATCGGCACCGTCGGAGGCGGCGCGAAAAGCTGGCTCGAGCTCGGCTTCATCCGCATCCAGCCCTCCGAGTTGATGAAGCCGGTATCGGTGCTGCTCCTGGCTGGCTTCTACGGCTCGCTGCCCGCCGGGGAATTGCGAAAGTTCAGCGCGATCTGGCCGCCGCTCGCGATCCTGGTGATCCCCGTCGCCTTGATCATCCTGCAGCCGGATCTCGGCACCACCCTGCTGCTGCTATTCGCGGCGATCACCGTCATGTTCCTGGCCGGCCTGCCGCTGTGGTATTTTATCGGCGGCGCGGGTCTGGTCGCGGCCGCAATTCCGATCGCGTACAACGTCTTCATGCTGCCGCATCAGCAGAAGCGGGTGCTGATCTTCCTGACGCCCGAGGAGGATCCGCTCGGCGCCGGCTACCACATCACCCAGTCGAAGATCGCGATCGGATCGGGCGGCCTGTTCGGCAAAGGTTTCCTGAACGGCACCCAAAGCCACCTTCACTATCTGCCCGAGCAGCATACCGACTTCATCTTCCCGGCGATGGCCGAGGAGTGGGGCCTTGCCGGAGGGCTGTTCCTGATCGCCTGTTTCGCGCTGATGTTCCACTGGGGCATGAGCGTCGCGCAGGAGGCCAAGGGACGCTTCAACCGGCTGACTGCGGCGGGCATGACGATGACGATCTTCTTCTATTTCGCGATCAACCTGCTGATGGTGATGGGCCTTGCGCCCGTGGTCGGCATCCCGCTGCCGCTCTTCTCCTACGGCGGATCGGCGATGCTGACCGTGATGATCTGCCTCGGCATCCTGATGAGCATCGACCGCGACACCCGCCGCAATCGCCGTCGATAGAAAAGCGCGGTTGCGCCCACCTGCGACGCATGCTAGCGGCGCCCCTCGCCAGCGGCCCGCGCGCCGCGGCACTTGCCCCAAAGGCATGGACGCATAGCTCAGTTGGTAGAGCAGCTGACTCTTAATCAGCGGGTCCTAGGTTCGAGCCCTAGTGCGTCCACCACTTTGTATCGGCGAAATCAGGGACTTAGCTACCCTGCTTGAAGCCGCTGCTGTGGCCACTGGATCACTCGCAAACCTGCCGTAAGTGCCTTGGCGAGTCAGTGCTCGCCGCCAAACCTGAGGCGCACGCCAGCATTCAGGATGAAGCCCTCGGTGGGCGCCCACACGTCGACGGTCCAGCGGCCATCCGGCAGGCGCTGCGGCAGCAAGAGCGGGTCGTAGCGGGTTTGGCGAACGCCGAGGATGTTCTCCGCGTTGGCGAACAGGCGCACTCGGCCAAGCGCGATCTCCCCAAGGATTCCGACGTGGAGGTAGGGGCGGCTCTCGGTGCGGTACGGATTGTCCTCCAGAGGCTGCTTGCCGGTGTAGTAAGCCTCGACCCCGATCCGGCCGCGCCCATGCCGTTCCCACACCGCCACCAGGCCGGCTGTGTGGCGTGGCACTAGCGGCGTCCGGCGGCGCCCGCTGCCTACCTCGCCCGGCTCGCTGGCATTCATGTAGACATAGCTGCCGGTGACGGTGAACGGCGCTCGGCGGTAGCGGAGCAGCAGCTCGGAACCCTGCACCCTCGTGTCGCCCGCGAGGTTGACCAGCCGCACGCGGTCGGCGGCGGTAGGCACCAGCCGCGTCGCCCGCTCGATTATCGAGGAGAATAGGGTGAGGCTCGTCTCGATGGGGCCTCGCGCATAGCCGATGTCCAGCGAGGCGCTCTCGGCAGTCTCAGCCCGCAAGTCTCGCAGCGGTTCCAACCGAGACAGGCCGGCGTCCTCGATTTCCTCGACGAAGGGCGTCGGTGCGTAGAAGCCGCGGCCGTAGGAGGCGCGCACCGTCCAGGGACCTGGCCGCCACAGCCCCGACACACGCGGGCTGAACTGGGTGCCATACTCGCTGTGAAAGTCGATTCTCCCGCTCGCAGCGAGCGTGAGGTCGGGGAGAACATCATGCTCCACCTGCGCGAACAGGCCGGGCACCTCGTAGCTGTAGTCGAAGGCTTGGAAGGTTTCGGAACGGAAGCTGTCGCGCTGGAACGCAACGCCACCGACCCAAGAGGTCTCGCCGGACTGGCCTCTGATCGAGCCTTCGGCGAACAGGGTGTCGTGGCGGTCGTCCTCAACCACGTCGCCAAAGACGTGGCGGTGGCCCTGGGTCATGCCCGAAGCACGGAAGCCGAGCGTGCCGAGGCCCTCCAGCGGGAGCTCTGCGACCAGACCGGCATCGAACCGCTCCGTGTCCTGCAACTGCGGGAAGGGGCGCCCGTCCGGCGTGGCGCGGCCCGGGAGGGTGCCGCCCGCCCGCTCCTCGCTCAGGGCGCCTGCGGTGACGAACAGGGAGGCTCCGCTCGCGCCTTCCCAGAACAGGCGGGGGCGCGCGGTGAACCGCTCATAGCCGGGTATGTCGATCCAGCCGTCGCCGTCGAGGTCGTCCCGGCCTTGGCGGTGCGCACCGCCGGTCAGCGATGCGCCCCATCCGCCACCAAGCGGACCCGAGACATAGGCCGTGAGATCCTGCCCGTCGCGGGTGGTGGCGTTGAGCAAAGCTTCGGCTTCGAAGGTGTCGGTCGGCCGGCGGGACACGAGGTTGATGACGCCGCCGAGCGCCGACGGCCCGTAGAGGGCGGAGGCCGCGCCCTTGATGACCTCGACCTGGCCAAGGTCGGTCGGCGGGATTTGAAGCAGGCCGAGCGAGGAGGTCTGGCCGCCATAAAGCGGCAGCCCGTCCGCGAGCAGCTGCGTGTACCGCCCCTCGAGCCCCTGCACGCGGATGTTGGCCGCCCCAAGGGCCGGCGAGGTCACTTGCACCCGGATGCCCGGCGTCTCGTTCACGAGCATGGCGATGTTGCCGGGACGCATGAGGAGCTTCTCCTCGATCTCCTCGCGGACGATTACCTCAACCCGGATCGGCTCGTCTTGGATGCGGCGGCGCGTCCGCGTGCCTTGGACGATGATCTCCTCAGCTTCCTCCTCGTGCTCGGCCTCCTCTTCCGGCGGCGGACTCTCCTGCGCTTGTGCGGGAGCAGCAAGGCTGCACGCGAAGAGGGCAGCGGTCAGAAATGGCGCATATGCTATTTGGGTCTTCAGACGCATGACTTCTCAGTTGCTGGGGACGGCCGTGCAGAACGCGACGGCGTCTTACGGATCGATTATGTCGGCAGCGACATAGCGATGGAAGCGCAGCGAAGCCAAGGAGATGAGTTCAAGGAGCGACGCGGATGGCAACCTTGCCCCGGTGACGCCCGCTTGCAAGATGGTCGAAAGCGGCTTCAGCCTCATCGAAGGAGAACGTCCTGTCGATCACGGGCCGAACATTCGAGGCCAGCGCAGCCCGCAGGTCGGCCACCGATCCAACATAGACGCCGCGCACGGTGACCGCGCGCATGAGGATGGCACCGGTGTTGACGGCACCGCCGAAGCCGGTGAGCACGCCCACCAAGGCAATCTCGCCACCGGGCCTGACTGCTTCGAGCGCCTGATCCAGCGTGTCCGGTCCGCCAACCTCGACGACCTTGTCCACGCCGCGGCCTCCCGCAATCTCGGCGACGCGCCGCCCCCACTCCGGCTCTTTCCTGTAGTTGATCGTGGCGAACGCACCCAGCTTGCGCGCCTCGTCCAGCTTTTCGTCTGAACTCGAGGTAACCACCACCCGTGCGCCCGCCTGCACTGCAAATTGGAGCGCGAAGGTTGATACGCCCCCCGTGCCTTGGACCAGGACCGTTTCGCCCGGCCGCAGACCGGACCCGCCGAACAGACATGTCCAAGCGGTCACGCCGGCACATGGATACGCGGCCGCTTCCTCGAAGCTCCAGTCGTCCGGAAAGAGTGCAACTCCGCTTGCTGGAACAACGATTTTTTCCGCCAGCACGCCGTCTGCGAACCCACCGCCGAGCGCCCGTTCCTGCGCCGCGAGCGTGAACGGACCATCCTTCCAGGTCGGCATGAAGCCAATGACGACGCGATCGCCCAACCTAAGGTTCTCGACCTCCGCTCCGAGTGCGGAAACCACTCCGGCGCCGTCCGAAAGCGGGATCAGGTCAGCCTTCTGCGCGCTTCCATATTCTGCGGCTCGGACGATCGTGTCCCGATAGTTCAGCGTGACAGCCTTGAGGTCTACCACGATCTCGCCAGCTCTCGGTATGGGATCGGCCTCTTCGACCTTGCGCAATGGCCCGCCCGCTTCGTCCAATCGATAAGCTCGCATCTCAACTTCTCCTCGTCGTCCGAAGGAGAAGCTAGGCGGCTGGCAAGATTTATGGCAGTACGTACAAAATGAACATGTACTATCATGACTGATAGCAAGCGCGGTCCGAACCGCCGCGCCACCCGCACCGGCTGTGCCGTCGAAGCGACGATCAGCGTGCTTGGCGGCTTGTGGAAGCCGCTCCTCGTCTATCAGCTGCTCCCGGGGCGGCTGCGCTTCAACGCCCTGTGTCGGCTAACGCCCAACGCCACGCCTCGCATGATCACGCTGCAATTGCGCGAACTGGAGCGGGACGGCGTCATCAAGCGCACGATCTATCCGGAAGTGCCCCCCAAGGTCGAATATGAGCTGACCGCATTCGGCCGCACACTCGAGCCGGTGCTTGAGAGCCTGAGAAGCTGGGGCGAGCAGTTTCAGGCGAACCTTGGCCTGGAGATCCCGGACGAAAAACGCGCGGATGCTCCTTGCCCTGACACTCCGCAAATCAACTGAGCTTCCCTTAGGGGCGCCAGCTAGTTCCGGAATCGTGGTCAGGGCCGGCCTAAATTGCTGCCATCGGCTCACAGTGGACGAAAAGGCATTCAACCGCCGATCCCGACCGATGCAGGCGGCGGCGCATTGACGTGGCTCCAGATGGCGCTGACCACCACCGAGCCCTCGCCGACGCTGCTCGCGACCCTCTTGACCGAGCCCGAGCGGACGTCGCCGACTGCAAAAACGCCGGGGCAGGACGTAGCGAAGCTCGAGGAGGCGCCAACTTCGGCTCCCGTTCGCACAAAGCCGTGTCCGTCGAGCTCGACCAAACCCGACAACCAGCCGGTGTTCGGCGCCGCGCCGATCATGATGAAGAGGGCGCGGCATTGGATCGGCACGCTGCCCGACGGCGTCGTGACCACCACCTCGTCGAGGTGCCCTTCGCCGCCGAGCCGCTCGAGCCGGCTACCTGTATGTATGGTGATGCGCGGATCCGCCTCGAGCCGCTCGCGCAGGTAGGCGCTCATCGTCGCGGCGAGGCTTGGCCCCCGCACCAGCACATGCACCTGCTTTGCCACCCGCGAGAGGTACATGGCGGCCTGGCCCGCGCTATTGCCACCCCCGACGACGACGACCTCGGTGTCCGCGCAGAAGCGCGCCTCCATCTCGGTCGCCGCATAATAGACGCCGGCGCCTTCGAACTCCTCGAGCCGGTCGAGCGGCAAGCGGCGGTACTGAACCCCGGTTGCGACCAGCACGGAGCGGGCGCACAGTTCCTCGCCGTCGTCGAGCGTGACGCAAAAGCCGCTATCGCGCCGCGACAGTCGCTCGACCCTGCGCGGCATAGCGAAGCATGTGCCGAACTTCATCGCCTGCACTTGGCCGCGGAACGTCAAGTCCGCGCCCGAGATGCCGGTCGGAAAGCCCATGTAGTTCTCGATCCTGGAGCTGGTCCCCGCCTGCCCGCCGATCGCGCTGTCCTCGACCACCAGCGCCTTCAACCCCTCCGACCCGGCATAGACCGCTGCAGCCACGCCGGCCGGCCCGGCACCGACGATGACGAGGTCGAGCGCCTTGGGAGGAGCTGCCTTGAGGTCGAGTCCAAGGTGACGGGCGACGGCGCGCGGGGTCGGGTCCTGCAGCTTCTTGCCCGACCAAGTGACCTGCGGCTCGCCCGCGGTCTCTTCGCGAAAAGGAATACGGTTGCGGCTGAGGAAGCTCGCCGCGCGGGGGACGGCGGGATCGCGCTCGGCCCCGCGTACCACAAGGCTGCTGTCCCCCGCCTCGAAGATGCGCCGCCGCCGAGCCGAGAAGACGGTCAGCACATGATCGCTGATTTCGGGCACGTCGCTCATCAGCCGGAGCATGGCCGCGCGCGGCGCCTCTAGCGTGCGAGTTGCGGCGAAGGCGCGCATGGTCAAAGTCATCGGGCCGCCGTTCAAGAAGGCGAGCTCCCCCATGAATTGACCCGGCTTGAGCGTTGCCGGTAGCAGCCGGTCGCCGGTCGCGGGATCGGCCACTTCCAGCTCCCCTTCCTCGACCAGCACGAAGCGGTCGAGGGGATCGCCGGCTTGGAGCACCACCTCGCCAGGCCGATAATGTCGCACGGTCGAGATGGCCCGAATTGCCGCCAAATGCCCTTCCGCAAAGGGCCGCGGTGCCATGGTGCTGAGGTCACCGCCGATATTTTCCATGAGGCGACATGTAAGGCAGCTTGGCGAGCAAGCCAACCAGCCCGTACTGAAGCGAGTGCTTCGACCTGCTCTTTCGCCGCAAACCGCAGGCGTTAGTCTTTGCTGATTGCTCGACCGGCTTGATCGGGTCTTACAATATTGTGCTCGAACTTCGGCCTCGGCCTTTTCGCCGGGTGCTTAGGCTTCCCAGCTGCTCAGATCGTCTTCTTGCGCGATCAGCGCCAGCCCGTGGGCGATCGAAGTCAACTCGCCCCCGCTCATCACCTTCTCGGTCCCGAAGCGGGTCGTGAAAATCGACCGCACAAGCGGCACGAGCGAAGTTCCTCCCGTGAGGAACACCCGATCGATGTCCTCGTCCGCCAGCCCCGCCGCCGCTATTGCCCGGTCCACCGTCGTCGCGATCAGATCCGCGTCGGGAGAAATCCAGCTCTCGAACTCGGTCCGCGTCACCTCGGCCTCGACCGCGAGCCCCGCCCCGGAGAACCGGAAGGTGGCTCGGTCGGCCTTTGAAAGCTCCCGCTTCAGGCGCCCGACCGCATCGTAAAGCGGAAAGCCGAGTTCATTCTCGATCATCACGATCATCCGGCCGATGGCCTCGGGATCGAGTGCGTTTCGCCGCAGTCGCTCTAGCTCGGCAATTGTGCGGCGGTTTCGCATCAGCGCCAGCTTCGACCAGTCCCCGAAGTCGGCGAAGTAGCCGCCGGGGATGTCGAGGACCTTGTCGAACGAGCGATAGCGGCCGCCCTTGCCCAGCATCGGCAAGACCAGCCGGTCCACGATCCGGTAATCGAAGCGATCTCCCGCCAGCCCGATCCCGGCATAGCCGAGCGGCCGGCAGCGGCGGCCGGCTCCAGGTTCGGCGACCTCGACCACCGAAAAGTCGCTGGTGCCGCCGCCGAAATCCGCCACCAGCAGAACCGCCGGCTCCGTTAGCCGTGAGGCGTAGCTGAAGGCGGCGCCGAGCGGCTCGTAGACATAATGCACCTCGCGGGCGAAGCCGCCGAACATGGCATCGTAGCGTTCTCGCGCCACGACCGGGCTGGGGCTCGCACCTGCATATTCGACCGGGCGACCCACCACCACTCTGTCTAGGTGATCCAGCTGCCCGGACGCGCCCGCGGCAAGTCGGTCCAGGAACAGCTTGCCGAGTTCCTCGAAGCGGAAGCGTCTGTCGAAGACGGAGGCGGTCTCGAAGGTCCGGCTCGCAGCGACCGATTTGAAAGATTGCAGGAAGCGGCTGTCGGTCGGACTTTCCAGATATTCGCGGATCGCTGCAGGCCCCGCCGCTACCGCCAATCCGCCTCGCGCGTTCTCGTCTTGCCAGAAGCACAAGGCCGAACGGAACAGCTCGGCCGCGCCGTCCGGCCCGTCCAGCGATATCAGGCGCGGCGCCTTGCCCGCCTCGCCGCCCACGGCCGCGACGCTGTTGGTGGTGCCGAAGTCCAGACCGGCCGAGCGAGGACGCTTCATCTCGTTCATGTCCCTGGCTGTAATCCGGTGGAATCGCCGACGCCCGCTACATCAAAGGTGCGCCCGCGGGACAGTTCACGCGAACCCTCCGCCGACCGCTCGATGTCGCGCCGCAGCAGGCGAAGCGAGCATCTGACCGCCCGGAAGCCGAGCAGAAGCAGAACCGTCAACGCCACTGGATAGAATGGACGCGCGCTCTCCCACAAGCTGGCGATCTCTCCAGCCGCAAGGAGGGAAGCCATGAGCCACGCGAGTCGGTTCAGCGCTAACATGGCGCCGCACGTACGCGCAGCCGCAGCGCACCGCCAAGTCAGACCGGCCGCAAGCGAGCGCCCATAACCCGGCCACGGATCCATCCGCTCGACAGCATCCAGACCTTGGTCCGGACCGACCGCACGCCGGAGCCACCGACCCGGAACCAGAGCGCGTACAAAGCCGGCAGGAACAGCAAGGTCAGCACAGTTCCGACCAGCGTGCCGCCGATCAGCACATAAGCGAGCGGACCCCAGAAGCTGGACAGGGTAAGCGGTGTGAAGGCGAGCACCGCTGCCAGTGCCGTGAGCATCACCGGCCGGGATCGCCGCACCGTCGCCTCGATCACGGCGTGGTAATCATCGAGGCCAGCAGCCTGCTCGGTCCGGATCTGCTCAACCAGGATGAGCGTATTGCGCATGAGGATGCCCGCGAGCCCGATCAGGCCGAGGATCGCGTTGAATCCGAACGGCTGGCTGAACAACAGCAAGGTCGGGGCCGCGCCGATCAGCCCGAGCGGAGCGGTGAGGACGGTCATGAACATGATGCCGAACGAGCGCACCTGGAGCATGATCACCGTCAGCATCAGCACGATCATGATCGGAAAAATGGCGGCCAACGCGACATTGGCCTTGGCGCTTTCCTCGACCGACCCGGATGTCTCAATGCGATAGCCGGCAGGCAACGAGGCCTTGATCGCCTCCAGCCGCGGCAGCACCGCGGCGGTGGCGTCCGGCGGCTGGACGCCCTCGACGACGTCGGCGCGGATCGTGATATGCGGCGTCCGGCTGCGCCGGTTCAGCACCGGCTCCTCCGCGGAGGGCACGAGCCGGGCCACCTGCGCGAGCGGAACCGAGCGACCGTTCGAGGTGGTGAGCGTCAGGCTGTCGATATCGGCAAGGTTGCGGCGCTCAGCCTGGACCGCTCGCGCGACCACCTCCACGGTGCGGATGCCTTCCCGGACCTGGGTGACCGGTGCGCCGGACAGCAGCGACTGGAGCTGGATGCCAGCATCCTGCGGGGTGAGGCCGATCAGCCGCAGCCGATCAAGGTCGAAGCGGAGACGCAGCGTCGGCGCGCGTTCGCCGCTGTCGAGATTGACGCCGTGCAGCATCGGCTCGGCCTCCAACGCGGTGCGGACTCGGTCCGCGATCCGGCGCAACTCGGCGCGATCGGGACCCATCACCCGGAAGGCAACTGGATAGGGCACCGGCGGTCCGAACAGCAGCTGCGTGACGCGCACCCGAGCTTCGGGAAAAGCGCCGGCAGCCACCCTCGCCTCCATCTTGGCGCGCAGGCGAGCGCGCGCCTCGGCATCGGCCGTCATGACGACCAGCCGTGCGAAGGCCGGGTTTGGAAGCTCGGGATTGAGGGACAGGAAGAAGCGCGGCGCGCCCGCACCGACATAGCTGGAGACGGCCTGCGTCTCGGGCTCGGCGGCCAAGGTACGCTCGATGCGATCGACGGTCCGCTCCGTCCCCGCAAAGGCGGAGCCGTGGGGCAGGCTGACTTCGATCAGCAGCTCGGGTCGGTCCGATGAGGGAAAGAATTGCTTGTCGACGAAGATCATGCCGACCCCGGCGAGCAGGAAGGCACCAAGCGTCGCCAGCGCCACCCTGCCCTTATGATCGACGCACCAGGTGATAAGCCCGCGCAGCTTGCGGTAACCCGGCGTGTCGTAGATCGCCGCGTGACCTCCCGCCTTGGGCTGCACCGCCGGCAGCAGTTTGACGCCCATGTAGGGCGTGAACAGGACCGCCACGAACCAGGATGCGATCAGGGCGAAGGCCACGATCCAGAAGATGTTGCCGGCATATTCGCCGGCGCTCGATGCAGCGAAGCCGACCGGCAGAAAGCCGATGATGGTAACGAGGGTGCCGGTCAGCATCGGCGCCGCCGTCGCATGCCAGGCCTCGGTGGCCGCCGCGAAGCGGTCGACTCCCTCCTCCATTTTCACGACCATCATCTCGATCGCGATGATCGCATCATCCACGAGCAGCCCGAGCGACAGGATAAGGGCGCCCAAGGTGATCCGATCGAAGTCGCGGCCGGTGGCCAGCATCACGATGAAGACCGCGGTCAGTGTCAGCGGCACGGCCGCGGCGACCACCAGGCCGACGCGAAAGCCCAGGGACAGGAAGCTCACCAGGGCGACAACCGCCAGCGCGACCACGAACTTCAACATGAACTCGCCATAAGCATGGTCGATGTTGCGGGCCTGGTCGGTCACCTTGTTCAGCTCGAGCCCGAGCGGCAGCTCGGCTGCGATCGCCCGCTCCTCCGCATCGAGCGACTTGCCAAGCGTGAGGCCGTTGTAGTGCTCGCGCATGACGACCCCCAGCATGATGGCCGGCTTGCGGTCATGGCGAATGATGTAGCTCGCCGGGTCTTCATAGCCGCGGCGCACCTCGGCGACGTCGGCGAGGCGCAGGGTCCGTCCGCCGGCGGCGATCGGCACATTTCCGACGGCGTCCAGGCTGCCAAAGCTCCCGTCCAGCCGCACGAACACGCGCGGCCCGCTGGTTTCGACCGAGCCGGCCGGCGTCACCGCATTCTGCTTCTGCAGCGCCTCGAAGATCTCGAAGGCGTTCACGCCAAGAGTCGCGAGGCGTTCGTATGAGAATTCGACGTAGATCTTCTGGGCCTGCTCGCCGAGTATGTTGACCTTCTTGACGCCAGGAAGGCCGAGCATGCGCTGGCGGAGGCTCTCGGCTTCGCGGACAAGCTCGCGATGCGCCATGCCGGGCGCCTGCAGGGCGTAGAGCGCGAAATAGACGTCCGAATATTCGTCGTTGAACAACGGTCCGAGCACGCCCTGCGGCAGGGTCGCAGCCTCGTCCGACACCTTCTTGCGCGCTTGGTAGAATTGCTCCTGCACCTGTGCCGGCGGGATGTCGTCGCGCAGCTGCAGCGTCAGGAAGACCAGGCCTGGGCGCGACAGCGTGTCGACCTTGTCGAAATAGCGCAGCTCCTGCAGACGCTTTTCCATCCGGTCGGCGACCTGCGTCTCCATCTCCTCGGCTGTTGCGCCAGGCCATGCGGCAGCGATGGTCATCGCCTTGACGGTGAAGCTCGGATCCTCGGCCCGGCCCAGGCGCGTGAAGGCGAATGTGCCGGCGACCGCGATCGCGATGATCAGGAATAAAGTGATCGCCTGCTCGCGGACCGCGAAGGCGGAGAGGTTTGGAAAGCTCATGAGCGCGCCGCAGCGGCGCGGACGGCCTGGCCATCCTTCAGCAGGTGCACGCCGAGCGCCACCACCCGCTCGCCCGGCCGCAGCCCGCCCGCGATCCGGACCTGCTCCTCGCCCAGCGCGGCCACCGCCACGCGCCGGTAGGTGACGCGCCCCCGGCGGGGATCGAACACCCAGACACCGGGCCCGGAGCCGCGATCGTGAAGCGCCCCCGCCGGCACCGACAGCGCACCGCCGCCGCCGCCGGCACTGATCGTCACGGTCGCGCCGAGCGGTGCACCGGCCCCTGCCCCGCCCAGTACGTAGCGGGCCTGATAAGTACGGGTGGAAGGGTCCGCCGCGGCCGAGAGCTCCCGTAAGGCTGCCGGCATAGCCGAACCCTCGACGCCGTAGAGCTCGGCCCGGCCGACGCGCGGCGCAGCGGCCCGCCGGGCCTCCGGGATCGCAACCACCGCCTCCCGCGCACCGGCGCGGGCGAGCTGGAAAACCGGCTGCCCCGCCGCCACGACCTGGCCCGGCTGAGCGAGCACCGCCATGATCACGCCGTCGGCATCGGCAACCAGAGCGCCATAGGACGCCTGGTTCGAGGCCTGCCCTTCGACCGAGCGGAGCGCGGCCGTCTGCGATCGAGCCGCATCGGCCTCGGCACGGGCCGCAGACAGTTGCGCCGCGGCGGCATTGGCCCGCGCCAGGCTCTCCTCGTAACGCTGCTTGGAGACGAAGCCTTGCGGTAGGAGTGCTCGGAGACGCTGCTCGTCCTGCCGGCTACGCCACGCTTCCGCCTCGGCCGCTGTCACCTGCCGCGACGCGGCCGCGGCCTGCCCGCGCGACGCAGCGGACTGGGCAGCGGCCGAAGCCGCGCCAAGCGCGAGATCACTTCCGTCCAGCCGGGCGAGCACCTGGCCCGCGCGGACCACCTGCCCGACCTCCACCAGGCGCGCCGTCACCTTGCCTCCAACCCTGAAGCTCAATGCCGATTCGATACGGGGTGCGACGACGCCCGTATAACGGTCGACTTCGCCGCCGGCCGCCCTGACCGTCGCGAGCTGCACGAGCGGCGGCTCCGGCGCACTTTCGGCAGCGCCGCGCCCGCAGGCCGCCAGGAGAAGCAGCAACGGCAGCGCCCCGGCCCGCTGCGCTCTTCCGAGGTCCCGCTCGACAAACGTCATCACCAGCATCTCCGTTCAAGTGACGTATGACGTAATTCGTCACTTGCAGTCAAGATGCCGGTAGCGCACATGCGGAGCGAAGAGGGTCACCCAAATCGTGGAAACAGCTGAACAGAGATCAGACGCGCAGCATCCGATGGTGCCGCGGATCGTGGAGGCGGCCATCGGCCGGTTCACTCATTACGGCTATGGGAAGACGACCGTCGCCGAGATCGCCGAGGACCTCGGGGTCTCGCCCGCCTACATCTACAAGTTCTTCGATTCCAAGCGGTCGATCTGCGAGGCGGTCGCCGGCGAGACGCTGCAGCGGATCGACGAGGCGCTGTGGGACGCAGCCACCGCCGAACGGCCCGCGACGGAGCGGCTGCGCAACCTCTACCAGGTCATCCTGAAGGAAAGCGTCGCGCGCTTCTTCCAGGAGCGCAAGCTCCACGACATGGTGGTCGAGGCCGTCCAGAGCGACTGGGGCGCCGTGCAGCGGCACAAGCAGACGATCCACGATGTCGCCCGCCACGTGCTGCGCGACGGCAGGCAGGCCGGCGAGTTCGACGGCAGCCTGGACGAGGAGCGGGCCGTCGATGCGCTCTGGTCGACGATCGTGCCGTTTGCGCATCCCAAGGTGCTGGAGCAGACGATCAACACCGATCTGGAGGCGCGGGCGAACGCCGTGGCTGACCTCGTCATACGCGGGCTGCGCCCGATTTCCTGAGGACGGCCCGAGCCGTCACAAGCTCAGCGCCTGCGCGTTTCGTCTGGCTTGCAGATGAAGCCGCGTTCTCCGCTTCTCAAGCAACGTCACCTAGAGCAGATCGAGATGCCGCGAGGTTTTCGGGAGGGGAAACTTCTGTCCGCAAGCTCTTGCGAAGTCCCTGCAGCGTCGGCCAAAGCGGGGCGATGACTGCCAAAATCGATATGGGTTTGGACGGCGAGGGCAAGCCTGCCGACGTCGATCTCGAAGAGCTGCTCGCGACAAGGCTCCTCGTTCAGGGCAATTCCGGCTCGGGCAAATCACACCTGCTGCGCCGGCTCCTCGAGGGCAGCGCCGGCTTGGTGCAGCAGATCGTGATAGATCCGGAGGGTGATTTCGTGTCGCTTTCCGACGCCTTCGGCCACATCTCCATCGAAGCGGCCAATTATAGCCTGCCTGAAATCGCGCGCATGGCAACGCGCATCCGACAGCATCGCGCCTCGGTGGTCCTCAATCTGGAGGGGCTGGAAACAGAGGGCCAGATGCGTTGCGCCGCCGCCTTCCTTGGCGCCTTGTTCGACGCGCCGCGTGATCATTGGTACCCGGCCATGGTCGTCGTCGATGAAGCGCAAGTCTTCGCTCCGGCGGTGGCCGGAGAAGTATCGGACGAGGCAAGGCGCGCGTCCTTGGGCGCCATGACCAATCTTATGTGCCGAGGGCGCAAGCGGGGCTTGGCCGGCGTCGTCGCGACGCAGCGGCTTGCAAAGCTCGCCAAGAATGTCGCTGCAGAAGCGTCCAACTTCCTGATGGGCCGCACCTTTCTCGACATCGACATGGCAAGAGCCGCGGACCTGCTCGGAATGGAACGACGCCAGGCGGAAGTCATTCGGGACCTCGCCCGAGGCCAGTTCCTGGCACTCGGGCCTGCCATCGCACGGCGACCCATCAATATCGAAATCGGAGAGGTACGGACGCTGGCGAAGAGCGCTAGCCCGAAGCTCGTGCCGCTGCCGTCGGCAGCCAAGGGCGAGATGGAGACGCTTCTCTTCGCGCCCTCTCAGCAGGAGGAGGAGGAAAGACCGCCCCCTGCCCCCGCTCCCGTCCCTCCGGCGGACGAGCTCATCCGCACCTTCGAGGCTCCGCCCGCGCCCGTACCCGATCTTCCTCAAATGGAAACTTCAGAGGAAGATTCGCTGATGACCGTGCTTTTGGCAGAGGTTGCGGACGAAGCGGGGTCGCGGCCCGTTGTCACGCTTTACCAGGACTTCCAGCTGCGCTGCCGTATGCGTGGCCTCTCCCGCACGATGGGTCTGACGGAGTTCCGAAAGCGTCTCTCGCTTTCGCGGGCCGGAATTAGCGATCCTGAAGCCTGGGAGGAGCCGACGGCCCTGGGCGCCGCCCTTCCCGAGGAAATGCTGACGCCCTTCCTGGCGCTCGCCCGCGCTGCTCGCGCCGGCGAGCCTTGCCCCAGCGACCCTGAATTGGCCCGTCTCTATCGGACCACCTCTCCTGCCCGCGCGCGGCGCATGCTCGCCTTTATCGAGGAGAAGGGTCTGATCGCCTCCCGCGTCGATCTCTCGGGAAAGCGGTCGATAAGCCTTCCCCATCTCGGCTGGACCACAGCCCCAGCGGTCGCGGATCCAACAGCTGCAATCATGCCCACCAGATCCCGCCGAACTTTGTAGGGCAAGCCTGTTTGCATGGCTCTCGGCACGCACCTTGCGATGCTGAGATGATCAGCTTCGGCTACAAACCGGCAAGCTGCTGGGCTGGGTTCCGTCCAACTGCGAGACAAGGGACGTTGGCTGCGCGGAACGATCGCGGTGAGTATCTGTTTCAAAGCTGCGCGCGCCGTGGGCGTCGCGCGGGATGAGACCGCACGGGCCATGTATGCGCCCCAGTCACCAGGGAGAATTTTATGAAGAAACCAATTATCGCCGCGTTGATGGCGGGATCGATGTCGCTCAGCGCATGTGCGACCGGCGGGTATAACGATCCGACCCTGGAAGGCGCCGGAACCGGCGCTGCCGTCGGAGCGGTTGCCGGTGCCGGCCTCGGCGCGGTTGTCGGTGGCCTCAGCCCAATCGCGGGTGCTGCGATCGGCGCCGCTGTCGGCGGCATCGCCGGCGCAGTCTGGGCGGACCAGAACAACGATGGCTATGCCGACGGCTACGTCCGCGAGGGCCAATATTACCAGGGCGCTCCGCAGGGCTATAACAGCGGCGCTTATGCAGGCGGCGGCGGCCGTTCCTGCCCGACCACGCTCGGCGGCGCGGCCACTGGTGCAGGTATCGGTGCGGTCGGCGGTGCCGGTGTCGGCGCTGTCGTGGGCGGCATCAACCCGCTCGAGGGCGCTGCGATCGGCGCCGTCGTCGGCGGGCTGGCCGGCGCGATCTGGGCGGACCGCAACAACGACGGCTGCGTCGATGGCTATGTTCGCGAAGGCCAATATTATGAGGGCTATCCGCAGCAGCAGCAGTATCAGGCTCCCCCGCCCGTCTATCGCCGCTCGGGCGAGCGCGGCTAAGCCAGAGCTGACGCTCGGAAGCTGAACACCTCATTCGCCGGCCGATCCGTCGGCCGGCGAATGAACCACGCCACCGTCGTCGGACAGCGCCGCAGCCGCTTGAGCTGCCGCTAGTCGACCGTCTCTATACTCCCGCCGAGCGTGCAAATCAGGCGCGCAAAATCCGGGAAGCTCGTGGCGATCATACTGGCACGGTCGACCACGACCGGCCGCCGCGTTGCAAGCCCCATAACCAGGAAGCTCATCGCCAGCCGATGATCGCCCTCGGTGGCTATGGCGGCCCCGCCTGTCACCGCTCCCTCGCACCCTTCGACATGCAAATTGTCGCCGGCGACATGCGCAACGACTCCGCAGGCTTCGAGACCTTCACGGATCTTGCTCAGGCGGTCGCTCTCCTTGACGCGCAACTCCGCCAGGCCGTGCATGACGCTCGGGCCGGAGGCGAAGGCAGCCGCGATCGCCAGGATTGGATATTCGTCGATCATCGATGGCGCGCGCTCCGCGGGCACTTCCACGCCGTGTAGGTGCGAATAGCGCGCCCGAATGTCGGCGACCTCCTCGCCCCCGACCGTGCGGCGATCGCTGACTGTGATACTAGCTCCCATGTCGATCAAGGTGGTCAGGAAGCCGATGCGAAGCGGGTTGATCAGCACGCCCGCAGTGGTGATGTCGGAGCCGGGGGTAATCACCGCAGCGACGATCGGAAAGGCGGCCGACGATGGATCGCCCGGAACCGAAACTTCCGTTCCTACGAGACTGCGCCGTGCGCCCAGGCGAATGCGCCGCATCGCTCCTTCGGCAAGGCTTTCGACCTCGCCTCCAAAGGCGCGCAGCATATGCTCGCTGTGGTCGCGACTCGGCCGTGGTTCGAGCACCTCCACCGCTCCGCGCGAGCCGAGCCCCGCCAGCAGGATGGCCGACTTCACCTGCGCCGAAGCTCTGTCGTTGCGATAGAAGATCTCCCCCAGCGGCCCTCCGCTTATCGTAATGGGAAGCAGGTCCTCGCCGTCGACCTGCGCCCCCATCGCGCGCAACGGGTCGAGCACGCGCTTCATCGGACGGCGGCGAAGCGACTTGTCTCCGGTGAACGTCGCCTCGATCGGAAGTCCCGCGACGGCGCCCATCAGCAGCCGCGCGCCAGTCCCGGAATTGCCGCAGTCGATCGGCTCGGCGGGCGAGCGCCAGCGGCCGCCCTGAACCGACCACTTGCCCGCGCCGAGCCGCTCGACCGACGCACCCAAGGCACGCACTGCGACGGCGGTGCGGAGCACGTCGTCCCCCTCAAGCAAGCCTTCGATGCGGGTCGTTCCTGAAGCAAGTCCGCCCAGGATCAGCGCGCGATGCGAGATCGACTTGTCGCCCGGCACTTCGATGCGCCCCGTGAGCGGGCTGCCAGAACGGGATTGGAGGCGTTCGGGACCGGTCGCTTCAGCGGCGGGATCGACGGACATATTCTTCAAGCTCCCGCGTCGCGGGCGTAAGTGGTCGGTAGCTCTGGCCGCGGCACCTTCCGGAACGAAGCCCCGGTAACCCTGTCTTTAGGCAATTCGGATAGAACCTTTCGCTTAAGCCATGCGCATGTCGCAGGTGGGGGAGAGTTTGGCTATGGCTTCAACGCAGGCGAGCAAGGCGGACGGCGCGTGCGCCGGGCAGATGCTGCTGACCTGCGTCGCCGAACGCGGCAGTGCGGCGCACCCCTATGCGGCAAGCGAGGCGCTGCTCAAGAGCGCGCACGCGGCGCGCAACCTGGCCGACGCCGTCCACTTGATCTGCACCCTTCATGGGCGCCATCCCGGAGCGGTGGATCATGCCGCCAATCGCTCCGTCGAGGTGGCCGCCCGTCAGTGGCTGAAGGAAGCGGTGGAGGAGTTTACGGATCAGCGCGCACTGCTCGCGCGGCTTGCGGTCGCAGCGGGCCCGATCCCCAGCACACCCGGAGCCGGCGATTATCAGGCGACCGTACTTGGCCAGCGCCATGCGATCGAGATGCTGGCGCAATCGGAGCGCAGCGGATGCGCATTGGGCGCGGCACTCGCGCTGGCGCTCGACTGGGCAACGATCCACCCAATACTCGCGGCAGCCGCCGCGCGCTTCGGGGTAGAGGCTGCGCCTTACGCGCTTGGCGATGCTGAAGTGCTGCGCGGCGTAGCCGACGAAGCTGCCGCCACGCCTTCGGTGCAGCGCGCGTTGTTGTTCGGGGCCGAGCAGATTGCCGTGCAGCATCACGGCCTGTGGGACCTGCTCGAAGCGCGCCAGGAGGCGCGCGACGCGACCTGACGGCTGCTTGCAAGCGAGCGGCCCCTCCCCTATCCGCCGCCGCATGCGCTTCGAAGGCACTCAAAGCTATGTCGCCACCGACGACCTGAAGGTCGCGGTCAACGCCGCGGTAACGCTGCGCCGCCCGCTGCTGGTCAAGGGCGAGCCCGGCACCGGCAAGACCGTGCTCGCGCATGAGATCGCGGCCGCGGTCGGCGCGCCGCTCATCGAGTGGAACGTCAAATCGACCACGAAGGCGCAGCAGGGCCTCTACGAATATGATGCGGTGGCGCGGCTTCGCGACGGCCAGCTCGGCGACGCGCGCGTGCACGACATCGGCAACTACATCCGCCGCGGCAAGCTGTGGGA
>NZ_CADCWD010000036.1 GCF_902806315.1 uncultured Sphingosinicella sp.
CAGGGTGAGGGGCCGCTTCGATATTGCCATGGCGGCGCTCTACCGGATTGCTTGCAGCCTTGAAAGCCGCTTCCTATGATCCCGCACGCCGGTTAGGACCAACCTGCTCCCTGCCATGTTCGAGGACCGTGTTCGTGAAGAAGCCCAGATTCGCTGCCCTTGCTCTCGTCCCGTTCGCCCTGATCGGTTGCAGCACCGAAGGCGAGCTGACGACGCAGGGGATCGTCACGACGCGCACCGCCTGCCCGTCGGTCGCGATCCCGTCAGCGCTCGGCGATATCACCTTGTTCGATCCGGCCACCAGCCGCGACGCCAGCGCGATCGATGTCGTCGCGCACATCACCAACGTCCGCAGCACCTGTGACGACAGTGGCGAATACATCCTGACCAATGTCACCTTCGAGGTGCACGGCCAACGCCGCAACCCGCAGGGCGCGCGCGAGGTCGTGCTCCCTTATTTCGCGACCGTCGTGCAGGGCGGCAGCAACGTGGTCTCCAAGCGGCTCGGCCGCGTCGCGCTTCGCTTTGCGGACGGCCAGTATCGCGCGAGTACCTCGGGCGGCGGTAGCGGTCAGGTGCTTCGCTCCGCAGCGACGCTTCCTGAAGATATCCGCCGTCAGATCACCCGCGAGCGCAAGGCGGGGGACGCCGATGCTGCACTCGATCCGCTGGCCGATCCGACGGTGCGCGCCGCCGTCACCCGCGCAAGTTTCGAGCTGCTCGTGGGCTTCCAGCTAACTCAGGAACAGCTCGCCTATAACGCCACGCGATAGTGCGTTGACTTGAGGCCGGGCAGACGCCAGAGCCACCGGGTCTCCAGCCGGTAACGGTTGGGTTCACGCGCGGGAGAGCGTGGCGGTCCGCTGCTGGTCAGCGGGACGCTGCCGCCGAAGGAGCAACCGCCCCGGAATCTCTCAGGCCACGGGACCGCGCGGGAACTTGGACACTCTGGAAAGCGTCCGCCTCGAACGAGGCAGACCACCGAAGGGGTAAGCCGCCGAAGAGGCGCGCGAAAGCTCTCAGGTCCAGTGACAGAGGGGGTAACGGATTTTGACACGGTCATACGCGGCCGGGTCGCCGATGCCGCCTGAGGACTGGATATGAGCGAGCCTGAAACTATTCTCCCGCTGGACAGCTGGCATCGCGCGCGCGGTGCCCGGATGGTGCCGTTCGCGGGCTATGCGATGCCGATCCAGTACGAGGGCATCATGGCCGAGCACCGCTGGACCCGCGAGGCGGCAGGCCTGTTCGACGTCAGCCACATGGGCCAGCTGATCATCGCGGGGAGCGGCGCCGAAGCCGGGCTCGAAACCCTGCTTCCCGCCGATCTCTCGATCCTGAAGGAGGGGCGGCTGCGCTACTCCTTGCTGCTCGGCGACAATGGCGGGATCATCGACGATCTGATGGTCACCCGGCGCGGCGATCACTTCTACACGGTCGTCAATGGCGCGACCAAAGACGGCGACATCGAATATCTGAGGTCGAAGCTGCCTGCGAGCGTGGTGGTCGATCATATGAAAGAGCAAGCGCTGCTCGCGCTGCAGGGTCCGAAGGCCGTTCAGGCGCTCCAGCGTCTCGTGCCGGGCGTCGAGGAGCTCGGCTTCATGACCGGCGCCGCATTCCAGCTTGGCGGCGTCACCGCCTGGATCAGCCGCTCGGGCTATACGGGCGAGGACGGGTTCGAGATATCGGTGCCCTCCGCGCGCGTGATGGAAGTCGCCGAGCAGCTTGCCGCGCAGCCGGAGGTGCGGCCGATTGGCCTTGGCGCGAGGGATTCGCTGCGGCTGGAGGCTGGCTTGCCGCTTTACGGCCATGACCTCGACACCGATATCACGCCGCTGGAGGCCGACCTCGGCTTCGCCATTTCGAAGCGCCGCCGCGCAGAGGGCGGCTTCGCAGGCTGGTACAGGATCTCGCGCGAGCTCGAGGAGGGGACGATCCGCCGCCGCGTCGGGCTCTCCATCGAGGGGCGGCAGCCGGTCCGCGAGGGCGCGATGGTGGTGGACGACGAGGGCAACGACGTCGGCAAGGTCACCAGCGGCGGCTTCTCGCCGATGCTAGAGGCGCCGATCGCGATGGCCTATGTGCCCGCCGCCATGGCCGAGCCTGGCACCGCCGTCAGCCTCGCCCAGCGCGGCAAGGTCCTCCAGGCGAAGGTCGTGCCGATGCCCTTCTTACCCCACCGCTACCACCGCAAGGGAGCCGTCAAATGACCCTTTATTTCACCAAAGAGCATGAATGGATCGCCGTCGAGGGCGACACCGCCACGGTGGGCATCACCGACTTCGCGCAGAGCCAGCTCGGCGACATCGTGTTCGTCGAAGTGCCCGCGGCCGGCGCCACCGTCAAAAAGGGCAGCGAGGCGGCGGTCGTCGAGTCGGTCAAAGCGGCATCCGACGTGTACGCGCCAGTCAGCGGCGAAGTGACTGAAGGCAATCAGGCGCTGGTCGACGACCCTGCGCTCGTGAACAGCGCCGCCGAGAGCGAGGGCTGGTTCTTCAAGCTTCGGCTGTCGGACACCTCCGAGCTCGAAGGCCTGATGGACGAGGCCGCGTACAAGGCATTCGCCGACAGCCAGTAATTTGCCCTTCGCCCCCCTCCGCTCGTCCAGAGCGAAGTCGAGGGGCGTTGGCGCGGACGCGCTTCGACTGCGCTCAGCACGAGCGGAGTTCGAGGCTAAGAAGGAAGCCTTAGGATGCGTTACTTACCCCTGGCCGAAGCGGACCGCCGTGAGATGCTCCGTGCTGTCGGTGCGGCTTCGATCGACGACCTTTTCGTCGACGTGCCCGAAGCCGCGCGGCTCGATGGCAAGATTCACGATCTGCCCGATCATGCCAGCGAGCTCTCCGTGGAGCGGCAGCTGGGCGCGCTCGCTCGCCGCAACATGGTCGCGGGCGAGGTGCCCTTCTTCCTCGGCTGCGGCGCCTACAAGCATCATATCCCGGCCAGCGTCGATCATCTCATCCAGCGCGGCGAGTTCCTGACGAGCTACACGCCCTATCAGCCTGAGATCGCGCAAGGCACGCTCCAGGCCTTGTTCGAGTTCCAGACCCAGGTCGCGCGCCTCTACGGCTGCGATGTCGCCAATGCCTCGATGTACGATGGCTCGACTGCGTGCTGGGAGGCGATCGGCATGGCGCGGCGCGTCACGCGCCGGGGCAAGACGCTGATCTCCGCGGGGCTTCACCCCCATTACGTCTCGGTTGCCAAGACTATGGCGCGCTTCACGGGCGACGAGCTCGACATCGGCACGCCGGAGCTCACCGACGGCGCTCCGGGGGACGACATGCAGCGGCTGCTCGATGCGATCGACGGCGAGACCAGCGCGGTGGTGGTGCAATATCCCAACATCCTCGGCCACATCGCCGACCTGACCCCGCTTGCCGAGCGCGCGCATGAGAAGGGTGCGCTGCTGATCGCGGTGGTGACCGAGCCCGTTGCGCTCGGTCTGCTGCGGCCCCCCGGCGAGATGGGCGCCGACATCGTCGTCGGCGAAGGCCAGGCGATCGGCGTCGGGCTCAACTTCGGCGGGCCTTATGTCGGCCTCTTCGCCTGCAAGGAGAAGTTCGTCCGCCAGATGCCGGGGCGGCTCTGCGGCGAAACCGTCGATGCCGAGGGCAAGCGCGGCTTCGTGCTCACGCTCTCGACCCGCGAGCAGCATATCCGCCGCGAAAAGGCGACTTCGAACATCTGCACCAACAGCGGCCTTTGCGCGCTCGCCTTCTCGGTCCACATGACGCTGCTGGGCGAGAGCGGGCTGCGCCGTCTGGCCCAGCTCAACCACGCCAAGGCTGTGGCGGCGGCGGAGCGGCTGGCGAAGGTGCCCGGCGTCGAGCTGGTGAGCGGCTCCTTCTTCAACGAATTCACGCTGCGGCTCTCGCAGGAAGCGCGCCCGGTGGTCCGCACGCTTGCCGAGCGCGGCCTCCTGGGCGGCGTATCTCTCGGCCGGCTCTATCCGGGTGCTGACGCGCTCCAGAACGGGCTCGTCGTCGCCGTTACCGAAACCGTCACTGACGAAGATGTCGAGGCGCTCGCGGGCGCGCTCGAGGAGATATTGGCATGAGCATCAATGCAAGCGGCTGGCGCCCGGAAGTTGGTTCGAGCAGAGAGGGCGGCGTAGCCTCGACCTTCACTGGTAACCGGGCGCTGATGCTCGAAGAACCGCTGATCTTCGAGATCGGCGACAGCGAGACCAATGGCGTCGACGTCGCAGAGG
>NZ_CADCWD010000037.1 GCF_902806315.1 uncultured Sphingosinicella sp.
TCATCTTGAGCGCGGTGGTGTCGCCAGCGCCAAGCGACATCGACAGGTAGTTCTCGTAGTCGCCGACGCCGAGCCGGCGCGCGAGCCGCGTGACATTGTTCATGCCGGTCTGGTTGGCGGCGCGCACGGTCATCAGGTTGCGCGATTGCTCGAGGCCCCAGCGCATCGTCTGCGGGCCGGCATTGCCGCCGGCGAAGTTGCGGAAGCATTTCTGAGGCAAAGCGGGACCCTGGCTGACGCAGAAGGGGCCGTCGACGATGATCGAGGCCGGCGTCATGCCGGCGTCGAGCGCGGCCGAATAGACGATCGGCTTAAAGGTGGAGCCCGGCTGCCGCAGCGCCTGCGTGGCGCGGTTGAAGGAGGAGCCGCGCACGTCCCAGCCGCCCTGCATGGCGAGCACACGGCCAGTCGCGACTTCCTGCGCGACGAACGCGCCGCCAATCTCGGGCACGGAGCGGAGCGAATAGGTGTCGCCGCCCTCGCGCTTCACGGCGATGATCATGCCGCGCCGCAGATTGGCAAAGGCGCTGCCGCCGCCGCCGCGCTTGGGCATCGAAGCGAGCGAAGCGGGGAGGGTGGCGGTGGTGCCGTCAGTGAAGCCGATGGTGGCGCTGCCGCCGCTCTTCTCCACCACCACGGCCGGGCGCCAATCGTCATAACCGACGCCATAGTCCGCGATAGAGAGCTGGCTGCGCCAATCCTTGGACATGTCGACGCTGAGCTTGGAATCGCGCCAGCCGCGGCCGCGATCGTAACGCATCAGGCCGTCGCGAAGCGCGCCCTCGGCCGCCTTCTGCATCTCGGGATGATAGGAGGTCCGAAGCCAGAGGCCGCCGGTGTAGACGCCGTGCGGACCCTTCTCGGTCTTCTCGCCATAGCGCTGGACGAGGAGGCGGCGGACCTCCTCCATATAATAGCCACCGACATTCTTGACGCTGTTCTGGGGCCCGCGGACGGTGCCGAGCGGCTCCGCGATCGCGGCGTCGCGCTGCGACGCAGTGATGAAGCCGTTGCGCTCCATCTCGGCCAGCACCCAGTTGCGGCGCTCCAGCGCGCGGCGCTCGTGCCGCTCCGGCGTATAATTGCTCGGCGCCTTGGGCAGGATCGCGAGATAGGCGCTTTCGTGCAGCGCCAGATCCTTCACGTCCTTGTCGAAATAAGCGCGGGCGGCGGACTGCACGCCATAAGCGTTCCGGCCGAGGAAGATCTGGTTGAGATAGAGTTCCAGGATCTGCTGCTTGGTCAGCACGTCCTCGATCTTGCGGGCGAGGAAGGCCTCGCGGATCTTGCGGGTGACCGAATAATCGTCGCCCAGCAGCAGGTTCTTGGCCACCTGCTGGGTAATGGTCGAGCCGCCCGCCACGCGTTCGCCGCTGCCGAGGCTCAGCGCATAGTTGAAGACCGCGCTCACGAAGGCGGGATAATCGAGGCCGCCATGGCTGAAGAAGGTCTTGTCCTCGGCGGCGAGATAGGACTGGATCAGCTGGCGGGGATATTCCTCAAAAGCCAGCTCGACGCGCCGCTCGCGGGCGAAGGTCTGGATCGGATCGCCGTTGATGTCGCGAACGTTGCTGGGCAGCGGCGGCTGATAGGTCAGCAAAGATTCCGCAGAGGGCAGGTCGCGCGTGAAGATCGCCAGCAGCAGCAGATAGAGCAGGATCGGCACGAGCGCGAAAATGGCGAGCAGCTTCACCCAGCGCCGGCGCCATGCGCGGCGGATGAACGATCCGGCGCGGCCGGCATGCGCGCGGGGAAGGGTGAAGCGGGCGGGTTTGATGGTGTCGGAAGTCATTGGAATGTCGCTCTAGCCGATGCGTAGGCAGGGGTGAAGCACGGACGCGCCGAACAGCAGATTAACGTCGTGTCGCCTGCACCATCCGCCTCGCGAAATGGGCTTCGACGGCGCGGCGCATGCCGGTGGCGATCTGCTGCTGACCCTTCGGCGACTGAAGGTAGGCGCTGTCCTGGGCGTTCGTGAGATAGCCGGATTCGAACAGGATCGAGGGGATGTCCGGAGCTTTCAGCACGATCAGCGAGGCGAACCGGTGGGGTTCCGGGCGGAAGGGCACGAATTCCGAAGCCTCGCGCTTCAACAAGCGCGCGAAATCGGTCGACACGCTCATGCTCTCCCGCTGGGCAAGGTCGATGAGGATCATGTTCACCTCGGCATTCTTGCCCTTGAGGTCGACGCCGCCGATGATGTCGGACTTGTTCTCGCGCGCGGCGAGGAGGGCGGCCTCGCGGTCCGACGCGACTTCGGACAGCGTATAGATGGTGGCGCCGTGCGCCTCGTCGCTCATCGGGGCGGCGTCGGCATGGACCGAGATGAACAGGTCCGCGCCAAGGCGGCGGGCGATCTCGTAGCGTTCGCGAAGCTCGATGAAACGATCATCGTCGCGGGTGAGCGCGACCCGCATCTTCCCCGAGCGAACGAGTTCGTCGCGGATCGCGCGAGCGAGGCGAAGCGTGATCTCCTTCTCGACCGCGCCATTGTGAGGCGAGATGGCGCCGCCGTCACGGCCGCCATGGCCGGCGTCGATCACCACCAGCGGCCGGCCCGGAATTCGCGAGCCGACAATGGCCGGATCGTCGGCTCTGGGGCCGGAGCTGCGCGGATCGATGGGAATGGTGACTTCGCCGGGCGCCGGCTCTTCAGCGGACTTCTCGCTGGAGAAGAGACCGGAGGCGACACTGAGCAACGCAGCCAACAACGCGGAAAGCAACATGGCCCCTTTTGCCGCGTCGGGCGGCACGCGGTCCAGCAGAAACGGATTGATTGCGACGCCGTGTTAAAGAGTTGCCGCTAGGATGAAGCGATGCTAGCACTCGCGGCAGCGGTTCGAAGGCAGATGGAGCCTTCCGTCACAAGATCGGGCCGTGACGATTTCGCCGGCCTGTCGCCGGCATTCTAGGTTGACGCTGCATGAGGCATTTTTCCCCGCTGATCCGACGCCCTGAGGGCGTTCCGGCAGCGGCGTTGCTGCCGGCTCTTTCGCCCGGCCTGCCTGACGCAGCAGAGGCACATTTTCTACCAACCCGGACATTCGAGGCGCGCGCCGAGCAGGCCGCGCCTTCGTCCATTTATGAGCGCGCTGACCGCGCTGCCCACCAGGGACCTCCGACGATCTTCAGGTTCGCAGGACCCCCGGCCGTGGCGGCACGCGCGTGGAGTGACATCAATGACAATGCGCATGCTGATCGACGCGCGCCACCAGGAAGAAACCAGGGTGGCCGTGGTCAAGGGAAACCGGATCGAGGAGTTTGACTTCGAATCCGCCGAGCACAAGCAGCTCAAGGGAAATATCTATCTCGCCAAGGTAACCAGGGTCGAACCGTCGCTGCAGGCGGCGTTCGTCGATTATGGCGGAAACCGCCACGGCTTCCTGGCCTTCAGCGAAATCCACCCCGATTATTACCAGATCCCCAAGGAGGATCGCGAGGCCCTGCTCCGCGAGGAAGCGGAGCATGCCGCGGAGGAGGAGCGCCTGCGCGCCGCCGAGGACGCCCGCTACGAGGATGATGGCGACGACGAGTCATCGGGCGCGGATCGCGACGAGATCGAGGAAGTCGGCGACGATGCCGGCGGCCCCAGCGACGATCAGGGCGATGAAGGCGAGACCTCCGAGGACGAGGAGGGCGCCGCGCCGAAGGCGGAGACCACCAGCGGCTCGGATGAGAATGCCGCGGACGAGCTTCGCCGCAAGCGCCAGAATTTGCGTCGCCGCTACAAGATCCAGGACGTCATCCGCCGCCGTCAGGTGCTGCTGGTCCAGGTCGTCAAGGAAGAGCGCGGCAACAAGGGCGCGGCGCTCACCACCTATCTGAGCCTCGCGGGCCGCTATTGCGTGCTGATGCCGAACACGTCGCATGGCGGCGGGATCAGCCGGAAGATTTCGAACGGCGCGGACAGGAAGCGCTTGAAGCAGATCATGGCCGATCTGGCGCTGCCTTCGACCATGGGCTGCATCGTCCGCACCGCGGGCCTTTCCCGCACCAAGGTCGAGATCAAGCGCGACTTCGATTATCTCGCCCGCCTCTGGGACGAGATCCGCGAGAAGACGCTGAAAAGCTCGGCGCCGGCTTTGATCTACGGCGACAGCGACCTCATCAAGCGGGCGATCCGCGACATCTACAATCGCGACATCGACGAGGTGATCGTGGAAGGGGAGGAGGGCTATCGCGCCGCCCGCTCCTTCATGAAGCTGCTCATGCCGAGCCACGTGAAGCGCGTGGCCAATTACAACGACCCCGTGCCGCTGTTCCAGCGCTTCGGCGTCGAGGACCAGCTTGCCGGCATGTACCAGCCGCTCGTCCAGCTGAAATCGGGCGGCTACCTCGTCATCAACCCGACCGAGGCGCTGGTTTCGATCGACATCAATTCGGGCCGTTCGACGCGCGAGCACAATATCGAACAGACCGCCTACGCGACTAACATCGAGGCCGCGAACGAGATCGCGCGCCAGCTGCGCCTCCGCGACATGGCCGGCCTGGTGGTGATCGATTTCATCGACATGGAATCGAACGGTCACGTCCGTAAGGTCGAGAAAGCGATGAAGGAGGCGCTGAAGAACGACCGCGCCCGCATCCAGGTCGGCCGCATCTCGTCCTTCGGTCTGATGGAGATGAGCCGCCAGCGTCTGCGCACCGGCGTGCTCGAAGCGTCCACCAAGCCGTGTCCGCATTGCGAAGGCTCGGGCCTGATGCGCACCGCCTCCTCGGCCGGCCTCTCCGCGCTCCGCATGCTTGAAGACGAGGCGGCGCGCGGTCGCGGCAGCCGGATCGTGCTTCGCGCCGGCCGTGAGGCTGCGATCTACGTCCTCAACCGCAAGCGCCACGAGATCGACGAGGTGGAGCAGCGTTACGGCGTCATCATCGAGGTGCTGATCGACGACAGCCTCGAAGGCGCCAAGATGAGCGTCGAGTCGATGGGTCCGCCGCCGGTGCAGCGCCCGCGCATGGATCCGATCGTCACGCCTGCCGTCGATGAGGAAGAGGATCTCGCCGACGAGATCGACGAAGACGAGATCGAGGAAGAAGAAGAGGAAGAGCCGGAGGCGCGCGAGGAGCGCCGTCCGTCGCAGCCGCAGCGCGAGCGTTCGGACGAAGGCGAGGGCGAGCGCGGTCGCAAGCGCCGCCGCCGGCGCGGTCGTAGAGGCGGCCGCCGCAGGGAAGGCGAGGAGCAGCTCGACGAGCAGCAGGTGGAGGGCGGCGACGAGCGCCCGGCCGAAGCCGCTGACGCCCCGGCCGACCCGGAGCTTGGCAGCGAAGCGCCGGCTCTTGTCCCCGAGACCGCTGCCGAGGGCGAGGAGAAGCCGCGGCGCGCGCGTCGCCGGCCCCGTGCCCGCAAGGGCGAGGCTCAGGAGGTGAGCGCGCCTGAGGCGGCGCCCGCAGCCGATACGGCTCCCGTTGCCGAGGCGGCTCCAGCCCCCGAAGCGGTGATGCAGCCGGAAGCGGCGCCCGAAGCTGCGGAGGAGGCTCCTCCCGCCAAGCCCAAGCGCACCCGCCGCCGCAAGGCGGACGCAGAGCCTACGGAGGCGGCTGCCCCGGCCGAAAGCGCCGCTCCGCAAGCTGCCAACGACCAGGAAGGCGGCGAGCCGCCCAAGCCGCGCGGTCGCAGGCGCAAGGCATCCGAAGCGGTGGAAGCCGCGGCGGGCGCCGGAAGCCTCGCTCCCGAAGCGCCGGTGCTCGAGCGGGTGGCGGGTGAAGCAACGGTTCCAGCCGAAGCAGCGGAAGCCGGTGCAGACGTCGGTGAGGAGGCCGATGGCGGCCCGCCGCGCCGAGGCTGGTGGCAGCGCACCTTCGGCGCCTGACTTGAGTTCCTCCGCATCCCGACCAATCCCGACGGTGGCCGACATGGGGAGGAACAGTTTCATCCGGCGTTCAGGCGGAGAGGGAGATAGCCGCGGCATGGCTGACGCTTCACGACCGGGCCGCCGGACCGCCAATTTGTTCGTCCGGCTCACCATGCTGGTCGCGCTCAGCTTTGCCGCTCTCGTGCAGCCTGCCGCCGCGCAATCGATCCTCCGCGACGCGGAGACGGAGGTGCTGTTCCGCGAAATGTCGCGCCCGCTGATCGAAGCGGCGGGCCTGAGGCCGGAAAATGTCCAGGTCGTGCTGGTCGGCGACCGCTCGATCAACGCCTTCGTCGCGGGCGGGCAGATCGTCTACATCCATTCCGGCCTGATCACCGCCGCGGACAATGCCAATGAGGTGCAGGGCGTGATCGCTCACGAGCTTGGGCATATCACCGGAGGTCACGTCATCAGCGGCGGCGAGGGGGCGAAAGCCGCCACCGCCGTGATGCTGCTCTCGCTGCTGCTCGGGGCCGCGGCGATGGCGATGGGCGGGAGCGAAGCCGGTGCCGGCATCATGGCCGCCGGGCAGCAGGCCGCTATGGGCAAGTTCCTCGCCTTCAACCGCGCCCAGGAATCCGCTGCCGATCAGGCGGGCGCAAGCTTCCTCACCAAGTCGAGCATCAGCGGCAAGGGATCGATCTCCTTCTTCAAGAAGCTGCAGAACCAGGAATTTCGTCTCGCGATCCCCCAGGAGGATAGCTACGCGCGCACCCATCCGCTGACCGGCGAACGCATTTCCGCGCTTGAGGCAGTCTACAAGGCGCATTCCGCCTGGGAGAAGCCGACGGATTCTGCGCTGGAAGCGCGGTTTCAGCGGGTTAAGGCGAAGCTCGCCGGCTTCATCGACGATCCCAAGCGGACGCTCGTCAAATATCCGGAGACCGACAAGAGCATCCCGGCGCGCTATGCGCGCGCTTATGCGTGGCACAAAAGCGCCTATCCCGACCGCGCCAACGAAGAGGTGGACGGCCTCCTCAAGATCAGCCCGCGCGACGCCTATTTCCTTGAACTCAAGGGCCAGATCCTGCTCGAATCCGGCAAGCCGCGGGACGCGATCGATCCGCTTCGCCAGGCCATCGCGCTTGCGCCCGACCAGCCGCTTATCTCGGCCCTGTTCGGCCACGCGCTGATCTCAACCGAGGACGACCAGAATTTCACCGAGGCGAAGCGGGTCCTCCGCTCGGCCATCGGTCGCGACAACAGCAATCCGTTCGCCTGGTATCAGCTCGGCATCATCTACGATCGGGAGGGCGACCTTGCCGGCGCCGCGCTTGCGACCGCCGAGCGGCATAGCCTTCAGGGCAATCCGATGGCCGCAATGGCGAGCGCGCGAAGCGCGATGGCCGCCTTCAAGCCGGGCACGCGCGAGTGCCTCCGGGCCACGGACATCGCCATGGCTTCACGCGCACTCATCGATCAGGATCGTAACAAGTCGCTGGCGAGGCAGCTCGAGCGGTCCGAGAAGCGGGTGCCGCCGATTACCAGCTGCGCGGGCACACCAGGATGAACCGTGCGGCCCTGCTCGCGGGCGCGGGCGGGATCATCATCGGAGGCCTGGCGATGCTGGTTGCCGGCGGCAGCCTCGGCGCCGATCCGGGCCGGGCTGAGGTCGAGGGCATCGTTCGCGACTATATCCTCGCCAATCCCGACATCATCCCCGAGGCCATGCAGCGCCTGCAGACTCGCGAGGTCGCCAAGGTGGTCGACGCGAACCGGGAGGCGCTGGAAACGCCGTTCGGAAGCGCCTGGGCGGGCAATCCGCGGGGCGACGTCGTTCTGGTCGAATTCTTCGATTATGCGTGCGGCTTCTGCCGAAAGAGCAATGCCGACGTCGACCGGCTGCTTCAGGAGGACAAGAACCTCAAGGTCGTCTGGCGCGAATGGCCGGTGCTTGGGCAGGACAGTCTCGCTGCCGCGGAAGCCAGCCTAGCCGCCGCCAAGCAGGGCAAGTTCGACCGTTATTTCAAGGCGCTGTTCGAGCAAGGCCGGCCGACGCCCCCGGCCATCGCCGCGGCCGGCAATGCCGCGCAGGTCACCGCGCTCGTCTCCCCGGACTTACAGCGGGAGATCGAAAAGAATTACCAGCTGGCCCGGACGATCGGCGCGAGCGGCACGCCCGCCTTCGTCGTCGGCGACAAGGTGCTTCAGGGGGCGGTCGGCTATGACGCGCTGAAGGAAGCGATCGCCGAGGCGCGGCGCTCCTAAACCTCGACTGGGCTTTCCGCGCCGCCCTTAAATCCCTGCGCCACCACGTACCATTCGGACGAGCCCTTGCGGCTGGCGGGCGGCTTGGCGTGCTTCACCGCCGCGAAGTTCTTCTTGAGCTCCGCGACCAGATCATTGTCGGCGCCCCCGGCGAGCACCTTGGCGACATAGGCGCCGCCAGGGCGCAGGATCTCGGTTGCGAAGAGGAGCCCGGCCTCCACCAGGGCCATGGTTCGGAGGTGGTCGGTCTGGGGGTGGCCGACGGTGTTCGCGGCCATGTCGGACAGGACGAGGTCGGCCGGCCCGCCGAGCGCTTCGCGCAGCCGCTCGGGCGCTTCGTCGTCCATGAAGTCCATCTGCAGGATGGTGACGCCCTCGAGCGGATCGGTCGGTAGCAAGTCGATCCCGACCACTACCGCCTTTGGCACCATTTTGCGCACGACCTGCGACCAGCCGCCCGGCGCGATACCGAGATCGACGACCCGCTGCGCGCCCTTGAGGAAGCCGAAACGCTGATCCAGTTCGGTGAGCTTGTATGCGGCGCGCGAGCGGTAGCCCTCCGCCTTGGCGCGCTTCACGTAAGGATCGTTGAGCTGCCGCTCGAGCCACTTGGTGGAGCCGACCTTGCGACCCTTGGCGGTCTTGACGCGGGTCACCACGCTCGGCGTCCTTCGAAAGGCATGAGCAGGCCCGCCATGCCCCCGGCATGGCTGCGGATTGCCTGCAGCACTCCGCACCTGCTCATATCTTGTGCCCGTCGCGGGCCATCAGGGATCGCAGGATCCCCTCGCGGATGCCGCGATCGGCCACGCCCAGCGTCGTGGCGGGCCAGATGTCCATGATCGCCTCCAGGATCGCGCAGCCCGCGACCACCAGATCGGCCCGCTCCAGGCCGATGCAGGGGAGGGCTGCACGCTCCTCCAGCGACATGCGCGACATCATCCGGCTGATCTCGCGCATCGAATTCGTCGGCACCATCAGCCCGTCAACCGCACGGCGGTCGTAGCTCGGCAAGGCGAGGTGAACGCTCGCCAGCGTCGTCACCGTGCCGCTCGTGCCCATCAGGCGCAGGTCCTGCTTGTCGCCCGGCAGCAGCTCGGCGAAGCGGCGGAAAGCATGACGGACGCGCTCGCGCATGCGGACATAGGCGGCAAGCCGCTCGTCGGGACCCTGATGGTCCCGGCCTTCGCTCTCGGTCAGCGAAACGACGCCCCAAGGCGCGCTCCACCAGCTCTTGATCTTGGGCGTGCCGCCGCCGTCCGTGTCGACCAGCACCAATTCGGTCGACCCGCCGCCAATGTCGAAAATGAGGGCAGGGCCGTCGCCCGGCTCGAGCAGGCGGTGGCAGCCGAGCATGGCGAGCCGTGCTTCCTCCTCGGGAGCGATGATGTCGAGCGCGATCCCGGTCTCATGATAGACGCGCTCGACGAACTCGCGCCCGTTCACCGCGCGGCGGCACGCCTCGGTGGCGACCGAGCGCGCGATCGAGACCTTGCGCCGCCTGAGCTTATCGCCGCAGATCGAGAGGGCGGAGAGCGCCCGGTCCATGGCTGCGTCGCTGAGGCGCCCGCTGCCCGCCAGGCCCTCGCCGAGACGCACGACGCGTGAAAAGGCGTCGACGACGACGAACCCTTCTTCGGCGGGGCGAGCGACGAGCAATCTGCAATTGTTGGTGCCCAGATCGAGAGCGCCATAAGTGTGACGCGGAGCGTGGCGCCGCTCGAAGGGGGGTGGGGCCGCATCGACCGGCTGCGGGGCCGGCACCTGCGGAGCCGTGGCGGCACCTTGCGCCATGCTCGTCACTCTTATGTTCTCGTTAGGCAGCGGGTCGCCGCCTTTGACCTGCCGCCAAGCTACACTGAAGGCCATTGGCGGGCAAGCATCGGGGGGCAAGCGGCGTTGACAGCCATGGCCCCGCCGCCTATCTCGCGCCCCTCGCTGCCCGATCGTCTAATGGTAAGACAACGGACTCTGACTCCGTTAATCGAGGTTCGAATCCTCGTCGGGCATCCAGACATTCCCCACCGCTGCCGCTCCGTATCCCATTTGGGATATGGTCTTTTTCGGCAGCCATGCGCAAAATGTCCGCTGCACGACATTGCGGGGGCAAGATCATGAACGACATCCGACCGGCTCCGGCCGAGGAGCGCGCTTTTTTTACCAAGCGGCTTCAGGAGGAGACGCTTGCGTTGAAGGACGCGCAAGACACCGCGTCCGCTTGGCGGCATCGGCGGCTGGTCACTCGGTACGAGGTTGTGCTCAGTCTCTACGAGGGTGCCCGAGTAAGCTGAGGATGCGCTTCGATGTCACCCACAAGGGCTATGGAATACGGATCAGGAAGAGCGACAGGCTCTACGCCCTTATCTTCGCCCGGGATATACGCGCCCGCTGAAGGACATTCCCGCGGCTGACGAAGGCGAGGGGCAGGACGTGCTGCTCGATCGCGCGCAGCAGGTGATCGAGCGGGATCTGAAGCCGCACCAGCCCTAGTCCTGACCCGGAGCGATTAGGGGGCGGCAGGCAGGCCGAGCGGCTTGCCCGCATCGAAGGCATAAGTATCTATGGCGAGCAAGCCATGGATGTAGCTGTGGTGGATGCGCTCGCCTTCGCCGCCGCCCGGCCTTGAAGCCGCGCAACAGGGCTCGAGCACCTGCTTCCGCTCGTCCAGCAGCATCCGCGCCTCTGATCGCTTGCGAGCCGCAAGCCAGCTGTTAAGCTCCAAAAGAAAAAGGGAGGATGCGTGGCGACTGTCGCGGCGAGTGCTGGTCTTCAGCCGAGTAAGAAGGACATCAGGCTCGTCATCACGGCCTCTTCGCTCGGCACCGTTTTCGAATGGTACGACTTTTTCATCTACGGGACGCTGGCGGCGATCGTCGGCCGGACGTTTTTCCCGGCGGGCAATCCGACGGTGGAGCTGCTGCTGTCGCTCGCCGGCTTCGCGATCGGCTTCGGCTTCCGCCCCTTGGGCGCGGTGATGTTCGGATATCTCGGCGACAAGCTGGGGCGCAAATATACCTTCCTCGTCACCATCACCCTCATGGGGCTGGCGACGGCCGCAGTCGGTTTCGTGCCTTCGGCGGCCTCGATCGGGTTTGCGGCGCCCGCCATCGTCATCTTCCTGCGCATATTGCAGGGGCTTGCGCTTGGCGGCGAATATGGCGGCGCGGCGATCTATGTCGCGGAGCATGCGCCGGACGGAAAGCGCGGCTTCTACACCAGCTTCATCCAGGCGAGCGTGGCTGGCGGCTTCATCCTCTCGCTGCTGGTCGTGCTGACGACGCAGGCCATCGTTGGACAGGAGGCGTGGAACGCCTGGGGCTGGCGCATCCCCTTCATCTTCTCGCTGCTGCTGCTCGCCATCTCGCTGTGGATGCGCCTCAAGCTGTCGGAGAGCCCCGTCTTCAAGGCGATGAAGGAGGAGGGGGAGCTTGCCCGCAACCCCTTGAAGGAGACCTTCACCTATCCCGGCAACAAGCGCCGGCTGCTCGTTGCGCTCTTCGGCATCGCTGCGGGGCTGACGGTGATCTGGTACACGGCGATGTTCCAGGTGCTCTACTTTCTGCAAAATGCGCTGAAGGTGGAGGAAACGACAGCGCAGATGCTGGTCGGGGTCGGCGCGTCGGCCGGGCTCGTCTGGTTCATCCTGTTCGGCTGGCTGTCGGACAAGGTTGGGCGCAAAAAGCCGATCGTGATCGGTTACGCGCTGACGCTGCTGCTGCTGTTCCCCATCTTCAAGCTGATCGGCGGCGCCGCCAATCCCGAACTCGCGGCCACCGCGGAACGAGCACCCGTCGTCATCGAACGGCAGGCCTGCGCCTTCAATCCGTTTGCCAAGCAGCAGGAGAATTTCTGCGGCCGCTCGCTCGGCGAGTTGACCCGTCTGGGTGTCCAGTATCGCTTCGAGCCGGTGCCGGGAGGGGCTTCCGCTCCAGACCGGATCAGCATGCGCGTGGGCGAGGCTCGGCATGAGATCGCCGACACCAAAGCCATCCAGCCGCTCCTCGAAGGCGCCGGCTACAGCTTCGACAAGGTTCAACCGCGGGGCAGCGCGATCGCGCTGATCCTGCTGGGCATCCTCGCCCTGGGTGCGCTCTCCGGCATGACCTACGGACCCGTTGCCGCCCTGCTGTCCGAGCTGTTCCCGCCGCGGATCCGCTATAGCTCGATGTCGATCCCCTACCATATCGGCACCGGCTATTTCGGAGGCTTCCTGCCGGTGATCAGCCAGTACATCATCGCACGCACCGGTGATCCCTATTCCGGCCTCTGGTATACGTTCGCGGTCGTGGCGATGGCGCTGGTGGTGACGATCCTCTGGCTTCCGGAAACGGTCGAGCGGAAGTTGCGCTGAGCGCCCGGCGGGGGCTATCGGCCGGCTGGTGACACGTCCCCACCTGCCGCTTCGCCTGCGCCTGGACGGCGCCGCTTTGGTCTCGAACTGGCGTTGGCTCGCCCGGATGAGCGGCACCGCCGCCTGCGGCGCGGCGGTCAAGGCGAACGGCTACGGCCTCGGTGCTGCCGAGATTGCGGCCCGCCTAGAGGAGGCCGGCTGCCGCGACTTCTTCGTCGCCACCTGGGCAGAGGCGAAAGCGCTGCTGCCGAGCCTCGGGGATGCCTCGCTCTCGGTTCTCCACGGCCTTGCCGCGGAGGACGTGCCGGTTGCCGCGACATCGCGAGCACGGCCGGTGCTGAACACGCCGCTTCAGGTGGCGCGCTGGCGGGAGGCGGGGCAGGGGCGTTCCTGCGACGTCATGATCGACACGGGCATGAACCGCCTCGGCCTCAGTTTGCGCGACATCACGGACGGCCTGCTTGAAGGCCTCAATATCGAGACCCTGATGAGCCACCTCGCCTCAGCCGACGAGGACGTGCCGATGAACCGCGCCCAGCGCGACGCCTTCGCTTTCCTAGCCGACAAAGTGCCCGCCAGGCGCCTCAGCCTCGCCAACAGCGCCGGCATTTGTCTCGGCACGGATTATGCCTTCGATCTCACTCGCCCCGGCTTGGCCCTTTATGGTGGCATCCCGCGGCAGGAGGCGGAGGGGCATATCGGCCAGGTGGTGCGGCTCGAAGCACAGATCATCCAGCGCCGAAGCATTTCGAGCGGCGACGCGGTAGGCTACAACGCCACCTTCGTCGCCGATCGGGACATGGAGCTGGCCATCCTGAACCTCGGCTATGCCGACGGCTATTTGCGCGGGTTTTCAGGGAGGGGTCGGGCACGGATCGGCGAGGACTTCGCGCCCGTGGTGGGACGCGTCTCGATGGATTTGACGGCGATCTGCGTAGACGGGGCGCCGGAGCTGCAGGAAGGAGACTGGATCGAGCTCGATCTGGATCTGCCAAATGCGTCGGAGCAGTCGGGCTTGTCGCAATATGAGCTGCTGACCGTTATGGGCAATCGTCACGATCGCATCTGGAGCTGAGCCTCAGCGGGGCGAAGTCTCGAGGCTGAGAGGTTGTTGTCGGATCCAGCGGGAAGCGATCAGCTTTATGCCTCGTTTTACCGGCAGCCCGGCATGGGCCGACTGCTCGTCCGGGCGCCCGTCAGGCCTGACGTTTCGGAACAGGAGGGCGTCGCCGAGCTCTCCCTTGAAGGAGAGCTTGTTCGCGAAGAAGTGCGTTTCCCCGCCTGAATAACTGTCGTTCAGATAAACCAGAACGGTAACAATTCGCTGGTTGTCGACACCGGGCAGGGCGTCGCTGTGCGCCCGATACTCCTGGCCTGGCTGATATCTCAGCACCTGCAAAGGCTCGCCATGGGAAACCGGCATCTTGCTCACAGCGGCCAGGCGGCGGTTGAGCGCGTGGATCGCGGGGCTTTCGAGGGCGAGCGGGAAGGCGGCTGCGTCGGAGGTGCGGACCGGGTTGCGCAGCTGCTGCCCAGTCTGCGGGTGCACGGTTAAAGCCGGTTGCATCAACGGTTCGGCCGCTTTGACCAGGAAGCGGCATTCCGCCGGTGTGAAAAGATTGGGGAAAACCTCCACGTGCGGCGAAGCGCTGAGAATGTCCCCTGCGGGCACCTCAATCGGGTCGCCGTCGGGCGTGAGATCCATCTTCTCGACCGCCGCCAACTGCTGCGCCGCCTCTGGATCGGCCGAGCCGCGCCGGCGAAGCATCTCTACCGCATCCAGCCATTTCGCCGGTCCGCCGGTGCCGTTGGCAAGAAAGGCGTTGTACACGCGGCTCGCATCCTGGTGACCCGCTTCTGCGGCGCGCCGGAACCAGTCGCGGGAGGCAGCGAGATCGCGAGGGACCAAAGTGCCGTTGAGGCGCCAAATGCCGAGCTGGAGCATCGCCCCCGCATCTCCGCGCGCCGCAGCGCCATTGAGCAGGAGCAAGGCTTCCGGCACCCGCGCTTGCTGGGCAAGTAGCATGGCCTGGTCGCTAATTCCGGAGCCGGCCGTCATCGGGGCGCGTTCCTGCGAGCGGTCAATGAATCACTGCCGCATGAAAGAGACAGCGCCACTGCCCGATCAATCCAAGGCAGGGCCGCGGAAGAATGCGCTGACTTCACGTCTTTCCTGCTCGCTGAGCTCCGGGCGCCAGATGTCGAATATCAGCACAACCCGATCTTCGGAGCTGTCGTTCCACGCTTCATGCTCGATCGTGTCGTCGAAGATCAGGAGCTTGCCTTCTTCCCATTCCCTGACATCGCTCCCAACGCGGAATCCGCAGCCGGGGGGCACGATCAGGGGCAGATGACATATGAGCCGCGCATTATGCGTGCCCGTGTGCGGAGCAATTCGTGCGCCGCCTCTCAGGAGCGAGAACATGATCGTCGGCGAGTTCGAGATTCGGGGCAGGGGCGCTTCCTGCAATGCCTCCCAAGTTCTCGGGAATCTCGCGATCTCACCCTCGAACGGCTGCCCGTTTTCGCAAAGGAAAAGCGCGCTCCACTCCCTGCTATCGAGCAGTTCATTTTCGTCCAGGCGCGGGCGGCTGGAATCGTGCCGAAGATAAGGCCGGAAACTTTCCGTCCCTTCCGCCAGATGCCGCTTCAGCTCATCCCGTATGGCATCGGTGGCACCGTCGATCGCGGGCACCCAATCGAAGTTCGCCCGATCGTAAAACTGGATCTGCGGCAGCTCCGGAAAATAATAGCCGGTGGGCTCCTGAACGAAGATGCGCTTCTGGCCTGAAATAATATCGAGAGACTTCTGGAACCGGGGGCTTCGGCCCTCAGGCGGGATGCCATGGCTGATCAGAGCAGATTCTCTCTGCTCCTCCGCCCGAGCCTTCAGCTGCGTGACCCACTGCTCGGCGCGCCGAAGCTCAGGGACGAGGTCGCTGGGCACTTGCTGACCCGCGGCAATGAGGAGCGCGCTTTCGTAAAAGCTCAAGGCTGCGCGCTCGTCGCCCGCTCTGGCGCGGCAGTCGGCTTTCATGATGTGGCCACGCAATAGACGCGGGTCCTGTGCGAGCAGATGGTCAAGCGCAGCTTCTTCGCCCGCTAGATCGTTCTGCGCCCGGCACGCCGTGGCGAGAAGCAACCAGATCTGCCCGTTTGCCCGTCCCGTCTGCGTCACTCTTCCGAAACGCTCTTTGGCATCAGTTGCGCGGCCTTGCCTCAGTGCCTCGATGCCGTCCCTTATCAGGCGTTCCGCTTCCTGGTTGGTAAGCTGCATTCGTGAGTCTTTAGAAGGAGAGAAGCCTTTTCGCCAGATGAGCGGGTTGCGGGCTTCCCGGGGCAGCGGCTCTCGAGTCACGGCCAAGCAGAGCTGCTCCGCCAAGCAGGCGCGGCAGCCATTGTTCATCTCACTCGAGGTCAGAGATAGCTCGCCCCCGCACCTGACGCCTAGCTAGTGATCCAGAAAGTGGAAGCTAGCCGCGGCGCTTCACATCGAAGGCGACGGTAAGCCTTTCTCCCGCCTCGAAGGGGCGAGTGCCGTGCCACATCGTCGACGGAAAAAGGACGAGCCGCCCAGGCTTTGGCTCGACCAGCCGGATCGGCGGTAAGTCGATGCCAAGCTCGCTCGCCTCCCCGAGGCTCAGCCATCCCGCCTCCTTGGGCCCGCTTGCTATGACTTCCGGCAGAGCGACGTAAAGTGCCGAACTGAGCCAGCCAGCAGGATGGACATGTTCGACATGGCGGCCTCCATCGGTCAGCCGCACCGACCAGGAGCCTGAGAAGCGAACCGGCGCGCGTTGCTGCACCAGCAGGGGATGGCCGGCCTGTGGCGGGGGGAGCTGAGCGATATGCCTCTCCACCGCCTCCACAACGGCTTTCCGGAGCATCCTTATCTCGGGATCGATCCGCGGAAAAAGATGACCCTCCGTCTGCGTTCCGCCACGCAGCGATTGGTCGAAAGGATGGCGGACGGTTCGGTGAAGCGCGCGGAGTCGCTCGGCAAGCGCATCAAGGGGCGGCAGTGTCTCCGATATGTCGTAAACGCCGATGAACCTTGGGTCGCCCTCCAGCCATTCCCAGCGCGGATCGCCGAGCAGTCTCCACGCAATCGATAGGTATGGCCAGATCTGGTGGCTACGGTCGTTTGGCGCGCTTTTTTCGGCAAGGTCCGCGGCTTCCCTCACGTGGCCTGCGCGAAGAAGGAAGCGAAGATAGTATAGAACCACCTTCACGTCCTTCACATGTGCCACCCGGCGAAACAGTTCGCCGGCAACCTCCACGTCTCCCAGCTCACTCATCGCAATGGCTTCGGCTGCGTCGAAGGACGAGTGAGGTCCAGCGGCGGAACGCGCACGCGCGACGATGACCAGGACCCGCTCATGAAGCTGGGCATTCAGAAGCGTCTCGATGTATGCGCGCCAGAGGGCGACCTCGCGCGGCGCGGCTCGAAGCGCCTGCTCGAAGCTGCCCGTGAATTCCTCGTGTTCGCCACCTGTCCAACGGACACGGGCGAGAGCTGCGTGTCCCTCTATCCATGTGGGACTGCGCAGCAATTCCTGTTGAATGCTCGCTACCGCTGCCTCGCTCTGCCCCTCTGCAATCTGAGCGGCCGCATGCCGCAGCAGAATGGATCGGTCGGGGGGGCATAGACGAAGCGCCCGCTCGAAAAGATGCGCAGCAGGCAGCCCCGCCTCGAAGCATACACAGGCACGGGCGTGTGCGATCATTGGGTCGTCCGGCAACAACTCTGCTGCTTTTGCGAACGCCTCTACCGCCGGGGCGAGGTCCTCGAGATTTCGATGGAGGAGGCCCAGCAACTGCCACAGGCGAGCATTGGCGTGATGGTCCCGAAGGACGTTTGCGACCGCGGGCACGGCGTCCGCATACACACCGGCCTGCAGTGCGGCTGCTCCTGCGCGAAGCATTGCATCCGCGTTTCCCGATGCAGCCGCCTGATGCAGCATTCGCCGGACTTCCGCCGTCACAGGCTGTCGATCGCCTCCGCTGTTGTAAGTGGATGTTCTAGCAGACTCGATGGCGTCAAAGCGCAGCCAAAAGCCAAACTACTTATTCGCCGCAGGGCAACACTCCACTGACGGTTAGCACGCTGTGCAGGTTGGCCTGCTCCCGGTAGAAAAAAGGGGCCGGAACATCGTTCCGGCCCCTTAGGTAAGGTTTTAAGTCGGTCTTAGAAGCGGGCGCGGAAGCCCGCGTAGAAGTTGCGGCCACGAATGCTGTAGATCGCGCTTCCCGCGCCGGTGCCAGTAAGGCCCAGCGGCGGCTCCCGGTCGAAGACGTTGTCGATGCCGAAGAAGAAGTTCAGGTCTTGGGCATTCTCCCCACCGTTCTTGATCTTCCAGTCAAAACGAACGTCATGGTAGAACACCGCGGGGTACTTCTGGATGTCGGCATAGTCGGCATCCTGCGGCGGACGGTCTTGGAGGGCGTTGAAGTCCTCGAAGGCGTTCACAAACTGGGAGCTGATATAGCGCAGCTCATAGCCGAAAGTGAACGGTCCGCTGGTCAGATCCACGTCCAGCCGGAACTCGTCTTGGGGATCGCCCAGCTCACTAAGAAGACGATTTTCGAAGTTCGGAAGGGTCGGGTTCTGGAAATTGCTGTTCTTCAGCTGGTGCGTGTAGATAATCCGCGAGTCAAAGCGCAGATCCTCCATCAGGGTGGTGCGGTATGCCGCCTCGAAATCGATACCCCGTCTCACGCGACGCGCGAAGTTAAGCGGGGCCTGGATGGTGGTATTGCCCAGAACTTCTCCAGGTTGCTCGCTGAAGGGACCCGTGCCCGGACCTTGGAAACGCTCGAACAGTGCGCAGAACTGGTTGTCGAGCGAGGGCTGGTCGTAGCACCCGTTGACGATCTGCTGAGCGCTTGCCGACGAGATCACGTTCTTCACCTTGATGTCGTAATAATCGACCGACAACGAGAAGCCGGGGATGAAGCTCGGCTGGATGACCGCACCGATCGTGAGCGAGTCGGAGGTCTCCTCTTGCAGGTTCGGATTGACGCCGCTCAGCACCGGCAGGGATATGACTTGGTTCCGGATGTTCCCGAGGAGTGCTCCGAGATCCGCCGCACAGTTCGCGCCACGGAACTGCGTGCCCGAGCCGATATTGTTCGAGGCGCAAGGATCCTGGAAACCGGGTGCGAAGTTCGGGATCAGCTCGCCAAACGTTTCCGTCTGGTTCGGAGCGCGGATGGCGCGCCCGTAATTGGCGCGGAAACGAAGGTCGCGGACCGGCGCCCACTCGACGCCGCCATTATAGGCGAACACCGTCCCGGTGGCTCCCTTATAGTCCGCGACGCGGCCCGCTCCGGAGACCGTCAGGTCATGGAAGAAGGGCACATCGCGCAGGATCGGGAGCTGGAGCTCGGCAAAAGCTTCCTTCACCTCGAAGGCCGGCGGATCGAACGTGCCCAAGGAGAGGAAGTTCGTCGTGCCGGACGCGGAGAACTCGTCCTGCTCGTAGAAAGCCTCCTGACGCCGATACTCGCCGCCGAGCGCGAAGCGAATTGGACCGCCTGGCAGCTCGAACAGCTGACTTGAGTCGCCGGACACAAAACCCGAGAAGATGAGCTGGTCGATGGAGCCGTCCACCCGAGGGTTAGCCAGGAAATATTGGCCTGCCGCAAGGTTGGTGCCGGTGGGATCCGCGCCAAATGGATTGTACGGCACGCAAGCCGCGATGTCGGCCGCAAGCCGGGCCTGATTTGCCGGAGTGTTCGGGGCGGCGATCGCGGCGGCGGGATCGAACTTCGCGCGGCATTCGATCGCGCCCGTGGTCGGGTTGCGGCCGGCATCGATCGAGAGCGAGAAGCGCTGAACGTCCACGAAGCCCGTCGCCCGGAGACTTTCCTTGGTCTTGCCGTAATTGGCCGAGAGCTCGTAGTTCCAATCCTCGTTGAAGGTGCCGCGCAGACCGCCCACGATACGGTAGGTATCGCGCGCGAAGATTTCGTCCCGGGCGCCGGTGTCGAGAATGTTGCGCGCGATCGGGAAGCGGAAGGTGCCCGCCGCAATCTGAGCCCGTTGCGTAGGCGTCAGGTTTCCTGGGATGATGACGGGGGCCGCTGCCGTTCCGATGTTCGTCGTGGCGGGGCAGGCCGCGTTCAGCGACGGGACGCAGTTTGATGCCAAGATCGCATTGGCGATCGTGGCCCGATTGGCAGGGCTGAGGAACGGATTGTCGAGACGGGGCCGCTGACGCACGTCAAACTGCCCAACGAGACCCTGAATGCCGAATGGGCCGAAGTTCGAGCCTTGAACATTGACCCGCGAATATTTGGCTTCCACGAAGGCCTCCAGTGCCTCCGTAAAGGTGAAGTGCCCGAGCAGGTTGGCATTGTAGCGCTCATAGCCCGGCAGTACCGAGAACAGGCCGCGCTCGCGACCAGTCTGCAGATTGCCGCCTGCCGCAGTGCCGATCTGGCCCGAGCCGAAAGCTGTGCCAGTCCCGGCCTGCAGGTTCGTCTCCGGGGTGAAGACCAGGATGCAATTGAACGGTACGCCGGCGGCGCCACTGCCGGTGACCGCAGTGCCACAATTGGGGGAGGTCGGCGTCTGGGTGATCGGGATCAGGCCGAAGCGGTTGATGCTGCGCGAGCGGATGTCGCGAACGAAGACCCGGTCGGGAATTCCGTCGCTGCCTTGCGGCAGGCCGGCAGGATCGACGTCGACGACTGCAAATCCGTTGTTCTGGCGAAGGAACGAAACGTCGTCCGTGAAGACGCGCTCTTGGCGGGCATACTCGCCATGCACCGTCACGTTACCGCGATCGTCGGCGAAATTCATGCCGTACATGGCCGAGACATATTGGTTGGCGCCGTAACCTTCCTCGGAGATGCCAGCATTCCCGCGGATCTGCAGGCCTTCGAAGTTCCGACGCAGGATGAAGTTGACGACGCCCGCGATCGCGTCCGAACCGTAAATGGCCGAGTTGGCGCCGGTCACCACATCGACGCGTTCAACAAGGTCGTTCGGGATGGTGTTGACGTCGGGCGAGACGGCATTGTTCTGAATGTCGGCCGGCACGTGGCGGCGGCCGTTCACCAGAACCAGGGTCCGCTGCGTGCCGAGGCCGCGCAAATCGAGAAGGTTGAGGCCAGCGACGCCGATGCCGAGGCCCGGGTTAGACTGGGCAAAGGTGCTGCGCAGCTGCGGCAGCTCATTTAGGGTTTCACCGATGTTGGTCGAGCCCTGCTGGAAAAATTCCTCGCCCCCCAAGGAAGTGATCGGGATGCTCGATTCAAGGTTCGGACGCCGAATGCGCGAGCCGGTGACGGTGATCGCCTGACCCTCGGCCGACTCACCCTGCGCGCCGGAAGTGGCATCCTGACCGGACTCGACTTCCGCTTCGCTCTGCAGCGTCTCCGGCGGGTCCTGGTCAGTTGTAGCGGTCGTGGTGGTGCTCTGCGCGAACGCAGAGGTGGAGAGCGCAGCGGCAAAGCCAGTAAAAACAGCCGAGCGCAGCGCGCTTGAGCCGAGCAACCCAAATTTCCTCATCCCGATTTATCCCTTTTGGAGTCGCCCACGCGACGTCTGTTCGTCGCCTCCTACGGAATGGCTGGTCGGTTCAAGGATTTGCCTCGTCGTTTCGTCGAAATCCCGGAGACTGTAACCATTCCGCAACAGTGTCGTTCGGCTCAAATCGGCTGCGTAATTCGCCAGCACACCGCTGTCCTACCTCTAAACAGGCCCGCTCGCTTCGGCGGCGGCTCAGCGCTCGACGCAGAGTGCAATTCCCATGCCGCCGCCGATGCAGAGCGTCGCCAGGCCCTTGCTGACGTCGCGGCGCTGCATCTCGTAGAGCAGGGTCGTGAGCACCCGCGCTCCCGACGCTCCGATCGGGTGGCCGATCGCGATCGCGCCGCCGTTGACGTTCACCTTCTCCGCGTCCCAGCCGAGTTCCTTGCCCACGGCAAGCGCCTGCGCGGCGAAGGCTTCGTTGGCTTCGATGAGGTCGAGATCCTTGATGCTCCAGCCGGCCTTTTCCAGCGCGCGGCGGGATGCGGGGACCGGCCCGATGCCCATGATGGACGGGTCGACGCCGGCGGAGGCGAAGCTCTTCACCCGCGCGATGATGCTGGCGCCGCGCTGCTCGGCTTCTTCCCGGCTCATCAGGACGAGAGCGGCCGCGCCGTCGTTGAGGCCCGAGGCGTTGCCGGCCGTGACTGAGCCGTCCTTCTTGAAGGCGGGACGCAGGCCCGCGAGGCTCGCCACCTGCACGCCCTCGCGGATGAATTCGTCGCGCTCGACCATCGTGTCGCCCTTGCGGCCCTTCACGGTCACGGCTGCGATCTCGTCGTCGAACCGGCCCTCGCGGCGCGCCGCCTCAGCCTTGTTCTGGGACGCGGTGGCGAACTCATCCTGCGCATCGCGCGTGATCTGATATTGCTCGGCCAGGTTCTCGGCCGTGATGCCCATATGGTAGCCGTTGAAGGCGTCCATCAAGCCATCCTTGATCATCGTGTCGACGAGCTCGAGATTGCCCATCTTGGTGCCGCCGCGCACATTCTGGGCGTGGCTCGACAGGCTCATGCTCTCCTGGCCGCCGGCGACCACCACCCGCGCATCTCCGGCGATGATCGACTGCGCGGCGACAGCTACGGCGCGAAGTCCCGAGCCGCAGACCTGGTTGAGGCCCCAAGCGGGCACCTCCTTCGGCACGCCAGCAGCCATCGAGGCCTGGCGCGCGGGATTCTGTCCCTGCGCGGCGGTCAGCACCTGGCCCATGATCACTTCGGAAACCTCTCCCGGAGCAACACCCGATTGCGCGAGCGCGGCTTCGATCGCGATCCGGCCGAGCTCGTGCGCGGGCGTGCCGACGAAGGAGCCGAGGAAGGCCCCGACGGAGGTACGCTTGGCGGCGGTGATCACGACTTCGGTCATGGCGAACTTTCTCCAGTGAAGGGGTTGGCGCAGCCCCTATCAGCTAGAGCCGGGCCGCGAAAGCCAGCGGTCCAGCGGCTCCCACAGCGCCTCCCGGGCGCGGCTTCCGACCACCATGCCGACATGGCCGACGGACAGGTCGAGCCGCTCTCCGGCCAAGGTCCCCGACGCAGCCGGCACGATCCGGTCGGTGGTGGAAACGACGTTCAGGGCCGGACAGGGGAGCGCACCAGGATCAACTGTCCGGCCGCCGACCTGCCACGCCCCGCGCCCGGGAAGGTCGTTGGCGAAGAAGTCCTCGAACAGCTCGCGCGCCGCCGCTTCACTGACCGGCGGGCCGTCATTCGCCCAGTCCTCGAGCGTGACGAAGGTCCGGGCCTCCGGGCTTTCTGGGACCATCTCGCCATAGGCTTCGAACTTGCTGACCGTGCGGCTCGGATCGAGGCTCCAGAAGGCGCTCTGAAGTGCTTCCATCGGGAGCACGCCCAGCGCCTCGGCGGTCGGCTTGGACTGGCTCCAGAGTCGGCCGAGCATGGACCTCGCTTCTTCAGGGAAGCCGGAGAAGCGCCACGGCGCCGCAATCGTCGCGAGGCTGCGAAGCGGCACCTGCGCGGCGGCCGCCAGGCCC